>CAYWKZ010000032.1:0-23987 GCA_964459115.1 uncultured Leptolinea sp. | reverse complement strand
AATCATATTCCGATCAATCCGCATGTCCTTTATGCCGAGCTCAGCAAGGCAGGACTGATCCATGACAGCTGGCTTGATGAAAAGGAGGAAAAATAGCATGTACGATATGAAAGCATTATATGAAGCCGAAAGCGTGGAACATGCCATTCAGCTTCGTCTGGAACATCCCGAAGCCCAGATCATCGCCGGCGGTTCGGACGTGCTCGTGCAGATGCGTGAAGGCAAACGGGCCGGGAAAGAGCTGATCTCCATTTACATGATCGACGCCATGCGCGGCGTTTCTCTTGACGAAGAGGAAAACATCCGCATCGGTTCGCTGACCAGCTTTTCCCACATCACCCATGACCCGATCATTCAAAAATATATCAACGTTCTCGGAGAAGCAGTCGACCAGGTCGGTTCCCCGCAGATCCGCAACATCGGCACCATCGGCGGCAACACCTGCAACGGTGTCACCTCAGCTGACTCCGCCTCAACCCTGCATGCCTGGGAAGCCATTGTGGAACTGACAGGTAAAAACGGCGTTCGCCGTCTGCCCATCAAAGATTTTTACCTCAAAGCCGGTGTCGTTGACATCCGGGCCGATGAAGGCGAGATCCAGACAGCGATCCTGGTCCCGAAGGCCAGCTATGAGAACACCTTCGGGCACTACATCAAATACGGCATGCGCAATGCCATGGAGATCGCCTCGCTGGGATGCAGTGTCAACGTCCGCATGTCGGCAGACAAAAAGACCATCGACCGGGCCCGCATTGCTTACGGCGTCGCCGGTCCGGTGCCGATGCGCTGTCCAAGTGCGGAAGCAGTGGCCAATGGCGCCGTTCCGACGGAAGCCAGGATCGATGAATTTGCACACGCGGTGCTGAAGGACATCAACCCGCGTGATTCCTGGCGTGCCAGCAAAGCCTTCCGTCAGCACATCGCGGTGGAAATGGCCAAACGGGCGTTGACCGAATCAATTCACAGAGCGGGAGGAGAAATCGCATGAGCCAGTACAAAGTAGTTCACTGCAACATCAACGGCAAGGATGTCGAAAGAGTGGTCGACGTACGGGCATCCCTTACCGACATGCTGCGCAATGAGTATCATCTGACCTCCGTCAAAAAAGGTTGTGAAGTCGGGGAATGCGGCGCCTGCAACGTTTTGATCAACGGCGAGGCCTTCAACTCCTGCATTTACCTGGCCGTCTGGGCAGAAGGCAAGACCATCCTGACGCTGGAAGGGCTGGAAGGTCCAAACGGGGAGCTTTCCGACATCCAGCAGGCTTTCATCGACGAGACCGCCATCCAGTGCGGCTTCTGCACGCCAGGCTTCATCATGACCGCGGCTGAGATCCTGAACGCGGGGAAGCTATACAGCGATGCGGAACTGCGCAAGCTGCTCTCCGGTCATCTCTGCCGCTGCACGGGATATGAAAACATCTTCCGCGCGGTCAAAAAGACCATGTACAAGCGACTGGGCAAAGAGATCGACTTCGTATAAAAACAAGAAATGTGAATATATCAGGTTTTTTGCTTGCCTTTCTGGAAACAACAGCTGCAAAATAATGCAGCTGCTGTTTTTTACAGTATAATTAAATAGGAGGATAAATCAAATGGAAAACATCAGCACAATTGAAACAGATTTTCTTCCCGATGTTTTGAAGGATGCTCATAATGGCGAACGTATCTACTTTTCATCCGAAAATAATGAAGAATATGTTCTTATTCCACGTAAAGAATTGGATTTAATGGAAAAACAAATCACATTTAACAAATTGATTAGTGAATTAAATAAGATTCAGGAAAAGAATGATCGCAATAATTCCTGGCTTTCAGAAGAGGAAGCCCATCATATTCTTGGATGGGATGAAGAATGAAAAAACTGATATATTCCCCTGAGAGTATTCAAAAAATAGAAAAAATTCGGGAGTACTTGAAGGAAGAATTCGGTCCGAAAATTGCTAAAGAGAAAGAAAAAAACCTAAAATCACGTATTACAAGTCTAAAAAGATTCCCTAACCAGGGAATTTCTTTACATGATTTCTATGGATTTAAGACAGATTATCGCCAATTATATGTTCCACCTAATTATGTAATTTATAGAATTATTGATGACAAAATAATTATTTTTAACCTCTACTATGATCGAGAAGATTATATTGAGAAATTATTCTATTAACCTGTTATTATTTAGGAAAGACGCACTAAGGCGTTTTTTGAATTTTCCTGAGTTTTCTTTATTATATTTTTAAAGATGCAAACACCTCGCCGATAGGAGCATGGATCACCAGGTCTGCCATGGAATCATAGGGCGTTCCGGAGTTATTGATAAGCGCCAAGTGAGAATATTTCATATTTCTGGTGATAATAAACCTCTTTATTACCGGTAAAACCGGTTAAGCCAGAGACTGCAGCGCGAGCCTGAGCTTCTCTTCCACATCATCCGGGGTGTTTTTCGGCAGGGACTGAACCGCGGTCTGCGCCTGGACGATGCTGTAGCCGAGCGCGGTCAATGCCTCAACCACCTCATAATCGGTATTATGAAGGTCTGCCAGGCCGCCGCCTGCCGGTTCG
The DNA here is from genome assembly GCA_964459115.1 of uncultured Leptolinea sp. Taxonomy (GTDB): domain Bacteria; phylum Chloroflexota; class Anaerolineae; order Anaerolineales; family Anaerolineaceae; genus Flexilinea. The sequence goes on along the minus strand of CAYWKZ010000032.1, from coordinate 21,432 downwards.
CTGATCTTCCCCTGCAGGTGCAGCACGACCTTCTGGGCAGTCTTTTTTCCCAGCCCGGGAATACGGGCAAGGAAATCCGGCTGTTCCTGGACTACCGCCCGGCGGATGGCATCGGTGGTGGTATTGGAAAGGATCGAGAGCGCCAGCTTCGGTCCCACACCGCTCACGCCCAGCAGCAGCGTGAACATGTTCAGTTCATCTTCGTTTTTGAACCCGTAAAGGGCCAGCAGGTCTTCCTTGACGATCAGGTGTGTCCGGAGCGCCACCGGTTTTCCGGTTTCGATTTCGTTCAGGAGCGGCTGCGGGGTGAAAACCTTCAGTCCCAGTCCGCCAACCATCACGACCACACCATCGCTCTCAACTTCCGCTGCTATTCCCTCGATCCGTGAAATCATAACACCATCCTTTTTGAGACAACAGGAACAGTTCCTGCTGAATATGTTATACACTTGCAGTGCGAGTGTATCTTTCTAAGTAATTATAACATAATCAGGAAAAGTGGATTATTCCCGGCGGGTCTGACTGAAGATCTCAAATTCTTCCACCGGCATAGGCCGGGCGAAGTAATATCCCTGGAAAAGCTTGCAGCCCATCCCGACCAGCATCTGATACTGGTCGACAGTCTCAACACCCTCTGTGAGCGAAGTCACACCCAGGTCTTCCGAAAGCTTGACAATATGGTTGAGGATCTTGCGGGCTTTGACATCGTTGTGGCTTTTCTTCAAAAAGACCATGTCCAGTTTGATGACCTCCACCGGCATATCTTTGAGCATGTTCAGGGAGGAATAACCGCTGCCGAAGTCATCCATCTCCACCATAAACCCATGCTGCTGCAGATCGTTCAAAATCTGAACACGGTTGTCGATGTCATCCATCATAGCAGTCTCGGTGATTTCCACCCGCAGCCTGGTAGGGTCAATGCCATATTCTTTCACTACGGATTCCACCTCAGCGGCAACATTCATGAAATAAAAATCTTTCGGGGAAATATTGACGGAAATGAACAGGTCGTCCCAGCCCATCTTTTTCCAGCGGGCCAGGATCTCACAGGCGCTGCGCCACATATAGCGATCCACCTCAGCGATCATGCCGTTGCGCTCAAAGACAGGGATGAAAGAATTCGGGGAGAGCAGCCCGTCGATCGGGTGTTTCCAGCGGACCAGCGCTTCCGCACCGACAACATTTCCGTTCACATCCACCACCGGCTGCAGATAAGGCTGAACCTGTTTGTTCGCGAGCGCCTCGCTGAGCTGCGTCGAAATCATCTGATCCCAAAGCACTTTCTCCCGCATATCGTCATCATAATAGGCTATATGTGTCTGGAATTCATCTTTGATGGTCGTCAGCGCCATCCGTGCCCTGTCGAACATAACGGAAACATCCAGCCCGGGTTCCGTGACATTGTAAACGCCCAGATGCATCAGCAGCGGATGCTCCACTTTGCCTTCCCGGATCTTGAAATTCGCCAGTTCATGCTCCAGATAATCCGCGTCAAAATCAGCAACAGGCATCAGCGCACCGAACATATCTCCGGAAATGCGGCCGTAAATGCTGCTTGCCGGGAAATGTTCCCGAACCCAGTCTGCAATATATGTCAGGGCAAAATCGCCGAAATCATTCCCGTATATGTCATTGACAACCTTGAAATTGTTCGCATCCAGAAAAACGACACAATAGTCAACCGCAGAATTTGCATGAAGCGTCTGTTTTATGCGTCTGTAAAGATATTCACGGGTATAAAATCCGGTCAGGCTGTCGTGGTTGGCAAGATAAACCTGATGCTCCATCGCACGCTGTTCGGCTGTATCATCCCGAATCGAAACAAAGAAGCCGGTCACGCGGTCATTGTCCGTGATTTCATGCTTTTCAATCACATAATGGCGCTCTTTCCAGCCGGTCCCGACATTCCGACGGGTTCGCATCATGGACTCACCAGTACGGAGATCCGGCAGATCAAACATTTCAATCAAACGATCACCGGCCGGTTCAAAATCTTCATTTTCGATTTTCACCAGTTTGATGCCGGGCGAGTTTGCCCAGATACAGCGTCCGGACGCATCAAAGAAAAAAAGAGCGTCCGGCAAATCCGAGGCGATATTGGCCAGCATCCGGTCCAGCAGCCGCACCGGACGGTAATAAAGCGAAAAATAAAAAACAACCAGCCCGAAAACGCCAAAACCGATCATGGAACGGTCGATCGGACTTTTGGAAAAGATGTAGAAAGTTTCCCAGGCACCGACAACAACCATGGTGATCAGTAATGAAGAATAGCGCTCGGAATAAAAACGCGGCGACCGGATCGTCTTCACGAAGAAAATCAGGAGCACCGCGATAAAAATGCCGTAATCCACGAGTCTGTGAAAGAACTGCCCGGCAAAAGGAATGAGACTGTGATAGATCCTGCCATCAACCATGATCGGTTTGGTAGAAAATGCCTGATGGAAAAACGGATTGAAAAAATATTGCAGGGTATCGATGATCATCAGGCCATAGACAATGCGCTTCAATGTCTGGTTAGGCCAGTCAATTTTACAATAAGCAAAGGTGAATTTGAGCAGGGCAAACATGGATGCGTTCATGCCCAGGAAATAAATGTAGTAACCGATTCTGGCAGTAATGAGATCTGAAGTGGAAATGATCATCATATTCCCGATGACCGGCGGTGTCAGCGCCAGGAGCATCAGCGCAACAGAGGAACTGATTGCTTTTTGAGAGCGGCGCGCAAAATAAAAACAGATAACCAATGCCACTATCAAAATAATATAAAGCGCCGAAAAAGCTTGTCGAACCATCCAACCTCAATCTGCACCTTCTGCAGGAACAGTGAATTATTATTTTTTAAGGTAACTGCCCCTGCCGGGTACAGTTTTTTGATTTCGTTTGCGACGGATCGGAGGAATATATATATATATATATATATCACTACCAATTTTATTAAGAAAGTATAACACAAACGGGAATATCAGTAAAGAAGTTCATAGTTTTTTTAAGTTTTTCTTCCCGGCGGAAAATTTTTTCAGCATCGCAATGAATTTCGGCAGCGAGTAAATAAAAAGGTCATAGGCCTTTTTCTGCAGCGGAAGGTCCCAGGCGCCGGGTGTGATGACCACTTCACCGCCCAGGCCGCGCTTGAACTGGTAAACACCCCACATACGGTCCTCTTCATTGAACTCATCCGGTGCGCCCCACAGGTCATAGGTGCGGCAGCCCTTTTCCTTCGCGAGTTTTATAGCTTTCCACTGCAGCAGGTAGTTCGGCATTTTCTCCCGGTGCTCCGGTCCGGACATGCCATAGACATAGCGGGCTGTATCACCTGTGACAAAAATCATCACCGCCGCCACCATTTTTTCCCCGACCTCCGCGATCAGGGGCGTGAGCATCCCGGAGGCGCTGAAACGCTGCCAGACATCCAGATAGTAAGCTTTGTCACGGATCAGGAACCCGTCCCGGGCGCTTGTCTCTGCATAAAGATCTGCGATCGCGCTGAAATCATCCGGCCCCCCTCTGCGAACGGTCACGCCTTTTTTCTCTGCCAGACGAACTTTATAGCGGGTCCGCTGCTTCATGTTGGCAAGCAGTTCGTCGAGAGAAGGTTCGGTGTCGATCCAGACGGAATTGGCAAACTGGATCTGCTGAGGGGACCTCACCCAGCCGTTTTGCCGGTAATAAGCCAGCAGCTTCTGTCCGGCAGCATTTTCACGGAATTCATCCGTGCCCGACTCACCGAAAGAGAGCGGCACATCCGGATCGATTTTGACAAAAATCGCCTTCTGCTGTCTTCCAAATGCTGCCAGATCAGACAGTACCCGATCCCGAAGATCATCATCGCTCCAGTCCATCAACGGTCCGCGGGGAACATAAAGGAAATTCATCCCGCTGTGCAGCGGCCCCAGCTCGATGGGACGTTTCAGGATCAATGCGGCAGCTTCCACCGTTCCGTCAGTTCTTTTCCAGAGCTTCGGAAAGGCCTCCCAGCCCATCCGCGCTTTGACCTCAGCCCATTGGGAAGTCTGCAGAAGGGAAGCTCCGGGCAGCCCGGCGATGATCTCATTCCAGTTTTCGGGAAGCGGTTGTGAACTCATGCGGCGGTTCGCTTTCTGCGTTGTTCGTCCGCAAATTTGACAGCCTTATAAAGCAGGGGAGAATATACATAATCGTAAGAGCCCATAGTGCGCAGGACCTGCCCGCCAAAGCCGCGCTTGAAGCGATAGACCTGCCAAAGGCCGTCGTGCCGCTCCTGAAATTGGGCTTCCAGCGTTTCTTCGTCCTCATCGGGAATGCCCCACAGGTCATATTCCGTACATCCGGCTTCCCTGCTGAGCCTCATGGCAGTCCATTGCGCCAGATAATTCGGCATGCGGTTCCGTTCCTCATTGGAGGATGCCCCGTAAAGGTAATAGCCCCGGGAGCCTTCCGTGAAGAGCATCAGGGCGCTCAGCGGCTTTTCGTGATAGCTGACAAGAATGATGCGGGCTTTGTGATCCGCTTTGAAACAGTCCAGCGCTTTGCGGTAATAGCTTTCGGAATGGACCGAAAAGGCATCACGGGTGCCGGTGGTCTCCATCAGCTGATGGAACACAGCAACGTCATCGCTCTCCTGAACTGTCAGATCTTTTTTCTGAGATAAGCGGATGTTGTAGCGGGTCTTCTGGTTCATACGGGCGAGCCAGTCATCCTCGGATCCTTCCAGCGGGACAACGATGGTGCGCGGCGGCTGAACAGTCGCGAAGGCCGGGATGAACCCTTCCATGCTGTATTCCAGCGCATTCGCTTCCGGTGTTCCCTGCCAGAAATCCGGTTCGACCCGCAAAAATACCGCACGGTTTTTCCGGCACAGCGCATGGATCCCGGGCCACAGAGCGCTGAAGTCCCGTCCGAAGGGACCGCGGGGAATGTAGCCGATCGTGAATCCGGCGGGAAGATGACGGAAGAGCACCATTGCTCCGGCGCTTTCGGTGGAAACATATGTTGGAGTCCATCCGAACCCGGATTTTAACTCCCCCCATTCCGCAGTCTGGAGAAGGGAATGAGAAGGATTTTGTCGGCAGAATGATTGCCATTGGTCTTTGCAAATTTGAGTCATTTTGGTTGCTGGTTACTGGTTGCTGGTTTCTGGTTCGCTAATGCGGGGTGTTGATATAAATTTGGGTTCTCAAGAATACTTCTGATCAAACCATTAATCATTCTGCCTACCGTATCACATTTTTGTAAAATCGGATGGGATTGTTCGGCTGTCAGAAATTTAAGCCTTTCAGCAACAATTATCTGTGTTTTTAATTCTGCAAGAGAACCTTTTGATATTGCCAGAAACCTGATAAAATCTTTTGCAGACATCCTTTGCTGCCCTTCCGCTATATTAGATGGGATAGAAACAACTGCACGCCGAATCTGGTCAGACAAGGCATATAATTCTTCCTTCGGCAAAAACTTCACGATTTTATATACATCCATCACCAAATCGATTGAAATTTGCCAAACATCTAATTCTTCATAACTACGAACAGCCATTATTATCTCCACAACTGATTTTGTTATATTTTAACACAAAAGGCACATATTACCAGTAACCAGAAACCAGAAACCAGAAACTAACAATTAAGCAAATTTGCATCCGGGATGATGCCGTTCAGCAGCTTGCGGATCTCATCTTCCTTTTCTTCCTGGGCCAGTTCGTTCAGACGGTCAATGAGAGGCTCGAGTTTCTCAGCCGGGATCAGGTCATGGCGTTCGAGTTTGAAAATATCCGGATGCATGGTTGGCTCCAGCGTCTGCCCTTTGTTCCAAAGGTCCTCGCTGAGCTTTTCACCCGGGCGGATGCCGGTGAAACGGATCTCGATATCCCGTCCCGGTTCCAGGCCGGAAAGACGGATCAGATCCTCCGCAAGGTCCATGATGCGGACCTGCTTGCCCATGTCCAGCACAAAAGTCTCCCTGTTTTCACTCAAACCGGCAGATTCCAGCACCAGATAGACCGCCTCCGGGATCGTCATAAAATAGCGTTCCATGTTCGGATCAGTGACCGTCACCGGACCGCCTCTGCGGATCTGCTCCTGGAAGATCGGCACCACGCTGCCGCGGCTGCCCAATACGTTGCCGAAACGCACCACAGTGTATTTGGCGTCCGTGCCGATGGATTCATTCAGAACGATGTTCTCCGCGACCCGCTTGGACGCCCCCATGATGTTGACAGGACGGACGGCTTTGTCGGTGGAGATCATGACAAACCGCTCCACGTTATGTTCTTTGGCCGTCCGGACCACATTCCGTGTTCCGATGATGTTGTTGGTGACAGCCTCGGAGATGTTCACTTCCATCAGGTGGACATGTTTATGCGCAGCGGCATGGAAAACGATCTGCGGGCGGTAAGTCTCAAAGGCCCAGCGGACGCGTTTCGCGTCACGGACGTCCACAATGACCGGCTCAACATCCAGGTCCGGGAATTCCGTGCTCATCATGAGCATGGTTCCGAAAATGCTGTTTTCCCCGTGCCCCAGCAGGAGCATCTTTTTCGGATTCCAGCGGGCTGTCTGGCGGGCAATTTCCCTCCCGATGGAACCGCCGGCACCGGTGATGAGTACAACCTTGTCCCGAAGGATCGGTCCCACGTTGTCCTGATCCAGTTTGACAGGATCCCGCCGCAGCAGGTCGGTGATCTCCACCTCCCGCAGGCGGTTGATATTGACAGCACCGCCGATGAGTTCATAGATACCGGGCATGGTACGGAAGGGAACATTTTTCTGCCGGCATATTTCCGAAACAAGACGGACCACCCGTCCGGGCGCACTGGGAATGGCAAACAGGACGGTGTCGACATAATAACGGTCAATGATCGACTCGGTATTCGATGTCAGCCCGAGCACCTTGACACCGTTGATCTCCTGCCCGAGTTTCGTGCTGTCATCATCAACGAAACCGATCGGTTTGAGACGCAGCTGCGGATTTTTAATCATTTCCTTGCAGGTCATCACACCGGCCTCACCGGCGCCAACGATCAGGACCCGTTTCATATACCGCTGAGCGGCCTTTGCAGCACGAGCCGTTTTATGAGAGGAAATCATGCGGATGCCGAGACGGATCCCGCCCACAGCCAGGAGAGAGAGGGCAAAATCAATGATCGGCACCGAACGCGGGAAACCGCTGAAAACATTCAGCTTGTGCAGACCCAGCATGAGCAGAAAAACCGAGGCGGAAGCCGTCGCGACAGCAAGCAGGATCAACCGCAGCTCATCTACGCTTGCATAAGCCCAAAGGTGCCGGTACAAACCGAAACGAATGTAGATGATCGGTTTGATCACCAGGCTGAGTCCAAGCATCCAATAAGCCGATGGCATGTAAAGCGCAGCCATAGACTGATCAAATTCAAAACGCAGCAGATAACTGAAAACAACACAAACGACGATCATCAGCATGTCGATAATGAAGATATAACGGTTTCGAATTCTTTGTCTGATGTGGAGTGCCAAAACTTATCGTCCTTTCAAGCCGAAAATTGTCTTCAATGTGTTAAAGATGATCGAAAGATCCATCAACAGACTGCGGTGCTTGATATAATATAGGTCATATTCCAATTTCACGGTGTTTTCTTCCGTCCCCACAGCATAGCTCTGGTTCACCTGAGCCCAGCCTGTGATGCCGGGACGAACCAGCAGCCGGGCACGGTAGAAGGGAACCTCCCGCTGCAAGTCTTTGACGATCTGTGGGCGCTCAGCACGCGGTCCCACAATGCTGAGCTCACCGCGCAGCACATTGAGGAACTGAGGCATCTCATCCAGATGGGACCGACGCAGGAAAGACCCGACTTTTGTGATGCGGGAATCGTGCTCGGACGCCGGACGGGCAACACCGTCCATTTCCGCATTCTGCACCATGGTCCGGAATTTAATGATGCTGAAGGTACTGCCGCGCAAGCCGAGACGTTCCTGTGTATAAAAAATCGGACGCCCGGTATCGATCAGGGTCGCCAATGCGGCAAACGGCGTTATGAGAGCAAGGAAGACCATGCCAACCAAACCGCCCAGGATATCAAACAGTCGCTTGGCTATTTCAAAAAACAAACTGCTGTGAGACATGTCATAAAATGAACGCAGCAGCCAATCAGTGTTCAGCAGATGCACCGGCACCCGTCCCAGCAGCTCTTCATAGATCACCGGCATCGTAGTAACAGTGATGCCGCGCTCTTCTGACCGGGTCAGTGCATCAAAAATTTCATCATCGAGATGGTTGGAGATGGCCATAATGACCTGCGTCACTTGATTTTTCTCAATGATGTCAAAATAACGGTCCGAGCTGCCCAGCACCGGATAGCCCTCGATTTCCGTGCCGACCTTCCCTGGATCATCATCGATAAAGCCGAGCACGCGATAGGGGACACCTTCCGTGGTGTTGATGATCTCAGCGATCCTTGTACCGGCTTTTCCCGCCCCGACGATCACGGTATTGATAAACGCGTCTTTGATGAGGAAAAGTCGGGCATAGATCCGGCGCCACAACAACGTAAAAATAGCAGCAGCGATAAAAAAGACGATCACCCCTCTGCGGGGAAGCGTCTTTGCAGGAGCCAGGAAGAAGATCAACAAATAAATCGCAATACTGGAGAGGGCAGCTGTGAGTATAACACGCAAGGCTTTCTGGAACTGATGGACTTCCCGTTCGTTATACAGCGGCAGCATCAGGATCAGCCAAAGCAGCGGCAGCAGATAGAACCATGGATCCGGACGTTCCATCAGGAAATTCACAGAGAGCCCCAGCCAGTCATCCTCCGTTGCCCAGGACAGCAGGGAAACGCCCAATGCCAACAGCACAGCGATTACATGGCCCAAAATCAGGATGAACCTCCGTTCCCGATGGGTCAGGCGTTGTTTAAATGATGCGCGAATTGAGCTCGAATCTGCCATAATCATCACCATTGCCACATACATAAAATGACACATGAGGCATGTAAATTTTAATCATAACACAATTAGCGGCAAATTTTTATTATTGTCATAATTCGATTCGCTGTACATGAAGTGTCTGAAACAGGATTACTAATCCCGCCTCACCTGTTTCAAAGGTCCCCGTGCACCTTCCGAAACCCGACAAAAGAGGTTATAATTCAGATAAGTCTGGGGATAAACTGTGAGCAGAGCGAACCGATTTGCATTTTTCTTTTTCGCGGTGATCTTGCTTTCCGGCTGCGGCCGGAATCACCTTCCCGACCCTCAGGTGATCATCCGCACGAAGGGTCCCGAGCCAGCCATCCAGGAAGAAAAGGCCGATGCCGGGAAAGGTGAACAACTCTTCACGGCGACAGCCTCTGCAACACCCTCACCGGCTGTTCCTTCATATACACCGACGCTGACACCGGAACCGTCAGCGACACCGCTGGTCATTGCCTATGATGTGCCGGTAATTTCTCAAGACGGATTGTTTCTGGAAGGTGTCCCGACCGGCGTCGGGTGCGTACCGGCCTGTATTGAGATGATGACGACCTGGTGGAACAACGCCGATACACTTTATCCGGTTTTGTCTGCCCAGGAAGTGATCGACCGCAACGCGGAAGAGGGGCTTTATGTTGCCGGACGAGGCATGTCCTCCGCCAGCGCGGCAGATGAACTGGCAGAAATCGGCTATACGCATCATATGTACCTGAACAGCTCAAAGGAAGAGCTGCTCTCAGCGTTCCGGGAACACGGACCGGTCGGCGTGCTGGTGAAGACAAACTGGGTGCCGACAACTATGAACCACGCGGCTGTGCTCACCGGATATGACGAAGCCACGGACACGGTGACGCTCAATGATCCCTTTTACGGGGCCGAGGTAAGCTGGAGCTGGGAGGCTTTTGACGGCATCTGGGGCTTGAATTATGCCGGTGACCGCGACTACAGCGGGAATGTTGTCAGGAGGGTATTTTTTGAAATTTATCCGGAATAGGGAACAGGTTTTAGGTTTTAGGTTTTAGGGAATAGGGGCAGATTATGGAATATCGAATCGAACATGACTCAATGGGGGAGATGCAGGTCCCCGCGGACAAATATTGGGGTGCACAGACCCAGCGCAGTTATCAGAATTTCCGCATCGGCACGGAAAAGATGCCGAAAGAGGTCATCACCGCCTTTGCCTATCTGAAAAAAGCCGCGGCCCTTGCCAATTTCCGTCTGGGGAAACTGAGTAAAGAGAAGTTCGATGCTATCAATGCGGCTGCCGACGAGATACTGGCCGGCAAACTGGATGACAATTTCCCGCTGGTGGTCTGGCAGACCGGTTCCGGGACGCAGTCCAACATGAACGTGAATGAAGTGATCGCCAACCGCGGGAACGAGATCGCAGGGGAGAAGCTGCTCCATCCCAACGATGACGTCAACAAAAGTCAGAGCTCCAATGACACCTTCCCGACCGCCATGCACATCGCGGCAGTCTGCGAAATCAGAGAACAGCTGATCCCCTCCATAGAACGGATGATCACTACTTTCAAACGACTGGAGAAAGAGAACGAGGGCATCATCAAGTCCGGCCGCACCCACCTTCAGGATGCCACACCGATCGCCTTTTCTCAGGAAATCAGCGGCTGGCGCAACATGCTGGAGGTGAGCCTGGACCAGATAGAGGCTGCCATTCCGGGTATCTCCCACCTGGCGCTGGGCGGCACCGCCGTCGGTACCGGGCTGAACGCGCCGCAGGGCTTTGCGGAAGAGGCGGCAAAGGCCGTTTCCGAGCTCACCGGATATGAGTTTGTGACAGCCGAGAACAAATTCCACTCGCTGACATCGAAAGATGAACTGGTATTCATGCACGGGGCGCTGAAAGCGCTCGCTGCAGACTTGATGAAGATCGCCAACGATGTCCGCTGGCTGGCCTCCGGCCCAAGGGACGGGCTGGAAGAGATCACGATCCCGGCTAACGAACCGGGCAGCTCCATCATGCCGGGCAAGGTCAACCCGACCCAGTGCGAATCCATGACCATGGTTGCGGTCCAGGTGATCGCCAATGATACCGCGATCGCTTTCGCTGCCTCCCAGGGGAACTTTGAGCTCAATGTCTTCATGCCGGTACTGATCTATAACTTTCTGCAGTCCGTGCGGCTGCTGGCGGACGGGATGCGCTCGTTCAATGACAATTGTATCGCGGGGCTCAAAGCCAATCGTGAGGTGATGGAGCACAATCTGCATAACTCCCTGATGCTGGTCACCGCACTGAACCCCTATATCGGCTACGAGAACGCCGCCAAAACCGCCAAACTCGCCTTCACGGAAAACATCTCCCTGCGCGAAGCCTGCGTAAAGCTCGGCTTCCTGACCGGAGAAAAATTTGACGAAGTTTTCCACCCGGAAGATATGGTATAGAGAACTTGAATTCGGATCAGTCCCGGCAGCAAACAGTATTTATTGACGGGAGTATTGGTTTGTAAACTGAACGTGTCTGTTCATGCTTTACTGAGAAATCAGTACCAGGGATCAGCCAATGGATAACTGATATAGTCATGATCAGCTACCATCTGAACCACTGTTTCAATATCTCCGGTATAACAATACTCCAGCATGGCATTGGTTCCTTTACCCGGAAAATCCGGATAACCATCCTCGTGGTTACGAATATAGGTACAGCGCCTTCTCAGCTCTCCCTCCGGAACATCAAAAATCGATCGACCGAATTGCCCTTTTTCCAAACCTGCAGCCTGCGCAATGGTTTCCATGAATTCAGCCTGCGTGATGGGAGCATGAGAATAGTTCATTTCCATTTGACGCTGTCCGGCAGGTTTGATGAACATAATTCCGTTCGGATCGTCAAAATCCCCATGATCTGTAGTGATGATGATGGTGGAAGTATCGTAGATTTTTAGATCCTTCATTTGCTGCATGTATTCATTTATTACATAAAAATGCCCGGCGAGCTGCGCTACCTGATTGGAACCGTGCCCTGCCCGCCCCTGCTCGTCAAGGCTGTACGGCGGATGAGCCCCTTTCCAGTGATAGGAGATATAGACCTTGGTTTCATCCCCCAGGGAGATTCCTCCCTTATCCAGGAATTTCTGGACCGATTCAATATCGTTCCAAGCCTGTTCATCTTCGGAGATGCTCTTCATGGAACTGAGGTCGTCTGTGTAGATCCAGAAAGGGGCTTTCATGATCAGAGGCAGATAACGGTAAAAGGAAAGTTTATACAACTGCCGGAGCGTTCCTTGGTTGATGGTGTAATCAGCTCTTGTTTCAACTTTTATCACGTTGTCGATCTTTCCATATTCATTTTCCATCGTTCCTGCCGCATACTGGGAATTGTTAAAAACACGGATGTTCCAACCTTTTTCATGCATTTGATCATAAAATTTTTCCGCATCCGGAGAGTGCCAGGCCTTTTTAAACCACTCATCCGACGGGATGTTCCAATCGTACACCTCATGTGTAAGAAAAAATGCTGCAGCGGGGAAAGTCCCGAGATAGTCAGTATTAAGATTATCAAACGAAGTAAAGTCGTTGAACGGTACTAAGGCATCCGGATAACCCTGCCGCATCCATCCAATATGCGACGGAGCTGTATTATCAAGGATGAACACAACAATGTTTTCCTGGCCTATCACGAATTCGCGATCCTTTTTCATAACGTAATGCTCTGCCGGAGGCCGGTTCCGGAACTCACGGATCAGCATGATTCCCAAAGGGACCCCCTGCATGATCACCAGCAGCGCAGACAGGAAAATGACAAAGCGCTTCCAAACCTTTCTGGAGTAGTAATGAATCAGGAACGGGATCAGCATGATGAGGATAAAGATTACAAACCCGACAATGGCATTGTCACCGTATTTGTGCCATTCAACAGATCTTCCGTCCAGGGATCCCAAGTCAATATTCAACCAGTTTCCCTGTACATAAAAAGCCAGCGCCAATCCGGTCACAAGCGAACTGAGATGAGCATGAAGTTTTCCCCCCGGAATCAGAAGCGTTAAAAACAAAACCAGAGCTGCAATTCCCCAGATTTTCAGGCATGGAAGCAGGATATCCAATACGGTGTAATCGACGTAGGTTTCAGCAATATGAGACAGATCCAGCGGCCCGAAGAACAACAGGATAAAGGTCATTGAAAGTGACGGTAAAAGCGCGGTCAAAAGACGATCCTTGACAGGCCTTTTTCCGATAAGCAGCGCTTTTGTTTTGCTTTTGAAATTATTCAAATTCATAGTGATGCTTTCCTATCTGAGAGATGCTAATATTCCAAACCAAAAGTTTGGCTCTTCTGATACGGATCGGCTGGAAGAACAGTGCACAAAATAAATATGATGCTTATCACGTCCTTATCTTCAGCATCTCGTCCAGAGTGCCGTCATCCTCAAAGACCATCATATCGCGGATGGCAAGACGCACCTGCTGCCCATCCCGAAGCTCCTTATACAGATAGCCATTAGCGATCACGCGGACCAGTGTATCGCCTGCACGCACACGACAGTCATCCACATCGCCCAGATAATATTGCTTCTCCAGCACACCGGTAAGCGGGCCATTGGAATCGAAGTAAATATTTTCCGGGCGGATCGCCACATCCACCTTCCCGCTGAGGGGACCGTCATAGACAACGGACTGTCCGCCCATGCCAGGGAAGACGACCCGACCGCTGCCGGCTTCACCTTTGAAAAAGTCCACCTTGCCAAGGAAATCAGCTACGAACTGATTGACGGGGCGGTTATAGATCTCGTCCGGTGATCCCGACTGCTGTACATAACCACCGTTGAGCAGGAAGATGCGGTCGCTCATGGCCATCGCTTCCGTCTGATCATGGGTGACATAGACCACGGTGATCCCCATGGTCTTTTGGATCTCCTTGATCTCGAAGCGCATGGATTCCCGCAGCTTCGCATCCAGGTTGGAGAGCGGCTCATCCAGCAGGAGCAGGTTCGGAGCAGCTACCAGCGCCCGTGCCAGGGCAATGCGCTGCTGCTGGCCGCCGGAAAGCTGGCTTGGGAAGCGATCCGCGTATCGGGTCAGATGCGTAACATCCAACACCCTTTCCACGCTTTTCTGAATCTCAGCCTTCGGAGTCCTCTTGATGGTCAGCGGATAAGCGATGTTGTCAAAAACGTTCATGTGCGGCCACACCGCATAACTCTGGAAGACCATGCCGATGTTCCGTTTTTCCGGAGGAACAAAAGTCTTGCCGCCCGAAACAAGACGGTCGTCAATATAAAGCTCACCGCCGGTCGGTTTTTCAAAGCCCGCGATGATGCGTAAAATCGTTGACTTTCCGCACCCGGAGGGGCCTAAAAGCGTGACAAACTCCCCATCCTGAAAGGTTTCATCGATGTCCTTCAGCACCACACTTTCGCCAAAAGCCTTGGAGATGTGTTGAATTTTTACACTTGCCATTGTTTATGATCCTTTCTCAGATAGAAAACTCACCCTTTGTCAGGCGGTTCAGAATGAAATTCAAAAAGATGACGATCAGCAAAATGCCGAATGCCATGGCGCAGCTCATTGGCTGGCTGGTGAACGTCCAATATTCATAAAGCTGGAACCCGATGGTCTTGGTCGTGCTGGAATAAAGCAGGGTCGTCATCGAAAGCTCATAAAAGCTGGGGATAAAGATCAGGAACCAGCCGGCAGCGATCGAGGGGAAGATCAGCGGTCCCGTGATCCTGCGCATGGTGGTCAGCCAGCTCGCGCCCGAGATCTGGCTGGACTCTTCCATGGAAACATGGATCTGGCTCATCGCGGAAACCACCGTCCGCATCCCCATCATCATATATTTGATGAGGTAGGCAATGATCATGATATAAGCCGTGCCATAGATGTTCACGCCAAAATTGCCGCGCATGGTCATGATCAGACCCAGCGCGATCACAACGGAAGGCGTACCGGAACCGAGCGTGATCAGGAAGTTCGGGATGTTCCTGCCGCGCACCTTCGTCCGCTGCAGCAGATAGCTCATCACGCAGGCCACGATCAAACCGACAGTCGCCGTGATCACCGCATAAACCAGCGAATTTTTCAGACAGCCCAGGGTTTCGGTCCGGGCAAAGACCGTCGTCCAGTTAGCGGTGGTGAAATTGTTCGGCGCCCAGACGTTCTTCCCGACATCCACTTTGAATGAGGTGTTCAAAATCGTCAGGAAGGGCATCAGCACCATGATCACCGCAAACAGGGTGACTAACAGCGTCGCAGGGATGCGCCAGGACCGCAGGTCGACAATGGCAGGCTGCACGGATTTTCCCGAAACCGTGATATACTGCCGTTTGACCAGCACCACATCCGAGATAAAGAGAATGATCAGCGCCACAAGCATCAAAACAACAGACAGCGCTGTCGCGTCGTTCAGTCCCTGCTGGCCCAGCGCCACATATTCAACGATACGGGTCGTGACGGTGCTGACGTTGCCCGGCTTCCCGATGATGGAAGGGATCCCGTAACAGCTGGCCGCACTGACAAACACCAGCAGCGCACCCGCGATCAGCGACGGGGTCATCATCGGCAGGGTGATGCGCGCGACCGTCAGCAGCGGGGAAGCGCCGGAGATACGGCTGGCTTCCTCAAGGGACGGGTCCATTTTCTCCATCGCCCGGCTGATGGTGATGAAGGCATAAGGATAATAAAATGAGGTCAGCACCCAGATCAGCCCCGGCAGCGTGTAAACATTCAGCGGGCCGGGTGCGTCACTAAGGTGAAAGATGGCCCGCAGCCACTGGTTGATGGAACCGACATTCGGGTTCATCAGGCGGAGCCAGGCCATCGCGCCCACATAAGGCGGCACCATATAGGTGACCACAAACAACGCCCGGAAGAACTTCTTTCCGTAAAGGTTCGTCCTGCCCACCAGCCAGGCCAGCGGGAACGCGATCAGCGTCCCGAGGATCATCGTGGCAATTGCCGCTATGAAAGTGTTCCGCAAAGCGGTCAGGTTCATCGGATAGGTGTAAAGACGCTGAAGCGCTGCCAGCGAGAAGGAACCATCCGGGAACAATGCCCTGATGATCATGTAAATCACCGGCATCAGCTGGAAATAGAGCAAAAAGTCCACGATCAGCAGGATCAGGATCCACTTGAAATCCAGCATCCAGTAATGATCGGCATTCATAAGCAGAGCCAGAAGGATCGTATCGAGGACCAGAATAATACCGATCAGGATCACAGTTTTGCTGTTGGAAATGATGAACTGCCAAAGCCAGCTCACCTCGCTGTCCGCGATCATGCGAAAGGCCGTCAGCTGGGAATCCTTGCCGCGCACGGTCTTTTTCAGCGTGTTGACATTTTCGGTAATGCGGCTTTCCGTAGAACCGCTGCTGACGAAAAAGGCCTGCATCAGCATGGCCTGCCGTTCACTGCCGCTCAGACCATCCAACAGTTTTTCCGCCGCTGAAGGAAGAGTGGCATTTTCATCGACTACACAGCCCAGCAGCTGCTGTCGGAAGGCTGACACGCTGCTTTCGGGGACCGCCAGAATCGTCTTCCGGTTTCCGGTGCTGACTTTCGGCCCGTTGACGAGATAAAGCGTATAAAGCAGTTTATAAACCTCTTCAGGCTCGTCCACATTCTCCGGCAGCTCCGCAGTTTTGCTCTGGCTTTTCCAGGCTTCCGTCAGCAGACCTTTTACTATCCCATCCAAAGAGGAACGATCTGCCTCAGTCAGTGAGCTCAGCTCCGGTTTCAGTTTGTTACTCCAGGCATCGGAAACATCCTTTGAGAGCGCATAAATCGCCTGATAGGCATTCTCCGAACTGAACCCGGAGGAGGCAAAATTCTGCTGTGCCCGGATTCCCATGAATATCAAAGCCACACCGATCAAAAAAACGACAGCCAAGCCGATTTTTGTGGCGGTTTGTGCCGGATCACGCGGCTGCTTGAGTTTTCCCTGTGATTCTTTGTTCATCTGTACTTTACACCCCGCTTTTCATTCTCACTGCATTCAACATTATATCGGGACAGTCCCATAAAGGGACAGTCCTGGTTGATAACATACGATTCTCTACTAATGCTTATTATATCCAAATAATTCATATTCATGAACAACAAAACGAATCTTTGATAAAATTATTGTTGAAGGAGAATAATTAATGAGGAAGACAGAAATACTTTTTTTGCTTGTTTTGGCATTGATGTCGCTCAGCTTCCCGGCCTGGAGCCAGACAGAAGCTGAATCAGAAGAAATGACAGAAGAAGAATTGGCCGCGGCAGAAGAATGGAATGAGCGGGTCACTGAGGCACTGGCTGATTTCACCGATGATGAAGCCCAGGGGCTGCTTGCCCTGGGGAAAGAACTGGTCGAAGGCAGCGGATTCCGCGGTCACATGACCGACATCTATACCGAAATGGTCTGGCACTCCATCGCGGATACCTTCCCGGCTAAATTTGACCTGCGGGAACGGGGAACCGTCACACCTGTAAAGCTTCAGAATCCCTGGAGGACCTGCTGGAGCTTCGGCACCATTGCCGCCTGTGAAACCAGCATTTTGAGCACCCTGCATATGACGGCAGCAGAATATGAACAGCAATTCGGTGAACCGATAGACCTTTCCGAAAAGCACCTGGCGTGGTTCACAGCATCAGCGCTGCCGGAACTGAATGCCTATCCGGACGGGGAGTACCCCTACATGGAAAGCCAGGCAGGCGAAGGGAATTATATGGACGAAGATACCGGGACAAACCCCTACGACCTTGGCGGTTGGTTCTCAGTTTCCACCTCTGTTATCGCCTCCGGTATCGGCGTGATCAAAGAAGACCTGGCACCCTACCAAAACGCTGAAGGGACAATGGATGCCCAGGGGGACTGGTCACTTCCGGAAGATATGCGTTTTATGCAAAGCTTTGAACTGAAGGACGGCAATCTGCTGCCATCCCCCTCAAACCTGGATGATGACGGAAATTACCGCTACCGCCCGGAAGCCACGGAAATGATCAAATCCGAACTGCTGAACGGCCGCGCAGTAGGCATCGCCTATCACGGTGATTCCTCCTCGCCGGAAGATGCCAGGCTCGAAAACATGCCGCTGGACGACCTGAGAGCTTATGTGGTCTCGATGTGTACGGCTTATGATCTCGCGGCTGATCTTTATGATGTCAAAAATCTGGACCGTGAGACGCTGGTGCAGGTCATCTATTCCGAAAACTTTGGCAGACCGCTTGATGAACTGCTGAAGCTGGATGAAGAAAACGGAACCAAATGGGAATCCTTTATGAACTTTAGCGGCACAGACCCTGTCATCTATGCGCAATACACCTATCATCCTTCCGACCCGAATCATATCGTTGCCATCGTCGGCTGGGATGACAGCTTCCCGGCATCCAACTTCCGCAAAGACCATCAGCCGCCTGCTGACGGTGCATGGATCGTCAAAAACAGCTGGGGAGATGATTGGGGCACCGACGGCTATTTTTACCTGTCATATTACGATCAGGCCATCGCCGAAGTTCAGACCTTTGAATTCACGATGGACAAAGAAACCGAAAATGTCGAATACATGGACATTCTTGAATATGACTATATGCCTGTTGAAGACATGCATTCAACGCTCTTCGATCATCCGGTTTATTCGGCAAACATTTTTGAAATCACCGAAGACAGCGTGATGCAGTATGTCTCCGTCATGACCGGGGACCTGGATGCGGCAGTCACAGCTAATATCTACCTTTTGGATGAAGATTCTGCCGTTCCCACAGACGGGAAACTGCTTGACAGCGTCACCGCCAGCTTCCATTATGCCGGTTATCACCGCATGGCGCTGAGCAACAATCTGCTGCTGCCGGCAAACAGCCGCATCGGCATCGTGACCCTGAACCGGGTACAGACCTCAAAAGGGCTGAAATATGCCATCACCAACGGAACAAGCATGACCAAGGTGGATGCGGAATACTATGAAGAGCATGAAGATGAAGAACCGCATACCTCATACGCCATCGGGATCGTAAACCCGGGAGAAAGCTTCATCATGCTGGATGACAGCTGGATCGACTGGAGTTTTGCAGTCGACTTTTTCACCGGGTACCTGGATACCAAATATACAGCCTTCGATAACCTGCCCATCAAGGGCTATGTCTACCCGTGGGAACAGATCGTGGAGATCCATGACCTTTCCGACTGGCAGGGCGCTGCCGGCGGCCTTGCTTCGGTCTGCCCGGATGACGGCTACATGGTGCTTTCTGTGTTGAATGATTAAAAGAAATGACGGTTCCGCTTCGCGGAACTGTCACTCTTTTTCTTGCAAAAGATCACTGCGGAGATTTCGTTGTCAGAACAAACCATTTCTGACACCTGAAACCTGATACCTGACACCTGATACTACTGTGTTACCTTCACCGTCCAGAGGTTGTTGATCTCCTCACGGTTCTTATAGGCATATTCCCAATCGATCCCCATATCCATCTTGATCAGTTCATCGGTGGGGATGGAATGCGCCGGATACTCTTCCATGTCAGCCAGCACAGAGTGCATGTAACCCTGCATGATCAGTTTCTGGGCTTCTTCGCTCAGGAGCCAGTCTGCGACGGCTTCCGCGGCTTCCGTGTTCACGTTCTTGGAATACTCTTCCGCAACGATCATGACCGTGGAGGGAACCAGGATCACACCGTCTTCCGGGTAGATGATTTCCAGATTGGTGACCTTGTTGCCCTTGGCTTCTTCATCATTGATGTACTTGAGGATGGATTCTTCCAGGATCATGATGGCGGCACATTCACCGCTCTGCAGCTTGGCGATGGCAGTGGAACCGGACTCGCGCATCACGCGGTTCTCACCCAGTTTGTCCAGATACTCATCCCCATATTTGCCCAGCAGTGCAGCCACGGCCGCATAGGCAGTGCCGGAGGTCATCGGGTCGCTCATGGAGATGTAACCCTTCAAGGCAGGATCATAAGCGAAATCTTTATAAGACTTCGGGATGGTGACACCCTTCGCAGCCCAGGCATCGACCATTTCCGGGTTATAGGCCAAAATCATGTTCAGCGTGCGGACCGGATACCAGTAACCTTCCTCATCATAGGGGAAGCGCAGACGGTTTTCGGCATCAGCCACTTCGAAGGGATACAGATAGCCGTAATCCTTCAGTTCCAGCGAAAAAGCCGGTTCGGCAACCATGAACATATCCGCTTCCAGCGGCTGGTCGCGTTTGTCGCCCATTTCACCGTAGATCTTGGTGATCAGGGATGAGGTACCGCCATAGAAGAAGAAACTGCCGTCGATCCCCGGGACGAGGTTCGGAAATTCCTTCTGCAGCGCTTCGTTCATCATGTCGATCACGAAGGGGTACATGGAGGTATAGATCACCAGCTCGCCTTCCACATCTTCATTGACTGCCATGGCCGGAACGCAGACAGTCAGCAGCATCACAGCCGCAAACAACACAAGAATCAATTTCTTCATTTAATTCTCCTTTGTTTATCGATTTGACTTTATTTTATCATATTCAAAATAATCTACATATAAATTTCTACCCACCATACATAAACATTCCACATGACAATTGACAGGTTTTAGGTTTTAGGTCTCAGGTTTCACCATTCGCTGCAGCGTATGTTTTCCCGGTTTATAATGGAGTCGTTGTCAGGTAATGATAATTGAGATGCTGAATCAGACATAGAAAAAGGAAGAGGCAAGAACATCAAATACCTACCCTGGGCATTCATCGAATTTAGGGAAACGCTGATTTAATCGGCTTGAGTCAAAGTGACCTGTTTTCGTTGACTCAGAATTGAGTCAACAGAACAGGTTGTATTGACTCAATTGCCATGAAATAGGCATTAATCAGCGTTTCCTTAACGAAGAACTCGTATTGAAAGGGATCCGCAGCCTGATCACGGACCTGTTGACAAATCCACCATTGGTTTTAAGGTGAGAATTGGCTGATTAGCGTTTATAATTAATGAAAAGCGATGAGAAAAAACGGGATGGAGAAGACAGGACACGGGTAAAAATGTTATATACAATAGATGAATTAAAGCGGCTGTTGTCGCCTGTTTTTCAGGAATATAACGTTAAAAGCGCCGTATTATTCGGTTCTTATGGGAAAGGATCTGCCACCGCAAAAAGTGATATTGATATTCTTGTAGACAGTGGACTGAAGGGTCTGCGTTTTTACGGCTTGCTGGAGGATGTCTGTCAAAAGGTAGACCGTCCTGTAGATTTAATTGACATTTATCAAATTAAACCGAGCAGTAATATTGCCCGGGAAATTGCCGGGACAGGGATCGTAATTTATGAACAGCCATGATAAAAAAGTTTTGTTGAAGATACGTGAACATGCGGAACAAATCCCACACTTCCTAATAATTCACCACGTATAGACAAACATATCTTTGAAAGTACAGCGTGTTCCATTTTCCCCCTGATAGGCTCCGGAAATGGAGCAAAGACCAAAATAGCTTCCCATCACGGGCAGGTTTGCCTTTGTGACGATACGTTTCCCGTCAATATAAACGACAGCATTTCCCCCATCAACAACCACTAAAAGTTCTTTGGTATCCTCAAGCGCTTGCTGTTGGA
>CAYWKZ010000031.1:0-24713 GCA_964459115.1 uncultured Leptolinea sp. | reverse complement strand
AGGTTGTATTGACTCAATTGCCATGAAACAGGCATTAATCAGCGTTTCCTTAATGAAGAATGAAGAATGAAGAATGAAGAATGGTGATATGAAAAAAAGTTGGTTTATTCTCTCAGTGATCGTTTTATGCGCTGCGGCTGCCGCGTTATTCCTGTATTGCACACCTAACGGTGTGGGGCTGACAAACGACTCCTCTGCTTATATCGGCGGGGCACGCAGTTTGCTCGCCCGTCAGGGATATGTCAGGATCGGCGGAGACGGTCTGCCGCGTCCCATCACCCATTTCCCGCCCTTCTATTCCATCGTCCTGGCTGTTGTTTCCCGGATCATCAAAACCGACCCGCTGGAAACGGCAAAGTGGGTGAACCTTTGCTGCTCGGTGCTGAACCAGGCGCTGTTTATGACCGTCCTGGCGGTGCTGACTCATTCGCCATTTCCATCCTTTCTTGGCGGGCTCGTCTTTCTCTGTGCGGGACCGGTGCTGCAGGCGAACGTCTACGGCTTGAGTGAGGCGCTTTACCTGACTCTGTTTTTTGGGGTGTTTATCCTCTCCGTACGGGCTGTGCGCAGGAACAGCGTCTGGCAATGGCTGCTGATCGGCCTGCTTGCCGGAGCTTTGGCCCTGACCCGTTATGCGGGACTGGCTGCCGTGGCGGCAGTGGCAGTATATATTTTATGCGTGCATTCATCCTGGAAATTAAGGATCCAAAGCCTTCTTCTTTATTTTGCGGCGTTTTTCCTTCCCTTCGGGTACTGGCTGTCAAAAAGCAATGACAGCGGTGACTCACCGGTGAACCGGGTGTTGGCACTGCACTTGCCTTCCGCATCCAAAGTTGAGGAAGGGATCCGTAATTTTGCCGGTTTCTTCCTGCCGGAGTTCGGCGGGATCGTGGATAAGCCGCTGAAGATCTGGGGCTTTCTGATTGCAGGAGCTTTGATCCTGCTGCTGGGAGCGGTCATATGGGCTGGGTTGAAGGGATTTTTCCGCCCTTCCGATCATTTGCGGAAATCTGCATGGTTTGCGCCTGCCCTGCATGCTGTGGCCTACCTGGTCATGTTGTTTTTCACTGTCTTTTTCGTCGACGGTTCCACGTTGTTTGACAACCGCATCCTGCTGCCGTTTTATGTCTGTGCGATGCTGTTGATCGCTGCTTTTTGTTCACGCTTCCTGGCCCGTGATGGGTTCCCTCGGGTCGCGGCAATTGTTTTTATGCTCGGCTTTGCGGCGCTGCTGTTTGAAGATGAGATAGATTTGATCAAAGAATATCATCGAAACGGTCAGGGGTTCGCGGGAGAGGAATGGCGTGAGTCTGAAACCAGGCTGGCTGCTTTGGACCTGCCGAAAGACCGCCTGCTTTGGTCCAACCGGCAGACAGCCCTTTCGTTGTTGAATGACCAGCCCTCGTTTATTTTGCCGCCCATGTTTGACGCCGCTTCCTTTTCTGAACGTGATTCCTTTGAACAGGATCGTGCCTGGATGGCGGAAGAGGTCCTTTCCGGAAACGCTTTTGTGATCGTGTTCAATTATCAGGATATGATGGAAAACGAAGGTGACCGGGTCTGGCTGGAGACGGTGCTGGCCGGTCTGCCGATGTTTGCAGAATATAAGGATGGGGCGATTTTTGGAAAGGGTGGAGAAAAATAGCAGATTTACTTTTCGCGATTTTGTGAACCGGTTAACTGTTATAATATGTTTGAACGTTAACAAGGGAATCCTGATCGATATGTATCACCTACAGGGCTAAGAAAGACTTGCTTCTCAGTCTGATTGGTGATACCTATCTCCAAATTCCGCCAAACACTGCCTGCAAATGGTATGCTGACAGTGAGGTGGTAATCAGGAGGCTAAGATGAAGATTGAGTATATCAACAAAAAGACCCTAAGAGTCTCGTTCTTAGGGCATACTTTTGTTGTAACTTTGGAAATCAAAGTTACTCATAAATAAACCTTAGCTTGGCGGGAATGTATCAGGCATTCCCGCCTTCATCCTGATTATTATTTTACTGCTTTTCTCGATTTTAGTCAAGTTTTGTTTTCTGCGATCTTTGCCCCAAAGATGCTGAGAAAATAGAGCACGATCAGCGGCACCATCAGCAGCAGCATGTTGACGGGGTCGACGGTGGGCGTTATGAGCATGGCCAGCACCGCGCACACGACCACTGCCTGGCGCCAATTCTTCAGCAGCTGGGACGAGCGGACGATCCGCAGCCGGGCGGCGATATAGATGATGACCGGCATCTCGAACACGATGCCGATCCAAAAGATGAGGTTTGTGCTGAAGGAAATATAATCTGAGGGACGGATCTCGGTCCTGATCCCCATGAATGAGGTCAGGAAGGGGATCGCCGCGGGCAGCACGATGAAAAAGGCAAAACAGACCCCGGCAAGGAAAAACAGGATCACGGGCGGCAGAAAGCGGAACAAAACAGACTTCTCTGTCTCTTTGAGACCGGGGAGAATGAAGGCAAAAGCTTCATAAGCGATCAGCGGAAAAGCCAGAATAAAACCGGCCAGCAGCGCCACTTCAAAAACGGAAGAGACATTTTCGGTTATCTCGATAGCGGTCAGTCTATCCAATCCTCCGATGGGTCTGCAGAGAAAATTCATGATCGGGCCTGAAAAAAAGAAACAGATCACGACACAGACACCAAATCCCGCAGCAGCGATGATCAGCCGCCTGCGCAGTTCCGTGATATGCTCCTCCATCGCCGAAAAGATCTCTCCGAGAGGAGAAGCTTCTGGCTCAAAGCTGTTTTGATTCATGGATTTTGTTTATATCCTGTACCTCTTCAGCTGTTTCCGGCTCTTTTTGCGTGGCTGAACCATCCCCTGTCCGGTCCGTTTGGTGCAGAGCGCTGTCGATCCCGGAAAGCTGTCGGTTTATCTCGCGCAGAGAGTCCTGAACCTCCCGGATACCGGACTCCCGGATAACTTCTTCTTTGATATTATTCACATCGTCATAAACGCCTAAAAATGACTTCCAGGTATCCGAACGGACAAAACGCCTGATTGCCAACGCCATTTTTCGTGCATTTTCCTGAAGCTGGCGCGGACCGAAAAGGATCAGCATGATGACCAGCAGCACCATTACTTCCCGTATGCCGACGTTGAAAATGCGCATAGGCTAATCTTCTTTTTTCGTTTCTTCTTCCGCAGCCTGTTCCGGCTTGTTTTCTTTGCTTTCGCCGTTCAGTCCGTCTTTAAATGCGCTGATGCTGGCGCCGAGTTCTTTGGCAATTTTACTGATGCGTCCCGGTCCGAAAAGAAGGATGACGATCACCAGTACGATCAATATTTCAGCAAATCCGGGTCTCCACATAGAGCTTCCCCTTTCATTTTTTTTATCCGAATTCCATGGCGGAGCTGCCGCTGCCACTGTTCATATGAAGATATTGTACCCGAATTAATAATTCTTGTAAAAATTCCCGTGGTACCTCATGGAGCATCTTCCGAATGTGTAATTCCATAGCAGCGATAACAGAGTATAATGATAACAGCTTGGCAGCACAACAGATCGGAGCGTAATGGATATTTTACAGTACCCTTTTGATTCACAGCTGATCCTGCGGACGAAAAAAAAGATCCGCAGAGAGCTTCTTGCGGACGGCAGTTCCCGGCTCAAAAAAAAGATCGCGATCCTGGGCGGATCGACAACAGCCGGGATTCGGGACATGCTGGATCTTTTTTTGCTCCATCAGGGCATCGAAGCGGAATTTTATGAGTCTGAATATAACCGATACTGGCAGGATGTGATGTTTGATGAGCCGCAGCTTTTGGGTTTTCACCCGGATATCATCTTCATTCACACCACCGGCCGCAATCTGAACGTTTTCCCTGAGCTCATGGACAGCTCCGAAACCATTGAACGGAAACTGAATAAAGTGTATGAAACCTACCGTGTGATGTGGGATAAAATCGACGAAACCTATCACTGCCCTGTCATACAGAACAATTTTGAGAGACCCCGGTACCGTCTTTTGGGCAATAAAGATGTTTCAGATGAACACGGGCTGAGCAATTTTGTCACCCGGCTCAACGGGAAATTTTATGAGTATGCCCGCGCCCATCATAACTTTTTTATCAACGACATCGATTTTCTTTCTTCATCCTATGGACTCCAGAAATGGAATGATCCATCCTATTGGCATATGTACAAATGCGCCCCTGCACTGCCCGCCGTACCGGAGTTGGCTTTTAACCTGGCGAACATCATCAAATCAATTTATGGAAAGAATAAGAAGGCGCTGGTGCTGGACTTGGATAACACGCTCTGGGGCGGTATCGTCGGTGAAGACGGTGCGGACAGGATCGAGATCGGGCAGGAGACAGCAGGCGGTCAGCTTTATGCCGAATTCCAGTCCTATCTCAAGGCACAGAAATCTCTCGGAACGCTGCTGACCGTGGACTCCAAGAATGATATGGAAAATGCCCTGGCAGGGCTGAACCGGCCGGACAGCGTCCTCAAGCCGGAAGATTTCCTGATCATCAAAGCAAATTGGGAACCAAAGGATCAGAACCTTAAAGAAATTGCCCGGGAGTTGAACATCGGTACGGATGCACTGGTCTTTGTGGATGACAACCCGGCAGAACGTCATATCGTGCGCTCACAGGTCCCTGATGCCGCTGTACCCGAAATGGAAAAACCGGAGGATTTCATCATTACGCTGGACCGCTCTGGTTTTTTTGAGGTGACAAGCATTTCTGAAGATGACATGCAGCGCAATGAGATGTACAAAGCCAATGTTCAGCGGGCCCGGCAGCAGGCACAGTTCACAGCTTACCGGGACTACCTGCTTTCACTGGAAATGAAGGCTGAAATAAAACCCTTCAGCAGCCAATATCTGTCCCGCATCGCACAGCTGACAAACAAGTCCAATCAGTTTAACCTGACCACCCGGCGCTGTTCCGAAGCGGAATTGACACAGATCGCGGGCGATCCGGCGTATATCACCCTTTACGGCGCTCTGGAAGACCGGTTTGGTGATAATGGTGTGGTGTCTGTGATTTTCGGACATAAGCAGGCCGATGTGTTTCATATCGATCTGTGGCTGATGAGCTGCCGGGTGCTGAAACGGGATATGGAATACGCTATGATGGATGAACTGGTCAGCCGCTGCAGATCGGAAAAAATCACAATTCTGAAGGGTTACTACTACCCGACGAAGAAAAACAAGATGGTCTCGGATTTTTACGCGAAGATGGGTTTTGGTAAGGTTTCGGAAGACGATGAAGGGAACACTGTCTGGGAACTGGATATTTCAAGATCATATGAGCGTAAAAATACGGTCATAACGGTAGAGGAAGCATGACAAGAGAAGAAATATTCAAAAAATTATCAGATGTTTTCCGTGATGTTTTTGATGATGAGAGCATTGTTCTTACGGATCAGACCGGACCGGATGATATTGATGACTGGGATTCGCTGGTACACATTTCTTTGATTGCGGCCATTGAAAACGAATTCGACATCCGTTTTGACATCAAAACTGCCCTTCACCTGAAAACTGCCGGTGAGATCGTCAGCGCGGTCGAAGCTTTGCTTTCCTGAATTTGTTTACAGCAGCGATGCCGGGTCTACTTCCACGCGGATACCGGGCAGCTCAAGATTGCGGACCAGCCGTACCGGATCAGCGCCGCGCAGGATGATGTGCCAGCGGTATTTCCCGCTGAGCCGCGGGAAAAAGCAGGGAGCCGGACCGATGAGCCGCAGCTTCATCTGCTTATCACGGATCATTTCCTTCAATAATGCGGCCAGTTCCCATGTCCGGCTTTTTGCGGATTCCGGGTCCGCATCACGGATCTCCATCCGGACCATCCGGCTGAAAGGCGGATAGCCCATCATGCGTCGGTAGGCAAGGTCATTTTGATAAAAGCGTTCATAATCACCCGAGACTGCTGCCCGGATCGAATAGCGTTCCGGCTGATAGGTCTGCAAAATGGCGAGCCCCTGTTCAGCAGACCGGCCTGCCCTGCCCGCAACCTGCGTGAGCATCTGGAAGGTATGCTCATCGACGCGGTAATCATGAAAATTCGCACCCACGTCCGCCAGTAAAATTCCTACCAGCCGCACATCCGGGAAATCCAGCCCTTTGGCAACCATCTGTGTCCCGATCAGGATATCCGCCTCATGGCGGGCGAAGCAGGAAAGCAGCCTTTCATGATTGCCGACTCCCTCCGCAGTATCCGCATCGAGCCGGATCACTCTTGCTGCCGGGAATTTCTCTGCGATCAGTTCCTCGATTTTCTCCACGCCGGCGCCGAACTGGCGGATCTCAGCAGAGCCGCAGGTAGGACAAACCTCCGGCAGCTTCATGGTCGATCCGCAGTAATGACACTCCAGCCGCTGCCGTGAGGCATGCCAGGTATAGGGGACATCGCAGTTCGGGCATTTCAGCGCCTCACCGCAGCTGTGACAGAAGGTATAGGAAGCGGTTCCCCGGCGGTTGAGGAAGAGGATGCTTTGTTTTCCCATCTCCAGCGTTTTTCCGATCTCCCGTGTCAGAGCGCGGCTGAAAATTTCTGAGTTTCCGCTTTTCAGTTCCGCTCTCATGTCGGCGATCATCACCCGCGGCGGTTTGACGCCGGTAGCGCGTTTTTTCAGTGTTTCGATCTGCCAGCCGCTGCGCTGTGCCTTGAACATCTGTGCTGTGGTTGGTGTGGCGGAACCCAGAACGAGTTGTGAACCGGTGATTTCCGCATAATCGGAGGCAGCCCGAACGGCGGAGAAATAGGGCCGTTCGTTGGTCTGGTAATAAGCATCCTCATGACATTCATCGACCATCACCAGGCCCAGGTCCGGAAGCGGAACTGCCAGGGCGGAACGGGGACCGACGATCACACGGAATTCACCGCTGCGTCCCCGGCGCCAGGTGTCATAACGCTCTCCTTCGCCCAGGCGGGAGTGATAGACACCGACTTGGCCGGGAAAACGCCGTTCGAACCTTGCCAGGATCTGTGGCGTCAGGGCAATTTCGGGGACCAGCATCAGCACCTGTTTGCCTCTGCGGAGTGCTTCTGCCGTAGCCCGCAGATAGACCTCTGTTTTTCCGGATCCGGTCACACCGTGCAGCAGCACCGGTTTCCCCGGTCCCGTGTCTTCCAATCCGCTGATGATCGCTTCACAAGCTGAGTGTTGTTCCGGGGTCAGGTCGACGGATTTTTCCTGTTTTTCCTGCATATAATGCTGGTGAGAACGCCAGACCTCACGCTGCTGCAGCGTGATCCAGCCGTTTTTTTCGAGATAGGTCAGGTCATCCCGCCGTGCACCGGTTTCCCCCAGCAGTTCTGCCTGGAATACCTCCAGCCCATGTTCCCGCAGGTAAATCAACACTGATTTCCGTCTTTCGTCCACAGCGCGAATACGGCTGAAATTTTGATCTTCAAATGCCGGGATGTCCTGACGCAAGGCCGCGGTCGGTTCAAATTTCGGAGCCTTTCCGGGTTGTTCCAGCCGCAGCGATTTTTGCACGATGCCTGATCGGATCAGAGAATTCATTTTTGACTGCCAGCCGTTTTTCCCAAAGGTCTTATTCAGTGTTGTTTCGTCCAGTTCACCCTGAAAAGTTCTGAACAGTTCCGGCAGTGAGGTCTCTCCGGAAAGGTTCGGCTCAGGGATATTCAGAGCTGTCTGGTATGCCATATCCGTTTTTATCAGGCGGTAGACCGGGTTGGAGATGCGGCGGACTTTGTCTGTCAGCAGCACATTGACACATTCATGCAGCGGTGCCAGGGAACGTTCTGAAATCATTTCTGCCAGCCGCATCTGTGCGTCCGTCAGCACCGGAATCGGATCCACAATTTCCTGGATCGGGAGTATTTTTTTTACATCCGGGGTCACTCCGACAGCCCAGACAACAGCCTGATAAACACCACGGTTAAACGGGACGACGACCATTTGTCCGGGTTTGGGCTGTTCGGAAAGTTCCTGCGGCACGCTGTAATCAAAAAGGCCGGTCTTTGCCGCCGTATTGAGGAGAACACGAATAACCTCAGAGGTTTGCATCATAACATGTGAATTATAACCTCTAAAAATTGTTTAGCTGCATTATCATCAACACATCCGGATATCCTTTCACCATTTCAAAACCGGTTGATGTTATAATGGAGGCAAGGAGCGAAATTATGAACAATCATCCTTATCGTATCAATGTCGGTTTTTTGATCAACGCACCTGTCGGTACTTACCGCGATTTTGAAATTTCCGAGTCTTCCATGGAACTTGCCGATGACCTCCATGCCGATGAAATTCACTGCACTGTCAGGGCCTCCAGGGTCCAGCAGGGCATCCTTGCCACGGCGGACTGCTCTGCCAAAACAGAGCTGGAGTGTACCCGCTGTCTGGAACCCTTTGAAACCGTCCTGAATGCCCATTTTGAAGAGTTGTTTTCCTTTCACGGTCTCCGCGAAAATCAGGAAGCTGAACAGTTTCTGCCGGAAAACGGTTATATGGACCTGGGGGAGATCATCCGGGAATATCTGGTGATGGAAGTTCCCTATGCGCCGGTTTGCAAAGAAGACTGCAAAGGTCTGTGCCCTGTGTGCGGGAAAAACCTGAACTTCGAACCTCATGTCCACACAGAAGAAGAGTAGAAAAGGCGAAGTATGTCGAATAACGCAACATTTGTAAACAATTTCACCATCAGCGCCCAAAACATGAATGTCATTCTGGATGCCAAATGTACTGCGCCGAACATTGAAAAAACCGGGTACGGTACTCCTCCGGTTTTTGACGCGCACAAGATCATCGATGAAAATTATCTGTTCATGCCCATCGGTGTTGCCAAGGAGCTGGCAATTTCCCTGATGCAGGTCATCAGCGATATGGAAAAACGCTCGAATTTCCGTGTGCGTCTCAATGGAGAAAAGCAGGCTTATTGGGAGGAAGCCATTCGGGCGATCGAAGAATACAAAGCCAATAATGAATAAATCTACAGGGCGCCAATCGGCACCCTGTATTTTTTAATATGTCTTTTGTTTTGCGAGCCAGTCCAGCGTTTCGTCTTCACCTTTTTCCGCTAACATATGCAATACTTTCAAGGCAAAGGCTTTTGTCTCCGGATGCAGCTTGTAATAATTTTCATGTTCTGTGAAATATCTCAGCGGATAATGAGGCTGCCAGGTGGTCCGATTGTAGGTCTTCCCGGCGCTGAGCCAATCGCACAGCATTTCCTTCAGGTAATTCATCGGCATTTTTACATAATATTCCGATCCGTCATCCCTGAATTCGACCCAGTATTCCCAGTGGTGTTTGTTCTGTGCCTTGTGATGCAGCCAGGCTTCGGAATAACCTTTCTCCCGCCGTTCCGCTCCGATGGGGGAAGATGTTCCCTGATAGTAACGTACGGAGGGGATCAGCTCCGTCAGGGTGAACTTGCTGAGATCGTGGAGCAATCCCTGCAGCGGGATCCCCACCCGGCAGCAGTAGCGGAAAACCATGTGGCGGTGTGTCAAAACGTTGTTGAGATGTCCGAAAAATTTGTTCATTTAACTCAAAACCAGGGGCGCATTAGACAGTAAAGTGGCAACCATTGGAATATATTCCGAAATATCATTCACCTGAAGGATGGTTGTGATCTTATTTCCGGAATCTTTGCTGCTGCTTCCGCACAGAAACACTTTCATATTTTTTGTATTATAGTCCAATATAATATATCGGTCATGAATCATATTGGCTGATTTGATGAAGGTTATACTGCGGCCGGGATATTCTGTTATAAAATCATTATATTCAGACAGACGTAATTTCGTGCCTTTATTATCACTGATGATCGTGATTTTTATCGGCAGCTTTGCCTGTGCAAGATGATGCAGTGTTTTGGTCCCGATATAGTCATCTGCAACAATAATATCTTTCTTTGCCATGCTGTATATGTGCTGATAAGCAAGATCTGCCTTGAAAGGTTCTCCGTTCAGGATCAGTATTTCCTCTGTTGCTTTATCGTGGTCAAATAATTTGATGAAATCAGAAAGATCAGCACGGGTAACCATTTTTTCTTTGATATCTTTCACATCGGAAGAAAGAATTTTGATTTCTCTGGAATGTTCCTCGACTGTTTCAACCAGGGCAAGGTAATTTTTGGGTGTGATAAGAGGCTGATTATTAAGTAAATAATCTTTCAACTCTTTGAAGAGACGAACTAACACAATGCTTTGTCTGACTGCCAAATCACCTCGAAGGACTGTCATCAACATATAAATTCCTTGTTCGGTAAATGCATAAGGAAGATATGTTCTGCCTCCCTTAATACCTGTGGTTTGCATCGAGGTCAAAATTTTTGACCTCGATAATTGGTCGGTTTCCTCTTTTGTAAGTTGAAAACGAAAGTCTTCTGGGAATTTTATAATATTATTTTTTACTTGCTGATTAAATGTTTTTGTTGAATACCCATATATTTCAGCGAGTTCGAAATCTAACATTACCTGGACGCCACGAATAAGGTAAATTTTCTCTCTCAAAGTTTTTTCGTCTGTAATAGTAATATCAGGCATGATCAAACCACCTATCAGAAATGTTATGTTACCTATTATAATGTTACTTTTCTTATATAAAATAAATAAAACCTTCTTCAGGAGATGTAAATATAATGGTATGATTAACTCGGATATTTTTAAAAATAAGAGGCTGCAATGTTTCAAAGACTGAAAGAAGCCCTGGGACTTGACCCCATCAAAAACCAAACCGACGCCTATATCAAGCGCGTCGCTGACATAAACAAACTCGAAAGTCAATATGAAAAGCTGAGTGACGAGCAGCTGGCTGCCAAGACGCCGGAATTCAAACTGCGATTGACAAAAGGCGAAACACTGGACGATATCCTGCCGGAAGCCTTTGCGGTGGTTCGGGAAACCTCCAAACGTGTGCTGGGACTGCGCCACTATGATGTACAGATGATCGGCGGTATGGCCCTGCATGCGGGAAACATCGCGGAGATGCGCACCGGTGAAGGGAAGACCCTGGTCGGAACGCTGCCGGTTTACCTCAATGCGCTTGCCGGCAAGGGTGTCCACCTGATCACCGTCAACGACTACCTGGCCCGCCGCGATGCCCGCTGGATGGCGCCGATCTACCGTTTCCACGGGCTTAGCGTCGGCGTGCTGCAGATGGCCGCCCGGACTGATAACGGCAAGAAAGCCTTTCTGGTCGATCCTTCCGTTACCTCCACCAAAGAAGACCAGGATCAGCTGCGCATGGTCCCGCGCAAACTGGCTTATGATGCCGACATTACCTATGGCACCAACAGTGAATTTGGCTTCGATTACCTGCGGGATAACATGGTCATGAGCCTTTCTGAACGGGTGCAGCGCGGACATTCCTATGCTGTGATCGATGAAGTCGACAACGTCCTCATCGATGAAGCCAGAACCCCGTTGATCATCTCCGGCCCGGCATCGGATGACGTGGAAGAATACTATCGTGTGGCCCGTGTCATCAAGCAGCTGCGCCAGGATGAATATGAAATCAGTGAGAAGGACCGCAATGTCTACCTGAACGACAACGGGCTGGATCACATCGAAGAAATGCTTGGTATGGTCCTTCGCGACCCCTCCCGTCCGGAAGAGATCACCATCGAACAGGAACGCATGATGAGCTATATCGAGCAGGCTCTGAAGGCGGAATTCATTTTCAAGCGCAACAAAGACTATCTGGTCCAGTCCGGCAAAGTCATCATCATTGACTCCTTCACCGGCCGTCTGATGCCTGGACGCCGCTGGTCTAACGGCCTGCATCAGGCCATTGAAGCCAAGGAAGGTGTCAAGGTCGAGCCGGAAAACGTCACTTACGCCACCATCACCCTGCAGAACTACTATCGCATGTATGACAAGATCTGCGGTATGACCGGTACGGCGCTGACCGAAAAAGAAGAATTTTACAAGATCTATGGTCTGGACGTCATCCCGATCCCGACCAATCTGGAATATACCGCCCGGCAGAAGGGCAGTCCGCTGGTTGAAAAGGAAACCAAAGACGAGGATGGCTACAAGTATACTTATTATGCCGATCCGAAGAACCCGGGCAAGGCACTTTATTACAAACGGAAAGACTATCCGGACGTGATCTACCGCTCGGAAGAGGCAAAATTCCGCGCTATCACACAGGAGATCCTTTACAACTATATCAAAGGCCGTCCGCAGCTGATCGGTACTGCATCCGTGGAACACTCGGAATTTCTTTCCGGACGGCTCACCCGTGAGCCGCTGCGGCGTCTGATGCAGATCCAGATGATGCGCCGGGCATACATGAACAAGAACAACATCACGGATTACGAAACTCCGCTCAAGGATTTCGAACCCTTCAACAAAGCGCTGCAGAACATCCAGCCGGGTGACCTGCGTCCGCTGGCCCGCGATCTCGGCATTCAGCTGAGCATTGAAGACCCGGACAACAAGCAGCTGCTGCTGCAGGAATTCCGCCTCGATGAGGAAGATTATCCCCGCCTGCTGGAGGCAGCCAACGGCGGGATCCCTCATCAGGTGCTGAATGCCCGAAAGCATGACGAGGAAGGCATGATCATCGCAAAAGCCGGCTCCTTCGGTTCCGTGACGATCGCCACCAACATGGCAGGCCGCGGTGTCGATATCAAGCTGGGCGGTGAATTGGAGGAGGACGTCCTTCGTGACACCAACCGGGTCCTTTCCAAACTCGGACAGGATCCATACAACATGACTGTTGAGGAACGCTATCATGCCGTCATGAAGGTTGACCCGGCTGAATATGGCGTGTACGAAGAGGCGATCCGGGCGTATATTGAATATTACGAAAACATGCTGAAGGTTCGGGCGCTGGGCGGTCTGCATGTCATCGGTTCCGAACGGCATGAAAGTCGCCGAATCGACAACCAGCTTCGCGGCCGCTCTGCCCGTCAGGGTGACCCCGGTTCCTCCCGCTTCTTCCTCTCCCTTCAGGATGAAATTGTCCGTCTGTTCGGCGGTGAACGTCTGGAAGGCATGCTGAAACGCATCAATATGTTCGATGAAAACATCCCGCTGGAACACAACATGTTTTCCCGGGTGGTCGAACAGGCGCAGGAGCGTGTGGAAGGTTCGAACTTCGACGTCCGCAAACATACCCTGGAATATGACGATGTGCTCAACACCCAGCGTCAGAAGATCTATGCCCAGCGTGATCAGGCCTTTCTGAAGGAAGATCTGAGCGAAGACATTCTGGAAATGCTGAGCACGGACCTGGACAATCGCCTGAACAAAGCTGAGTCTGAGGAAAAATGGAAACTGGCAGCCTATCTGGACAGTGTCCAGCCCTCCATGCAGATGGATACTCAGTTCCTGCCTTCCTTCACGCAGAAGATGATCATCGATCATCTGCGCACGCACATTGGTTCCGCACCGGAGAAGGATGCGTTGATCGACGGGCTGGTCCGGTTCGGACAGGAAGCCTTCAAAGTCGAACAGGAAAACGGTCAGAAACTGATGGAAAAACTGGTCAGCAGTTCGCGGGAAAATTATGCCGTCCAGCTGCAGGAACGCAATGCCAACTTCGACCTCTTCTGCGAGACGCTGGGGGATAAACTCAAGCAGATTTCCGATGCCGTCGATGAAGGCCAGGTCGTGGAAAGCCTGAAACCGGCGGAAGTGTATGCGGACGCCTGTAACTTTGCCCGCACCCAGTTCAAACTTTCCAACGATCAGCAGCGCAGACTGGCCGAAGGTGACAGTGAAGTGATCGAAACACTCCGTGACCAGCTGGAAGAGATGCTCTGGGCGTCTTACCGGCAGCGTCTCAACCTGTTGATCTCCAACCGTATGGAAGGCGATTTCGTGCCGGTAGAGGATGAAATCGAAACCGGAAACTGGGATGCGCTCAGCCGAAAGATCATGGATGCCGTACAGGAAGGGTATGAATCTCGCTGTGACCGGCTCTACGGCAAACAGATGCAGGTCCGCACAGATCTTTCCAACGCACTGATCAATTATAAACAAACCGAACTGACCGACCAGCAGTGGTCTCAGCTCACCCGGGTGATGACGACCGGGCAGCGCTTTACCTTCGATGCAAAGACACATCAGAAAAAAGCAAAGGAATATCACCGCTGCAACTTCACCTTCTTCTGTGGCAGCCTGTTGGAAGGCCTGAGCCGCGACCAGCTGCGCTCCAAAATCTGGGATCACTATATTGAATCCGAAAACGGGCTGAAAGAGATCTTCGGGAAGATCGATTGGTCCCGCGTCCGCTCTGCGAATGTGACGCTGGATAAATTGCCGGAAAATCAGCAGGAAAAACTTCGCGGCGTGTTGGGCAGTGAATTTGACGCCATTCAATCAATACCTCCTGTGGAAATTCCGGATGCGGACACGGAAAAGATCCGCGAAGTTTTCGGTAAGCGCATTCAGAATGAAGTCAACCGCAGCGTGTTCCTGCAGTCCATCAGCAAACAATGGGTCGATTATCTGACCCAGATCGAAGGGCTGCGCGTTTCCATCAGCATGGAAAGTTATGCTCAGAAAAATCCTCTGGTGGCTTATAAAACCAAAGCTGCCTCAATGTTCGCGGATCTGCTCAATGACATCCGGCAGTCTGTCGTCGAGCATATGTTTGTCAGCCTGCCGCGGGTCAGCATGATGACGGCGGTTCCGAAGGCTGAAACAGCGGAAGAGACTGAAAAACCGAAAGCGGTCGAAGCGCCGAAAGCAAGCAAACCTGCGGAGAAATCAGGCGGCAAAAAGAAAGGAAAGAAATAGGAGATCAGGTATCAGGTGTTAGGTTTAGGTGTTAGTGTTGGAGTGAATTCAAACCTGAAACCCGAAACCTGAAACCAGATACCTGAAACCTGAAACCTATGAGCTGGGGCGTTTGGGGACACGAATGGGCGGAAGCCCTGCTGAAAAAACATATCGCAGGCGGTTTGACACGCCATGCCTATCTTTTCACGGGTGCTCCCGGCATCGGCAGACGGACGCTTGCACTGGCTTTTATCAAAGCGCTTTACTGTCAGGACCCACCGGAGACCGGTGAGTTCTGCGGCAGCTGCCGGAACTGCAAACAGCTCAGCAAGCTGCAGCACACCGATCTTTTTATCGGACAGTCGGTCGGGCAGGGCGAAACACTGAAAATCGATACGGTCCGGGAGATCCAGCATAATCTCAACATGCAGCCCTACGCCGCACCCTGGCGGACAGCGCTGTTCCTGCGTTTTGAGGAAGCCAACATCAACGCACAGAACGCCCTCCTCAAAACGCTGGAAGAGCCAACACCGCTCTCAAAACTGATGCTGACGGCCAGCAATGAAAATGCACTGCTCCCCACCATCAGCTCCCGCTGTGAGGTGATCCGTCTGCGCCCGATGGCGCTGAATGAACTGGCAGACAGGCTGGAAAGTTCCCGCATGATGCTCCGTTCTGACGCGCTGCGTCTGGCGCATATGTCTGCCGGCCGGCCGGGTTATGCGCTGCGCCTGGCGGACGATCCGGATGAGGCGGACCGCATCGTGAGTATTGCCTCAGACGGTGTCGAGCTCCTGGGGGCGGACACGCTGCAGCGTTTTGCTTACGCTGCTGCGTTCAAAGATGTCAAAAAACGCCCTGTTCTGCGGGAGATCCTGCAGATCTGGCAGTCGCTCTTCCGGGATCTGCTGCTCCTTTCCGCCTCTGGACAGGAAGCCGATCCGCCCATCAGTTTTTTGGATCTGAAGGGCGAGCTGGAAAATCTGGCTGCCAAAGGCGATCCGGAGATGTTCAGGAAAACGCTGAGCGGAATTAACCGCATGATCACCTACCTGAATGCCAATGCCAACCTTCAGCTGCTGGCGGAAAACCTGCTGCTGAACCTTCCGAACCTGTGAGGGAATTCATGGAACTTGAAGAATTATATGATAACATTTTTGACATGGAAGGGGTTCCCCAGCATCCTGCCTATCACGGTTTTTCCTATGGGGTGTTGATGGTGGAAAATGGCAGACCCTTGTGCTGTTTTTATGTCAACGAACAGGCAGACCAGAAGCTGCAGTTTATCCTTTCCCGGGGAATGCTCCAGTTCTATGTTTCCGGAGGACATAAAACGGAGATTTTTTACGGTTATGTCACCGACGGTACACAGTTTTTCTGTGAGGAACAGCTTTATCCCCGTGAAAATCAGTGGGAGGGAGGGTTGTTATGAAAGAATGCATTCATTGCGGCGGGCCGAACGCTCCGGAAAACCGGATCTGCGATTATTGCGGTATGGGTTTCGATGAGGAAACGATCCCGGAAGGATCCGTTGACCCCCGGGAACAGGCAAAGCTTGATCGGGAAGCCTGGATCGAAGCCAACCGTGAGAAGGATCTTGTCGAGTTCAACCTGGACAGTAAAAGTGACCAGCACGTCAATGTTAACCTGCCAAACGGTCAGACGATCCGCATCAATGACCCGGTCGAAAAAGCCGCTGCTCTTGCGGGAACGCTGCTGACCGGTTCGGCTGCCTCAACCTTGAGGAAGGTCGGTTCCGGAGGTATTAAATTGCCGAACATCAGTCTGGAAGGGGATGACCCGCGTTTCGGACCCGGTTCCTCCCATAGGGACCCCGGTCACCGTCCCGGACCGAAACCGGGAAAAACATCTGTAGGCTGCCTGGGCTGTGCGCTGCCGGTGTTGGGTGCAGTGCTGTTGGTTGTGTTGATGCTGCCTGTCATTTTATGAATCAGCCTGATTCCATGGAAAATTTTCTCCATGTTATGACCTCGTTTTTGCGAAAGGACCTGTGAATGATGGAAAACAATGAGATATTGAATAACGATCAGGATGTTGAAAATGCTGTTCCGGCAGCCGAACTGATGTCCCCGGATGCCGAAAGCGCACAGGAGGCGGAAGCTCTTCCATCTGAAGATGGTGAAGATTACGGCAATCTGGATATCTGTCCAAACTGTTTGGAGCCGAACACGGAAAACCTGGCTGTCTGCAAATATTGCGGCATGCCCCTTCACAAGGGCGCTGATCCCGATGCCTTTGCCGCGAAGGAAACGGAAGAAGAGCTTGCTGCCAACCGGGCTGCGGCCGTTCCGGAGCCTCCCAAAAAGCAGGAAAAGCAGGAGAACGGTTTTCGCCGGGTGATGCCGTGGCTGGGTCTTTACCTGATCTACTATGCCATCACCGGATGTTTTGACATTAATCGCCAAATTAAAGCAGCAGAAGCCGAAGGCCAGACGGTCAATACCACACTGGCTTATGGGTCACAGGTCATCTGGCTGGCTGCCGGTCTGATGATGGCCTGGCCGCTCATCAAAAAAGGCTGGCGCAAGCTGCGTCATCTCCCGGATGAAGATGAGACTGAAACCGAAAACACGGAAGTCTCTGAAGAAGCCGGAGCTGCCGCGGAGCGTGAGGAAAGCGCAGATGTGCTTCCCGAGGCTGCCGGAGAAGAGAAGGAAGACGAAGTCAGCGATGATGCAGCGGATGAGACTTCCGGACAGGAATCAAACGCTGAAGCGGCAGAGCCGTCTGGAACCATGGATGATGTGCCGCAGGATCACGATACCGCAGAGAACAGGCTGATCAATGAAGACGGAACCGAAGAAGAAAACGCAGACGCAAACTGGCTCTGAACAACCGGAGCATGAATCCGAAAAAATTGGATTTCCCGGCCTGTTGGGGATCATCCTGATCGCGGGCGCTTTGTACAATGTACCGGCGATCCTGAAGGTTCCGCGGACCAAAGAGGAACAGATGATGCTCGTCATCGTCCTGACCATGGCCATCGGCGGTGCGATCCTTTTGATTTTCGGCAGAAAGAAATCAAAATAATCATTCGTATGCTGATAAAACAAAAACCCGCGAAACGCGGGTTTTTGTTTTATCAGTGCCGAAGGTGGGAATCGAACCCACATACACAAGGTACACGATTTTGAGTCGTGCGCGTCTGCCAGTTCCGCCACTTCGGCTCAGCACTTATTTTATTTTATACCGAAATTCCATGCCGTCAAGGATTCGACCTGAAAAAATGACGGAAAACCGTCCCCATTGCCTCACGGAAGGGACTAACCGCATTATAATTAGACGCGAACAAGACAAGATAAGATGTAAGGAGCAAGTGAAACATGAAATTAGGTATTGTCGGTCTGCCCCAAAGCGGGAAAACCACGATTTTTAATGCACTGACCCGCGGCACCCAGCCTACGGGCACCGTTACAGGAAAAATAGAAGTCCACGAGGCCGTTGTCGACGTTCCGGATGAGCGTGTAGACAAACTGGCGGAAATGTTCAACCCGAAGAAAACCATTTATGCAAAAGTCACCTATGATGACATATCCGGCCTGGACGGCAGCGCCAAGTCCGGAATTTCCGGTGAACTGTTGAACAAACTGGCGCAGATGGATGGCTTTATCCATGTTGTCCGCTGCTTCGAAAATGAAAACGTCGTCCATCCCAACGGTTCCATCGACCCGCTCCGTGACATTGAATCCATGGAGTCTGATTTCATCCTGAATGATACGATTTCAGTGGAACGTCGTCTGGAACGCTTACATGATGAAAAGAAGAAGGGCGGCGGCAGGGACAAAGCTGTCATCGACCGGGAAATCGAACTGTTTGACAGGATGCACGAGTGCCTCAGTGAGGAAAAACCGCTGCGCTCTCTCGGACTTTCCGATGAAGAAAAGCGCTCCCTTTCCGGTTTCGGCATGCTTTCCCTGAAACCGATCCTGATCCTGCTGAACCTGGATGAGACACAGGATGCACCGGCTGTTCCGGAACAGGGACCGGAGACAATGGTCTCCGTCATCCGCGGCAAGATCGAAATGGAGATCGCTCAGCTGCCGGAAGAAGACGCGGAAATGTTCATGGAAGAATACGGCATTACTGAGCTGGCGCTCAAACAGGTCATTAAACTGTCATATGACCTGCTGGACCAGCAGTCCTTCTTCACTGCCGGGGCGGACGAATGCCGTGCCTGGACCACCTCCCGTCACGCGACCGCACCGGAAGCTGCCGGTGTGATCCACACCGACCTGCAAAAGGGCTTTATCCGCGCAGAAGTGATCGCTTATGACGACCTGATGGAACTGGGCTCCATGAACGAGGCCAAGGCCAAAGGCAAACTGCGTCTGGAAGGCAAGGAATACCCGGTCAAAGACGGGGATATTCTGAACATCCGCTTCAACGTATCAAAATAACAGGCAAAAAGGAGCAAAGATCATGCTGGAAATCGGAACCAAAGCGCCGGAGTTTTCCCTCCCGGATCAGAACGGGGAGATGAAAAGTTTGTCGGATTACCGGGGCAGAAGGTGATCCTGTATTTTTACCCGAAAGATATGACTTCGGGCTGCACCAGCCAGGCCTGTACCTTCGGGGAGCTTTTCCCGCAATTCCGGAAAAAGGGAGCGGTCATTCTGGGTGTAAGCAAGGACAGTGTCGCTTCTCACAAAAAGTTCGAAGAGAAATACGGCCTGCCTTTCACGCTGCTTTCCGATACGGAACTGGAAGTGATCAAGGCCTATGATGTCTGGAAGGAAAAGAAGATGTACGGAAAAACGACCATGGGCGTTGTCCGTTCGACTTACCTGATCGATGAAGAGGGTACCATCATTAAGGCCTTTGACAAGGTCAAGGCAAAGGAAAATCCTGCGCAGATGCTGAAAGAATTGTAGACGGAGGAGAAATGAAAAACAGCTTGTTTGTTGTTTTAGCTGTTGTTCTTTGTACGGTTGTTCTGTGCAGCGGAGCATTTGCAAATGAAAACGCCGCAGCGTATCTGAAAGAATATTTTGACGTGACGTTTGACGGCGATGTGAGTGCCGAAGCTTATAATGCCGCGCTGACTGCCATGGAAGCTGAACCTCTGGAAGGGGAAACCTTCACATTGGCAGATGCCGTCGTCGGAGCGGTCCGCCTGGCCGGGATGGAAGAACTGGCAAAGACTTATGCCAGTGAAGCGGCACCGGACAAGGCAGCGAAGATCCTGTCAGATGAACACATCTCGGTGGATGAAGTGTATCAGCCCTATGTTGCCTGTGCGCTGGATCTCGATCTTGCTTCTGATGATGAAGATTTCAGCGGCCCGCTCAGTGCCGAGACTGCTGCGACCATGCTTTATCGGGCCGCTGAGATCAGTGGGAAAGGCCGCCATTATTTCGGACGTCTTTCGGATGATGATATCCTTACCGGTGCACGGTCGGCGTTGGATTCGGACCTCAATTTTGATGACCTGACGCTGAGTGCAGCTGGCATTAACATCCTTGTGCGGGAAGCTACTACCGGGTACAGCATGAAATATACGGACTATGATGCCCGTTTCATTGAAGAAAACACCCTGCGCTATGGTCATGACGATACCACTCACCTGCTTCAGCTTATTGCGCTGCTGAAAAGTGAAGACCTTGATGCCTATGTTCAGATCGAACCAAAAGTCTCCGTTTATGAATATATGCCGGAATGGGGAGTGCCGAAATCCGATACGCCAACCTATGCCGTGAAAGAAATTTTAGAGGGCCGTTATTTTGCCTTTGCCATGGAATATGAACTGGCTTTGGAATTTGATACTGCTGAAGAAAAAGATAAATTTCACGGCCTCATCGAGGCTTACGCAAAAAAATATGATGACCGGGTCGATGAAGATGGGAATGTCATCAAAGATCTGCTTTATTCGTCCTGGTGGCAGCCGCTTTATTATTCCGTCACTGAGATGGATGGCGATACTTATGAAGCAGTGACCGACAATGTGGTGATGAGTGAGGACGGTAATTTCTCGATCCACTCCTTCTCTGTGGACGATAACACAGCTGCTGTGACTGATGCGGTCAAAGAGATCGCTCCGGAATTGACTGTGGAAAACCGCACGATCTATGCCAACCCGGCTTTTTACCGTTACATCACCGGAAGTGATCATCAGTAAATGAACAAAGCTGTTGTAAAACAGGCCTTTTGGAAATCCCTGCCGGTGATGGCAGGGTATATTGTATTGGGCATCGGCTTCGGGATCCTGCTGCGCAATGCGGGCTACGGTGTGCTGTGGGCGTTAGCTATGAGCGTTTTCATCTATGCCGGCTCCATGCAGTATGTCGGTGTCGGACTGATCTCGGGCGGAGCTTCCATCCTGACCACTGCCTTCACCACGGTGATGGTCAATGCCAGGCACCTGTTTTACAGCATTTCCATGATCGACCGCTATAAAGATGCGGGAAAATATAAGCCTTACATGATCTTTGCGCTGACTGATGAGACCTACTCTCTGCTCAGTGACGGACACGCACCGGAGGAGGTCGACCCGAACCAGTACCGCTTTTTTGTCTCGCTTTTTGACCAGTGTTACTGGGTGACCGGGTCCGTGCTCGGCAGTTTGCTTGGGGCAGTGATCCCTTTTTCTACCGACGGGATCGAGTTCTCTATGACTGCGCTGTTCATTGCTTCCTTCACCGAGCAATGGCTGAACACCTGTGACCACATTCCGGCGCTGACCGGGCTGCTCGGCACGCTCCTGTGCCTTGTTATCTTCGGTCCGGAAAGCTTCCTGATCCCGGCTATGCTGTTCATTACGCTGGTGCTCACGATATTACGGAAGAGGGAGGAGCAGACAATATGAACGCGGCTGTTCTCATTGCCGTCATGGCTGTCGTTACGGCGCTTCTGCGTTTCCTGCCCTTCCTGATCTTCCGGAAGCGGACACCGGCCTACATCACCTATCTTGGCAAGGTGCTGCCGAGTGCGATCATCGGCATGCTGGTGATCTACTGCCTGAAGGATGTCAGGGTGTCGGTACCTCCGCACGGCATGCCGGAGCTCATCGCGGCTGCCTGTGTGGTCGGACTGCAGGTCTGGAAACGGAATTCGCTGCTCAGCATCCTTTCCGGAACCCTCATCTATATGGTTCTGATACAAATAGTGTTTTGAAACAAAGCGGGTCGCTGATCCTTATTTTATAAACAGGTTGACAAATGTATTAATAGCACATATAATAATATGTGTTATTAATATAAATAGATAGGTGTACATATTATGTCGGAACAAGTATTAAATCAATTCAGATGTGACAAGGCGTTACGCGAAGATTGCGTTGCAATTTATGAGTCTATGGGAATGGATATCAATACTGCATTCCGTATGTTCATGGAAAGAACGCGGATGGTGAATGGCCTCCCTTTTCCGGCTGTTCTTCCTCAAAACAGACGAATAACCCGTACAGAAGCAAGAAAAATCCTTGATGATTTGAGAGAAGAAGCCGCAGATTTGCCGGAAATGACATTGGATGAGATCAACGCCGAAATCAAAGCAGCAAGACAGGAACGGAAAAACAGACAATGAAGTGTTACGCTGTTTTTGACACTAATGTCCTCATATCCTCGCTGCTTACGAAGCATCCTGATTCAGCCACAGCAATCGTTGTAAATTTGATCGCTGATGGCGTAATTACTCCCCTTTATAACGATGAAATAATTGCTGAATATGATGAGGTAATGCACCGAAACAAGTTTTCATTTTCAGAAGAAAAAATACAGAAACTGATCCGTATGATCAGGCAATTTGGGTTGGCTGTGTCGCCTTCTTCAACGGGTGAGATCCTGCCGGATATGGATGATCTTGTTTTTTATGAAGTGGTGATGGAAAAGCAGGATGAGGATGCTTACCTGATCACAGGAAATCTCAAACATTTTCCTGAACGATCTTTTATCGTAACCCCTGCTGAAATGTTGGTTATTTTGGACTCTTTGTAAGTAAATTAGAAAAATCCGGAAAGAATAAAGCATGTGGTTTTGGTTCGCCCTTGGATCTGCGGTTTTTGCTGCACTGACTTCGATCCTTGCAAAAATAGGGATTGAAAGGAGACGTTAGAAAATGGAAACGATTGAATGCATACTGAACCGTCATTCCTACCGCGGAAAATATAGATCCGATCCCGTTCCGCGGGAAGATCTGAAGCTTATCATGGAAGCCGGGCTGGCCGCGCCTTCCGGCTGCAACAAACAAACGACATCGTTGATTGCTGTGGATGATCCGGAGATCTTGAAGGCCCTTCATGAAGTTATCACCCCTTCGGTCGGAGAGACTGCTCCGGCCATGATCTGCGTGCTTTCGCAGCGGATTATCGCTTATGCTGATCGCTGCTTCGCGACGCAGGATTATGCTGC
The DNA here is from genome assembly GCA_964459115.1 of uncultured Leptolinea sp. Taxonomy (GTDB): domain Bacteria; phylum Chloroflexota; class Anaerolineae; order Anaerolineales; family Anaerolineaceae; genus Flexilinea. Next base: position 1,670 of record CAYWKZ010000031.1, on the reverse strand, counting down.
GGCGATTGAAAACATGCTGCTTGCCATCACTGCGCTCGGTTATCAGAGCTGCTGGTTTGAGGGACACATCACCGACAAAGACCGGATCTGCGACAAAATGGCAGCGATACTCAATGTTCCGGATTCATATGATCTTGTCTGCTTCCTCCCGGTCGGACGCGCTGAATCAGAGCCTGTCTTTCCCAAAAAGAAGCCGTTTGCAGACCGTGCCCGATTTAATTCATTTCAAAAATAACTGTTTCAAGAAGTGTCTACTGAAATAAAAAACTGATTCTTTTTCGGTCTTGTGTAAACAGCAATTTTATGTTAAATTTAACAGGTAATACGGAACAGGAAAAGATAACAACAAATATGCTCAGAAAAAAAGAAACAAACGAAATTATCAAGCAGCTTTATGATGGGATTTCTCCATTATTTCCTGATAATAAAATGGATGTATATTTGTTTGGTTCGTACGCAAGAGGTGATGCAGAGGAGGGATCGGATATTGATCTGATGATGCTGGTTGATTCTCCCAGAGAAGAAATTGCCAAGAAAAACTGGTTGATAGGTGATATTGCCGGTGATTTGTTAATTGAACACGGAGTTCAGGTTTCACCTATTGTTGAAAATCGAAACTGGTTTCATAGCAATGCTAATGTGATTCCTCTCTTCAGAAATATTCTTCGGGAAGGCACCCATATAAATGTCTGAAGTAAGTTTGATCGACCTGTCACTCATAATTTGCTGTACAATGTCCGGGAAATTATAATATTTTAGATGCTGAACGTTCTGAACCGGGAATTTATCTATCTGCGCTATTATTTTGAGCTGCAGTTCAATCAGATCTTCCGATATTGGGTGATCGGGATCCTGATCGGTTCGTTTATATCTGTCTTTGCCAAAGACAGTATCCATAACCTGTTTCGCGGGATGCGGGATAAAAAATGGGGGCTGTTCGGCATCATCCCTGCCTGTCTGTTGGGGATCGCCTCCCCTTTGTGCATGTATGGCACGATCCCGATCGCGGCGTCCTTCGCCAAGCAGGGAATGCGGGAGGATTGGCTGGCAGCCTTCATGATGTCCTCGATCCTGCTCAATCCGCAGTTGATCGTCTACTCTACCGCGCTGGGGACGACGGTGCTGACGGTCCGCCTGGTGAGCTGTTTTTTGTGCGGTGTAGTAGCAGGGCTGCTGATCCATTTCTTCTACAAGGATAAAACATTCTTCGATTTCACTGGCTTTGAGGAACGGGACAGCCATGATACGCATCCGAATCTGTTTGTCCGTTATCTGCTGAACGTCTGGCGGAATGTGAAAGCGACCGGTCCGTATTTCCTGGTTGGCATTCTGCTTTCAGCGTTGTTCCAGCGGTATGTTCCGGAAGATCTGATGGTCAATGTTTTCGGCGGAAATGAGGCCTGGGGTGTCCTGATGGCGGCAACGCTCGGGGTCCCGCTTTATGCCTGCGGCGGTGGGACGATCCCGCTGCTGCGCGAATGGCTGTGGGATGGGATGAGCGTCGGCAGTGCTGCGGCCTTCATGCTCACCGGTCCTGCGACGAAGATCACCAATCTCGGCGCGCTGAAGATCGTGCTGGGCATACGCCGGTTTTTGCTGTATTGGGCTTATGTGATCCTGTTCGCTCTGATGACAGGATTGGTGGTAAATGTTATTTTATAGGTATTAGG
>CAYWKZ010000030.1:23622-24922 GCA_964459115.1 uncultured Leptolinea sp. | reverse complement strand
CTCGTTTTAATTACTCTATCAAGCCATTCAGACATCGTGTTCACCTTTCCTTCCGCAGCTTCTTCGTTGATTTTTTCCTCAAAACGTTTTTCCTTATCCATCACATTCAGCAGTTGGAGCACCTCCTGAATATGCCGGATAACCTCATTTCCGGGATTATATTCTCCTTTTTCTCTCATCTGTACAAAATAATCGGCCACTGCTTTGAAATCGCTTTTGAACATATTTACCTGCTCCCGGCTCAGATATGCGATTTCAAACAGGTTGATTTTTGTATCATTGACATATGGGCGCAGCTCTTCCGGTATTTCCAGCGTTTCATATAAAGTTGTGGGTTGATTCCATCGTCCCTTATATCCGAAATACAGCACGATTGTTATCACCGGATACGGCTTTTCACCTTTTTCCAGGCTGTTCATCTGTACCCGGTACTCCGTTCCGTCATATCCTGCTACTCTCAGTACCATGTACGGATCCGGATCCGTCTGGTTTTCCATTCCGATACAGGCAATTCGGATATTATGCTTTTTCCAGCGTTTGACAACATCCCTTTCCAGTTCACGGACTTTTCCATCTGCTTTATAGAAGGAATGAGGGTTCCGATCTTCCAGATCATTCGGGTCCACAACCTGTTTCCCGTTGAAAAGAAGTACGTTGAGAATATCCGCAAATACATCGTTGTACGATTCCAATGTTTTTTCTGTAATATCTTTTTCTCCCATTCTTCCTCCTTTCATCGGGCTTTTCTATTCTTATTATACAGCAAAATTTGACAGATGAGGACACTTGTGCCTGCCCCGTCTTTTTCCTGCACAGGCAGAGGCAGATGCAGATGTGCCAAAATTATTTTCATAAAATCTTTTTTTTATCAGGTCGCGCTGCCTTCGAATTGGGTCATATAAAGCTGATGATAGGTACCGCCTTTGGCAAGCAGCTCATCATGGGTACCGGTCTCGATGATGTGACCCTGATCCATCACGACGATCTGATCCGCATCACGAATGGTAGACAGGCGATGGGCAATAATCAGGCTGGTCCGGTTTTTCATCAGCTCAATCATGGCATTCTGAATATGCTGCTCGGTACGTGTATCCACCGAAGATGTCGCCTCATCCAGGATCAGAATATGCGGATAACTCAGAAAAGCCCGGCCGATTGTCAGCAGCTGACGCTGGCCCTGAGAAAGATTCGCGCCGGCACCGGTCAGGACCGTATCGTAGCCATCCGGCAGGGCAGCTACAACTTTGTCACAGTTCGAGCTCTCAGCAGCTTCGATCATCTTTTTGTCTGAAATCGTCCG
>CAYWKZ010000030.1:0-23522 GCA_964459115.1 uncultured Leptolinea sp. | reverse complement strand
TGTCACAGTTCGAGCTCTCAGCAGCTTCGATCATCTTTTTGTCTGAAATCGTCCGGTCCGCATATTTCAGATTGTTGCGGACGGTATCGGTGAACAGCACCGTATCCTGCAAAACGATCCCGATGGCATCCCGCAGCGTGTCGCAATCGATATCCCTGATGTTCGTTCCGTCGACTGTGATCTCACCACTGTCAATATCGTAAAACCGCATCAACAGGTTGACAATGGTCGTCTTTCCCGAACCGGTTGAGCCGACCAGAGCGATCTTCTTTCCCGATTCCACTTTTAGATTGAAATCATGGATAACCTGTTTACCGGGAACATAACTGAAATTGACGTGCTTGAATTCAATGATCCCGTTCGTCGTTTCCAAACGAACGTCACCGCTCTTGTCCTCGCTCTCCGCATCCAGAATTTCAAAAATCCGTTCCGCACCGGCCAGCGCTGTCTGAATCTGTCCGTAGAGCTGAGCCAGTTCATTGATCGGGCGGGAAAACTGTTTGGAGTAAATGATAAACGCAGAGATCACGCCGACAGAGATCATGCCCTTCAGCGCGAACCAGGCGCCGAAAGCCGCCACGATCACAAACGACAGGTTATTGATCATGTTCATCAGCGGTCCCATGGCATTGCCGATCACATCAGCCGTGATGCCGATTTTCGTCATCTCATCACTGGCTTCATTGAATTCGGCAATGGTGGCAGCCTGCAGATTATATGCGGTGACCGTCTTCCCGGCGGAGACCTTTTCTTCAACGATCCCGTTCAGCTTCCCGAGCAATTCTTGACGGCGAACATAATATTTCCTCATCAATTTCGACATCACGTTGGTCACCACGACTGAAAGCACCACTGTCACACACGTCAGCAGCGTCAGCGGGACACTGTAGCTCAGCATCATGGCCACTGTACCAATCAATGTCAGCACACCGGAAAACAAAGAGGAAAGACTGGACGAGATAACATTCGAAACATTTTCCGCATCATTCGTCATCCGGCTCATCACATCTCCGTGAGAATGGTTGTCCAGCCAGGGGATAGGGAGAGAGATCACCTTACTGAAAAGATCTCCCCGCAGCCTGAAAATCACCCGCTGGGAAAGTCGTGCGGAAAGAAACCCCTGCAGCAAGGTAGCCGCACCATTGAGAATATACACGAAAAGCATCCAACCCAATATACCCGGGATTTCCGAAAAAGCGCCTCTCACGAGTGCATCAATCGCATTGGACTGCAGGCTCGGACCGATCACGCTGGCAATCACACCAAAAATAACGACCAATGCAAGCAACACGACATATTTCATTTCGGGTTTGAAGAAAGCAATCAGCCGGCTGAGCGCTTTTTTCTGATCCTTTGGTTTTTCGACAGGTCTTCCCATCCCTGCCCGGTTCCCGGTACGTTTGAAACCACGTTCAGCTGTGGAGGATACAGGTGGCTGGTTCATAAGTTTTCCTCCTCTTTGAGCTGGGAATCATAGATATCCCGATAAAGAGCATTTGAGGCCATCAACTCCTCATGGGTTCCGCAGCCTGAAATAGTTCCTCCATCCAGTACCACGATCCGGTCCGCATTTCGGACAGATGCGATACGTTGAGCGATAATGATTTTTGTCATATTTGTATAATCCCGGTTCAAAGCTGCATACAGCGCAGCTTCCGTTTTGAGATCGAGTGCACTGGTCACGTCGTCCAGGATCAGGATCTCTCCGCCTTTCAGCAGCGCCCGGGCAATGGCGATACGCTGACGCTGGCCTCCTGATAAGCTCATGCCACGTTCCGCGACAACAGTGTCATAACCATCCGGCTGTTGTTGAATAAATTTATCCGCCTGAGCCGCAGCGGCTGCTTTCCGAATTTTCTCATCATCCGCTTCGGGATCACCCAGCGCGATATTTTCCCGAATCGTCGTTGAGAAAAACTCTGATTTTTGCAGGCAGTAGGTTACCTTTTTCCGCAGTTCAGCCGGGTCATAAGCCCGGACATCGATCCCGTCAACCAAAACACGGCCTTCAGCGGCATCGTAAAACCGGGGGATCAGACTGACCAGACTGCTCTTGCCGCAGCCGGTCGCACCGATTATCGCCAGCGTTTCTCCGGGAGCAATCTCAAGGTTGATATTGTGAAGAACCTCTGATCCGTTATCATGATACACGAATTTCGCATTTTCGAACCGAACAGATCCACGGGTTCCGTCTCCCTCCATCGAAAGAGCTTCCTGCCTGATGTCCGATTGAGTATCAATGACTTCCTGTATACGCTTTGTGGAAGCCAGACCGCGGGAAAGGGTCTGGAAAATCATTGCCAGCATCATCATGCCGTTCAGGATCTGGGAGATGTAGGTGATCGCTGCCATCACGGTTCCGGGAGCAATGCTGCCTTCCTGAACCTGAATGGAACCGACATAGATGATCCCGACCACTGCCATGTTCAGGACGATATTCATCACCGGCCGCAGGAAGGAGAGCAGCATTTGAACATTGAACTGCGTATCCACCAAATGTTGATTCTCCGCCTCAAAACGCTGTTCCTCACTCTTTTCCTGTACAAATGCTTTCACAACACGTATGCCGGATACATTTTCCTGAATAATGCTGTTTAGCTTGTCAAGACTTTGCTGCAGGATCGTGAAGAGCGGGTTAGCCCGCCAAACCACAAAAACAACATCGATCAGGATCAGCGGGAAAGCACAGGCAACGATCACACCGAAGCTCAGGTCCAGTGAAAGCAGAGCAGCCGAGCCGCCGATGAAAAACATCAAACATCGCACCAGCCCTCGGATCAGCTGCATGATCAGCTGCTGAACCTGCGTCACATCATTAGTAATGCGGGTGATGAGCGATCCCGTGGAAAATTCATCAGTTTGTTCAAAGGAGAAAAACATGATCCGCTCAAAACACAGCTTACGGATGTCATTCCCCGCGCCCTGACCGGTCATGTTGGTAAACACAGCAGAAAGAAGCCCACACAAACCGCCCGCAAGGACTACCAAAAGCATCCGGACCCCGGTCGAGAGGATCAGCTGAACATTCGGCTGTCCGCCGTTTGAAAGTCCGAGAACGCCTTCGTTGACGATCTCAGCCATCATACGCGGCTGATACAGGTCGATATAAACCTCCCCGATCATGAATGCCGAGGCCAGCAGCGCCATGTACCAATATTTTTTCATGAAGCGGAACAAAAGCTTCATTCACAGCTCCTTTTCCAAAATGATAACAAAGGGACATTTTTTGACTTATTTCATGCAGAAAAAGGATCATTCTTTCTTCACATGAAAAATATGAAATAAGTATACATCAAAAATAGCGGAATGACCACCTGTAAAATTTCAATTCCATGATTCTATACTACTAAACATTCACAGAATTATGACAATTCTTCAAAAAAGTTATCAGCATTGTTATAATTCAGTTTGAGGAGAATAAAAAAATGAAGAAATTACTCATTGTTTTGCTTGCACTTTGTCTTTTTGTTTTGCCAGCCATGGCACAGACCCAGGATGACCCACAGGTAATCACATGGGAAGAACTGGAAGAAGACTTTGCCAAAACCGGCTATAACTATGATTTTTGGAACATCTATGACCTTGGATTCAAAATCATGATTCCGGCCGGGCTTGAGCCTATAGAACTTTCCCAGGAAAATATTGATGACGGTTTTGCCGCAATTTTTGCTACCGAAGATCAAAACATTATGGTCCTGATCAGTTACCGTGACCTTGGATGTGAAACGCTGGAAGAGGTCGCGCAGCTCGTTCTTGAAAGCATTGAAGATGCTAAATTTGGCGGTTTCTATAACATCAATGGTTTTGACGCTATCATGTTTTACAATCCCGGCAATGATGACCTGACTGTCGCTATCGGCACAAACGAACCGGAAAATTTCATTCAAGTCTCGATCAAACCGATCAGTAATGAAGAAATCAACAGCCTCTCTGGCTTCATTTTCGGCTCCATCCAGCCGTTGGATGAAGAGTAAAGCTGCATCTCTGAAACAAAATTATCAAAAAAGACGGTTCTTTTGTCACTGAATCACAGAGATAAAAGGACCGTTTTTTATCGCCAGGGAGTTGCTCATGGAAACACAAATCATTAAAGGAAATATCATCTCCGCACCGGAATTCGGAAAGCTGGAAATCACGGAAAACGGTTATCTTGTTGCCGAAAACGGGAAAATAAAAGGTACATTTCAGAATCTTCCGGAGGAATACAAAGGATCAAAAATCGATGATTACGCGAATGCTCTGGTGATGCAATCCTTTTCTGACATGCACCTGCACGCGCCACAATATCCGATGCTGGGAATGGGGATGGATATGCCGTTGTTGGATTGGCTGAACACCTATACCTTCCCAACCGAAGCCTGTTTCAAGGATAACGAATTTGCACGGAAAACCTATCACAGACTGGCGGGGGAACTGGCGGCTAAAGGAACCACACGCGTATGCATGTTCTCCTCGATCCACCGGGAAGCAACGCTGATCCTGATGGAAGAGCTCGAAAATGCCGGTATCACCGGTTATGTCGGCAAGGTCAACATGGATCGCAACGGCGGGGAGAATTATCAGGAAACGACGGAAGAATCGATTTCCGAAACGGTCAAATGGCTGGAAGCGTGTAATTTTGAACATATCCAGCCGATGATCACGCCCCGCTTTACCCCGAGTTGTTCCAATGAACTGATGCAGGAATTGGGGAGAATCGCAAAAGAAAAGAAGATGCCGATCCAATCGCACCTTTCCGAGAACACCGGAGAACTGAACTGGGTGAAAGAACTGCACCCGGACTGTGAGCAATACTGGGAAACCTACGAGAAATACGGTTTATGGAATGACCGGACACTGATGGCTCATTGTGTCTGGTCCGATGAGCGCGAACGAAAGGGGATCAAAGACGCGGGTGTATGGACCGTACATTGTCCTTCGTCTAACGAGAATCTGGTTTCCGGTTATGCACCGGTGCGGGTGATGCTGAATGAAGGATTGAACGTGGTTCTGGGAAGTGATATCGCCGGCGGGGATCACCTTTCCATGTTCAAGAACATCACTGCTGCCATCCGTGCCTCTAAAGCGCGGAGAATCATGGATAACTGGGGAACGGAATTTTTGAGCGTCCCGGAAGCTTTTTATCTGGGGACTTCCGCCGCTGCACCCTTCTTTGGAGAAAAACCGGGGTTTGCACCCGGCAACATGCTTCATGCCATTGTCGTAGAAGACGAAACTCTGCCAATGGTCCGTCCGCTTTCGGTTCAGGAACGCTTCGAACGCTGCGTCTACCGCCGCGAACACGGTGCCATCCTGGCTGTTTACAGTGAAGGGAAAAAGATTTACAGCAAATAATTTTTGACAAAGAAGAACAGGAGCACGGTCATGTTCCTGTTCTTCTTTGATTATTACTGACTATTACTGTTCAGCCGGTTCCATGTCATCGCGGCCGTGCTTGCAGATCGGGCACTGGTAATCCGCGGGGAGTTCCGGGCCGTCAAATTCTTCAAAATATCCGCAGATCTTGCAGATAAAGCCCTTCTTCTTTTCTACCTTCACTGCCGGAACGTATTCAAAAGCGTCCTTACCGTGCTTGCAGAGCGGGCAGACATAATCATCCGGCATTTCCGTACCTTCATAAAAGTAACCGCAGATCGTGCAGCGCCAGCCTTCCTTCTGTTCGGTCACAGGAGCCTTCTTCGGCTTGATGTGCGCGTGATAGTAAGCGTAAGTCGCACTCGAATCATTGGAAAGGACCTTCGCCTCCGTCACACTGGCAATAAAGAGCGTGGACTTGCCCAGGTCAACCGACTGGATCACTTCACAGCCAAACACCGCATTGGTATATTGCGGAATATAGCGGATCCCGTTTGACAGCCGATCATCATAATCCACATCAGCAAATTTGTCCACGTCTCGTCCGGACTGGAAACCAAAGTGCTGAAACAGGGAGAATGGCGCTTCTTCAGTCAGCACGGAAACATTGAACTTTCCGGACGCTTTGATCATGTCGGCTGTGTGGTTTTTATTGATGACGGAAATGGTAACGGTCTTCGGATCACCGTCAGCCGCCTGACCGGCAGAGTTGATGATGCAGCCATAGTCTTTCCCGTCAACCTGCGTGGTGACGATTTCCAGGCCATAGGTGAATTTGAAGAAAGCAGTCGGATCGACAGAGGCAACAGCTTTTGTAACATACGCAGCTTCCGCAGCGGCAGCCGGGGCAGCAAGCGTTTCCTTCACGTCATACAGATGCGGGTTGATATCCAGTGCGATCGCGGCTGCCATGGCATCCAGCTGATCCAGTGTAGCAGCCTTCGGGGATGACTTGATGGTGATCGTATCGGCTATGAATTCTGTTCCCGGGAGTTTGGAAAGCATATCTTTCATGATCTTTCCGCTCATCGGGCCCCAGGAACCGTTTTCCAGCAGCGCAACTTTACGATTTTTCAAGCTATGCGCTACAATGTCATTGAGCAGATTTTCCATGGTCACGAAAACACCCGCGTTATAAGTGGTCGCAGCGAAGACCAGGTGACTGTTTTTGAAGGCGCTGGCGACAATATAGCTGGCAGGGATAACGGAGGTGTCGAACATCTCCACCGGAATGCCGCGGTCAACCAGTTTCGCGGCCAGGATGTTCGCCATGTTTTCCGTGTGTCCGTAAACAGAGGCGTAAGCCAGACAGACACCCTTGACTTCCGGTGTATACGTAGACCACTGGTTGTATTTTTCAAGAAAGTCACCGAAATGGCTGCGCCATACGAAACCGTGCAGCGGGCAGACATAATTGATTTCCAGTGCCGAAGCCTTTTTCAGAACAGCCTGAACCTGCGGCCCGTATTTACCGACGATATTGGTATAATAGCGGCGGGCTTCATCCAGCCAATCATGCATGAAGTCCACTTCATCGGCAAAGATATGCCCGTTCAGCGCGCCGAAGGTACCGAATGCATCCGCGGTAAACAGGATTTTATCCGTCAAATCATAGGACATCATCACTTCCGGCCAGTGGACCATAGGTGCATTGACAAAAGTCAGATTGTGTTTGCCCGTTGAAAGCGTATCACCTTCCTTGACGATGTGGAGCTTACTGCTCATATCGTAATCAAAGAAATTGGCAAGCATGTCCTTGATCTTGGCGTTGCAAACAATTGTGGTTTCCGGATAGCGATAAATCAGATCTTCGATGGTCGCCGCATGATCCGGTTCCATGTGATGGATCACAAGGTAATCCAGTTTTCTGCCGTTCAGGCCATAGGCGACATTGTCAAAGAACGTATGCGCCACAGCCTTATCAACGGTATCGAAGAGAACTGTCTTTTCATCAAGCAAGAGATAGGAATTATACGACACTCCGTCAGGAACCCCGTAGACCCCTTCAAAGCAGGTCAATCTTCGGTCATCAGCCCCAACCCAGAGCAAATCGTTCAAAACTTGTTTCGTGCAATGCATAGTTAACCTCCATTATCGATTAACCATATTGTATCTTATAATCCGAATTCTGATAAGTGAGCAATTTTCCGGGTTTTCCGAAAATAAATAAAAATCATGGATTTTCTATATCAAATCACAAATTTACATATTATAATAATAAAAGGTGTTATTTAAAGACTGGTTAAAAGGCAGATACATGAAATACCTGATTAATTTTTTCCATCAAAAAGTTCCGAAAACCGTGACGGAAATGCCCGAATACTATAAAAGCGCATTGGTCATAAATGAAGAACTGATGTCTTTTTATATACTGCTCAGCCTGCTTGTTTTCATCTGGAAAAACCAGCGATTTGAAGTCATTCCCATTATCCTGTTGGTTCTGATGACCGCGTGCCTTGCATATCATTCAAAAATGAGTATGCAGACTAACATATACGCATTCTCAATAATCACACTCATCTGGACAGGATATTATATTTACGCCTTTGGATGGAGCTGCGGAGGCCAACACATGCTTTTGCCGCTTCTGACCCTTTCCTTTTTCAACATATTTTATTCGCCCCGAAAAAAGATAGGGATTTTGGCCGGTCTTCTCATCTACCGAATGTTTCTTTTTTATTTTTCGATCCACCATACCCCTGTTTACCAGCTTGACTCTGCAACCAATATAATCTTTCAAACCATCAACAGCATTACACTCTTCCTGACCTTTGCCGCAGATTTTATCATTTTCAGTTCCAGTATTCAGGATACTGAAAGAAAGCTTCGTCTCAACAATCAGGAACTGCATAAAGAGGCTGATACAGACCCGCTCACAGGGCTCGCCAACCGCAGGGCTATGCTCGACATGATTAAATTCTACCGGGAAGTCTCACCGGATATGCCATTCTGCGCAGCCATCGGGGATATCGACTTTTTCAAAAAGGTCAACGACACCTACGGGCACAATTGCGGTGACTATACGCTTCAGGAATTAGCCAAACTGTTCCGTGAACGTTCGGAAACAAAATATGAGATATGCCGCTGGGGCGGTGAGGAATTTTGTTTCTTCCTGCCCAATAAAAACATTGATGAGGCATGGAACGAAATGTTTGAACTGTCTGAAGCTGTGAGAAAAATGAAGCTGAGTTTTGAAGGAAACGATTTTTCGATAACGATCACCATTGGAATAGAAGAAAACGACTTTCATTCTTCCATCGAAACAATTCTTGACAAGGCCGACAAAAAACTTTACATGGGCAAAGTTGCCGGACGCAATCGTGTCGTAATGTAAAAGCAGCAGCTTGTGGTTATTGTCGTGAAAAACACAGGTGTAATCCTGTGTTTTTTATTATTATCCATTCCACATGTATAATTATAGGGTTGAAATGAGGAGAGATATCATGGAAAATAGATATGACGTGTTGATCATCGGAGCCGGTCCCGGAGGAATTTTCTCCGCTTATGAATTGGTTCGGCTTCATCCCGATCTCAAAATTGCAATGCTGGAAAGCGGCGGACCGCTGGAAAAACGAAAATGCCCCATTGACGGTGTAAAGATCAAGAACTGCATCAACTGTGAACACTGTTCCATCATGAACGGTTTCGGCGGCGCAGGCGCATTTTCCGACGGCAAATACAACATCACCAACGATTTCGGCGGCACACTGCATGAATATATCGGGAAGGTGACGGCGCTGGACCTGATGCATTATGTCGATGAGATCAACATGTCCCACGGCGGAGAAGGAACCAGGCTTTATTCCACCGCCAATTCCCAATTCAAGAAAATCTGCATCCAAAACGGGCTGCACCTGCTGGACGCGTCTGTACGGCACTTGGGGACCGATAAAAATTATGTTGTTCTCCAGAACATCTATGCAGAACTGAAAGACAAGGTCGATATCCATTTTTATACAACTGCCGAGAAGGTTGAAAAACTTGACGGGATGTACTTTGTTCATACAGCGAAAGGAACCTTTGAGGCGCCGATCTGCATCATCTCCGGCGGACGAAGCGGATCAAAATGGATGGAACAGGTCTGCCGCGACCTCAAGATACCGACAAAATCCAATCGGGTCGACATCGGTGTCCGCGTAGAGCTCCCCGCGGAAGTGTTTTCGCACATCACAGATTCGCTTTATGAAAGCAAGATCCTTTACCGCACGGAAAAAACCGGTGACCTGGTCCGTACATTCTGCATGAACCCTCACGGCGCTGTTGTCAATGAAAACACGAACGGTATTGTCACCGTGAACGGTCACAGCTTTGAAGATCCCTCCAAATGGACACAGAACACCAACTTTGCACTGCTGGTCACCAAACATTTTTCAGAACCTTTTAAGGACAGCAACGACTACGGTGAAAGTATTGCCCGTCTTTCCAACATGCTGGGCGGGGGCGTTTTGGTCCAGCGCTTCGGCGACCTGATCCGTGGCCGGAGAAGCACACCCAGCCGCATGCGGGAATGCTTCACCGTGCCCACCCTTGCCGCCACTCCGGGGGATCTGAGCCTGGTCATTCCCAAACGCATCCTGGACGGCATCATCGAAATGATCTACGCACTTGACAAGATCGCTCCCGGAACCGCTAACATTGACACGCTGCTTTATGGTGTTGAGGTCAAGTTTTACAATATGGAAGTTGCTCTTGATGAACATCTTCAGACGCTTCATAAGGGGCTTTTTGTTATCGGTGACTGCAGCGGGATCACACATTCCCTCTCCCATGCCTCTGTCAGCGGCGTTCATGTAGCACGCTACATCTGCGGGCTGTGATCAGCGGTGAACCGGCTAACCGAAAACAGGCTTTGAATTGAAAAAAATACTCTCATTTCTGAAACAATATCGGAAGGAAGCCATCCTCGGGCCGCTGTTTAAGCTGCTCGAGGCTTCTTTCGAATTGCTGATTCCCCTTGTGGTTGCGGACATCATTGATGTCGGCATTGCGGAAGGAAATCAGGATATCATCATCCGCGATACGCTCATCATGGCGGCATTGGGACTGATCGGAATGTTGTTTTCCATCACAGCACAGTATTTTTCCGCAAAAGCGGCAGTCGGGCTGGCTGCAGCGGTTCGGCACGAGCTCTTTGATCACATTCAATCCCTTTCTAACAGCAGAGCACAGACGGTCGGAACCGCGACACTCCTGACCCGCATCACCAACGACGTCAATCAGGTTCAAACCGGACTCAACCTGGCGCTGCGGCTTTTGCTGCGTTCACCGTTCATCGTTTTCGGTGCCATGATCATGGCTTTTATCGTCAATGTGAAAGCAGCGCTGATATTTGTCATCACCATCCCGGTCCTGGCTGCTGTGATTTTCAGCATTATGAAAATCACAACACCGTTATATAAGAAGGTCCAGTCAAAACTGGACGGTCTTCTCGGCATGACGAGACAGAACCTGACCGGTGTCCGTGTGATCCGCGCATTCAACAATGAAGCCAAAGAGCTTGCCGATTTCGAATCCGGTAACGAAACCCTGACACAAATGCAGCAGCATGTGGGACGGATCTCCGCCCTGATGAACCCGCTGACTTATGCGATCGTCAACGCTGCAACCGCCGGGTTGATCTATTACGGGGCATTGCGGGTCAATGTCGGCGAGCTGACACAGGGGCAGGTTGTAGCTCTGGTCAATTATATGTCTCAGATCCTGGTGGAACTGATCAAATTTGCGAACCTGATCGTCACCATTTCCAAAGCTATGGCTTCCGCCGACCGCATACAGGACATTCTGGAGATTGAAACCGGTATGGAGATAGTGCCTCCAGAAAAAAAATCTGATAACTCCTGTCTGGAATTTGATCACGTCCACCTGACCTATCCGGATGCCGGTGCTGAAGCACTGACCGATATTCATTTCTCCGTCGGTCATGGTCAAACGGTCGGAATCATCGGCGGGACGGGCTCCGGGAAAAGCTCTGTCGTCAACCTCATACCGCGCTTTTTTGACGCCACATCCGGCACGGTTCGCATCGACGGGCAGGATGTTCGCGCTTATGAGCCGGAGGATCTGCGGAAAAAGATTGGACTGGTGCCACAAAAGGCGATCCTGTTTAAAGGCACGATCCGTACAAATCTGCTCATGGCAGATCCGGAGGCTGAAGATACAGCGTTGTGGGAAGCCCTGCGCATTGCCCAGGCAGAAGAGTTTGTCCGCGGGAAGGAAGGCGGACTGGATGCCGAAGTTGCCCAGGAAGGACGAAATTTCTCCGGCGGGCAGCGTCAAAGGCTCACCATCGCCCGCGCACTGACACGCAAACCGGAAATTTTGATTTTAGATGACAGCGCATCGGCACTGGACTATATGACCGATGCCAATTTGCGCAGGGCCATCCGACAGGCTGATCCACACATGACAGTAGTCATTGTCTCACAGCGGACTGCGTCCGTTCGTTTTGCTGACCTGATCGTTGTTCTTGATGACGGGAAAATCTGCGGATTGGGAACACATGATGAATTGATGGAGAACTGTCCTGTTTACCGGGAGATCTATGATTCGCAGTTCAGGAAAGAGACAGTCGGAAAGGAGAGAGCCGGGTAATGAAAAATAAAGCCAAAGCTTCATCCGGAACTTTCCGAAAGGTCATGCGGCGTGTCCGCAGTCACTGGCCGCTGCTGCTCATTTCTATACTCTGTGCAGCAGCAAATGTGTTCCTGACGCTTGCCATACCGGTTCTCAACGGGAAGGCGATCGACTTCATCATCGGAGAAGGCAGGGTCGACATCCCGGCTGTGCTGGAGACGCTGACGACCGTCCTTTTATGTGCAGGACTGGCTGCTGCCGCGCAATGGTTGATGAACATCTGCAACAACCGCATGACCTTTGAAATCGTGCGGGACCTCCGCAATGATGCGATGCGTAAAATCGAGATACTGCCGCTGAGTTATCTGGATTCTCATCCGCACGGAGATATCGTCAGCCGTGTCATAACAGACGTGGACCAGTTCGCTGACGGGCTGTTGATGGGCTTCACACAGCTGTTCAGCGGGATACTCACGATTCTCGGGACGCTCGGCGTGATGTTTTCAGTCAACTGGCAGACCGCCTTATTGGTGGTCGCCATCACACCGCTTTCCCTGTTTGTCGCATCTTTTATCGCCAAACACACCTTTGACATGTTCAAGCTCCAATCGGAAACCCGCGGAGAACAGACTGCCTTTATGGAGGAAATGATCGGGAACCGTGAAGTCGTAAAGGCTTTTTCCTTTGAAAAGAAAGCACTGGAGCAGTTTGACGATATCAACGAACGAGTGAAAAACTATTCGCTTCGGGCTACATTTTTCTCATCTCTCACCAATCCCGGGACACGTTTTGTCAACAATCTGGTGTACGCGGCTGTCGCGCTCACCGGTGCGCTTTCTGCCCTGCGCGGACGGCTGAGCGTCGGGCAGCTGACAGCATTTCTCAGCTACGCCAATCAATATACGAAACCCTTCAATGAAATTTCAGGTATTATCACGGAGTTTCAAAACGCACTGGCCTGCGCGGAGCGGATCTTCGAGCTGATCGAGGCCGAACCGCAGACGCCCGAACCGGATGATGCTCTTATTCTGAAAGAGACCCTTGGTTCAGTGGAAGCCGATAACGTATGGTTCTCCTACACTTCCAACCAGAAACTCATCGAGAACTTTTCCATCAACGTCCGTCCCGGTCAGCGTGTTGCCATTGTCGGGCCTACAGGCTGCGGCAAGACCACCATCATCAACCTGCTGATGCGCTTTTATGATGTAAAGGAAGGTTCCATCAAGGTCGACAGTCACGACATCCGGGAAGTGACCCGCCAGAGCCTGCGCGGCAATTATGGAATGGTCCTGCAGGAAACATGGCTGAAGAATGGAACGATAAGGGAAAACCTGTGCATGGGGAAACCGGACGCAAGCGAGGAAGAGATGGTCGCAGCCGCAAAAGCAGCCCATGCGCACAGTTTTATCCGACGTCTGCCGCAGGGGTATGACACACTCATTACTGAATCCGGTGGCGGACTGTCTCAAGGTCAAAAACAGCTGCTCTGTATTGCCCGTGTGATGCTCTGCCTGCCGCCGATGTTGATTTTGGATGAAGCAACATCCTCCATCGATACCCGCACAGAGATCCTGATCCAGAACGCCTTTGCGCAGATGATGGAGGGACGAACCAGCTTCATCGTGGCACATCGTCTTTCAACCATACAAAGCGCGGACATCATCCTGGTCATGCGGGACGGGCATATCGTGGAACAAGGGAACCATCAGCAGCTGCTGGACCAAAATGGTTTCTACGCTGCGATCTATAATGCGCAGTTTTCGGAATGAAAATCCTGAATCAAATGAAGATGATCAGCTATCCGCCGCAATTCATGCTAAAATGAAAGAAAACAGCAAGCAAGATCCCAAACAACTGAAGGACGGGAACCATGAAAATCAGTGAAATTTTGAAACAGGGAAAGCCCACCATTTCCTTTGAAGTATATCCCCCGAAAAGTGAAGACCAATTTCAAAAACACCGTGAAGCGACGATGAAAATTGCCGCGCTGCGTCCGGACTTCATGTCCGTAACCTATGGCGCGAACGGCGGTACACGGAAATACACCTTTCAAATGGCATCCGACATCCAGACCGAACAGCATGTCACCGCACTGGCGCACATCACCTGTGTAACCACCGATCGGGACGGGATCCACGAACGGCTGGATGACCTAAAAGCCAAAGGGATCGAAAATGTACTGTCACTGCGGGGAGACATTCCGGAAGGATATGAATTCCCGATGAAAAACGGCTATCTGCATGCCAATGAACTGGCAGCGGACATCAAAAATTACGGTGACTTCTGTGTAGGTGCGGCCTGTTACCCGGAAGGACATCCGGAAGCGCCTTCCAAACAGAAGGACATGGAAAACCTCAAGCTCAAACAGGACGCGGGCTGTGAATTTCTGACGACCCAGATGTTTTTTGACAACAGCATCCTCTATTCCTTCCTGTACCGCATTCGTGAGATCGGCATCACCATCCCGGTTTTGGCGGGCATCATGCCCATCACACAGAAAAGCCAGATCGAAAAAGCCATCAAACTCTCCGGGACAGTCTTTCCGGCACGGTTCCTTTCGATTGCTGACAAATTCGGTGACAACCCGAAAGCCATGAAGCAGGCGGGCATCGCCTATGCCACCGAACAGATCATCGATCTGGTCGCCAACGGTGTGAAAGGCATTCATGTATATTCCATGAACAAACCGGATGTAGCCGAAAAAATCATGGAGAACCTCTCTGAAATTCTTTGATTGCTGACTGACTTATGCTGAATGCTGACCCGCGGGAAGCGGCACGTTACCTCGGATATCACGGAACACAGCCGGACACGGCAGTGGAGGCTCTGATCGAAGCCTGTATTGCCGAAGTTGAAGCCGCTGCCATCCCGAAATCGATCCACGAACGTTTCCCGCTGGTGTTTTCCGGTGATGAGACTTTTCAGGTCGCATCACTTCACCTGAAGAGCCATTCACTTCAGCGGAACCTGGCAGGCTGCGATGAGGTTTACCTGTTCGCTGCCACACTCGGCATCGCGGTCGATACGCTCATCAAACGGGCAGCGCTGATGGACACAGCCAAAGGCGCTGTGATGCAGGCCGCCGCAGCCGCTGTGATTGAAGCGTTCTGTGATGATGAAAATGAGAAATTACGGGAAGAGGCTCGATCCGAAGGGCTTTATTTGCGTCCGCGCTTCAGTCCCGGATACGGAGATCTTTCCCTTGCCTGTCAGCGAGACTTTCTCAACCTTCTCAAAGCCCAGAAAAACATCGGACTGACCGTGACTGACTCCGGTCTGATGGTACCGATCAAATCCGTCACTGCCATCATTGGCATCAGCAGCACCGATACCAATTGCCGGCTTCAGGGTTGTGAAGCCTGTTCAAAAATCGATTGTACATACAGAAGATGAAAATTCAAAAGAATTCCGTCAAAAACCTGATATGGCCGGTCCTCATTCTGGCCGGAATATTGTCCGTTTCAATCAACCTGTTTCACTATCTGAATTTTCCGCAGCAATCGTCACAAATCACCCCGCAGAGTGTCCTGGGATATACATCGATGGATGGAGAGAAATACACGGCATCAGACGATTCTGCCGAAAATACCAAAATAATTTTTGAATACGGAAAAGTTCAGCCCGGAATATATCATGGGGTCATTGAATATAACACGACCAAAACCAGGAAACTTTCATTCAGCGCGATCCCCTCTGCCTATTTGAAAGCAAGTGATTTGTTTTTAGACCATCGCCTTCACAGGATCTCCTTTTCCGTGACGGTTCTCGAACCTGTGAAGAATTTGAAGATCAGCGCTGACCATGCGGGAGAAAAAGATTTTTCAATAAGCCTGCAATTGAATAAAGACAGGATCATTTACATCCGGAACATTGTTGCTTCACTCATCATCTTCTCTTTCATCGGGGCGGAACTGTTTTTGTTCTCAAAGCATCCCAAAGCCGCAAAACGCTCCCTGCTGATCCTGACCATTTCCGTCCTCGCCTTTGTTCCCTATTTATTGGAAGGTCTGAACTCCGGGCACGATTTTCCTTTCCATTTCATGCGGATCGAGGGGATCGCCGACGGATTAAGGGACGGTCAATTTCCCGTTTACCTGCAATCCAACTGGCTGGGAAATCATGGCTATCCCGCGGCTTTGTTTTACGGGGACATATTGCTTTATGTCCCGGCACTTTTCCGCTTAGCCGGGTTCACATTTGACGCATCCTTCAAAATTTTCGTGTTTTTCATCAATGTCTTAACCTGCCTGACATCCTTCGTTTCGTTTCGGAAAATCTTCAAAAATGAGAAGACTTCCTGGGTGTTGACCTTTGCCTATGTCTGTTCACCCTACCGACTGATCGATATTTTTGTGCGCTGTGCTGTCGGTGAATACTGTGCGATGGCATTTTTACCGCTTGTGTGCTGCGGTTTTTACGGGATCATCAAGACAGAAACAAACCTGGCAAATTGGAAGGAAGAGATCAAACCGTATATACGCTGTCTTTCCGTCGGCATGGCCGGCATCCTCCTCACCCATATTCTGACAACAGTGATGAGCGGGGCTCTTTTGCTCTTTTCATGCCTGTTGTTATGTAAAAAAGTGTTCTCACCCCGCAGATTGAAAGCTTTTTTCAGTGCAGCGGTAATAACCCTGGTTTTGAGCGCCATATTCCTTGTACCCTTTATCGATTTTTATTTCAGCAACGATTTAGACATCAATCACAACATTGACACACAGATCCCGACCATCCAATCGAGCGGTGTCCAGCCGGGTGAATTTTTGACCTTTTTCAAGGATATATTCGGTCCTGCCCACGAAAACACGGGCCTGGGCGACCGCCTGTACCTCTCAATCGGCATGACATTAACACTGACTTTAGCCGCAGCTGTCTTGTGTATTGCCAAAGGGAAAAGCACAAAATATCTGAGGTTCATGACTCTGCTCAGTCTGCTATGTCTCTTTTTGTCCTCGAACCTGTTCCCTTATAACGCCATTGCATATAACAACAGGATCGGGATCTTTCTCACACAAATACAATTTCCCTGGCGGTTTTTGTCCATGACAACGTTGTTCACGATTTTTGTTATGGGGGAACTTCTGGCGATTCTCCAAAAGGCCCTTGCTTCAAATCATACAGAGATCCACACCGACATCCGGAAATTGGTCTATCCGGCAGTCCTCTCGGTTCTGTCATTTTTCATCTTTATTGAAGCGGCATTGATCTCAAGCAACTACGCCTCTGATGCCAAAAGGAGCCTTTACCTCAACACCAACGATATCGAAGTCGGAACGGTTTTGCTTGACCACGGGCTCAGGTATGATTCAAACCCGGAGTATTTTCTCAAGCAAATCGAGGCGGACGACGTCACCGTGGATATTCTGAAGGATCAGGGAACCCACTGGAGTCTTCATTGCAAAACGGGTGATGAACCGGGCGCACTGATCCTGCCGCTTACAAATTACAAAGGCTACAGGATCATCGACGAATACGGACAGGAATACAATATTTACGAGAACTGGAATAAAGAAATCAGTTTTATGGTAAAAAATGATTTTGACGGGGTCATTGACGTGTTTTTCCAGCCGATGTGGTACTGGAAAGCCTCAGCGCTACTCAGCATCCTCTGCATGGCCGGTATGGCGTTCAGTTGTCTGCTGAATGTCCGGAAAAACAGCAAATTCAATGCAGATAGGCAATAAACAACGATTTAACGGTAGAATGGATTCAGTAAATAACAAAAAGTGAGGAAATTATGGACATTCGGAATTTGATCGGCAAAAAGATGCTTTATTTTGACGGCGGTCTGGGATCGCTGCTGCAGGCACAGGGTCTGCAGCCCGGTGAGGAACCGGAACGCTGGAATCTTTCACATCCGGATATCATCGAAAATGTCCATTTCTCCTACTATCAGGTGGGCTGTCACATTGTCACCACCGATTCACTGGGCTGCAATGAGCTGAACTTCCCGGATGAAGGCACATACAGTGTGGAAAACATCGCGAAGGCGGCTGTTGACAACGCAAAACGGGCACGTTCCCGCGCAGACGAGCTGGATGGCGGAGCGGAACCGCGCTTCATCGCCTTTTCCATCGGCTCCCTCGGACGGCTGCTCAAACCGCTGGGAACCATGCCGTTTGATGAAGCCTATAAGGTCTTTACCCGAACCGTGAAAGCGGCCACAGCCGCCGGAGCGGACATCCTCCATTTCGAGACCATCAACGATCTTTACGAAGTGAAAGCCGCGGTGCTTGCGGCCAAAGAGAACAGTGACCTGCCCGTTTTTGTCACCATGACCTATGACGCAAGCGGACGGCTGATGACCGGCGGCGACGTCCCGGGAGAAGTTGCTTTGCTGGAAGGTCTGGGCGTGGATGCCTACGGTCTCAACTGCGGATTGGGACCGGCACAAATGAAGCCGATCGCACTGCAGATGCTGGATTACGCTTCCAAGCCCATGATCGTCAACCCGAACGCCGGACTGCCGACCACCGTGAACGGCAAAACGGTCTATTCCGTCGGTCCGGAAGAGTTCGCGGAAGTGATGGAAGAGATCGTCACTGCGGGTGTCTGGATCGCTGGCGGCTGCTGCGGCACCACCCCGGCACACATGTCCGCCATGATCGAACGATGCCGGAACATCGAACAGAAACCGCTGACGAAGAAGAACCGCTCCCTGGTCTGCGGCACTTCGAAAACGGTTGAGATCGGGCCGGAACCGGTCATCATCGGTGAACGCATCAACCCCACCGGTAAAAAGAAATTCAAGGAAGCACTGCGCAGTCACGACATCGAATATATCGTCCGTGAGGGCATCAAACAGCAGGACAGCGGCGCCCACGTTTTGGACGTCAATGTCGGGCTGCCCGAGATCGACGAGACCCAAATGATGGCGGATGTGGTCTATGAACTGCAATCCGTCATCGGTCTGCCGCTGCAGATCGACACCACCAACCCGAAGACCATGGAGAAGGCGCTGCGGCTTTATAACGGCAAGGCGCTGGTGAATTCCGTCAACGGCAAGCAGGAAGTGATGGCGCAGATCTTCCCGCTGGTGAAAAAGTACGGCGGTGTCGTTTTGGCCCTGTGCCTGGATGAGGATGGGATTCCCATGACTGCCGAGGGACGGCTCGCCATCGCTGATAAGATCTATAAGACCGCGGAGAGCTATGGCATCGAAAAAAAGGACATCCTCATCGACGCGCTGGCCATGACCATCAGTTCCGAACCCGAGGCCGGCAAGGCCGCTCTTAGGACGCTGGACGGGATCCGGGAACGCTATGACGGACACACCGTGCTCGGCGTGTCCAACATCTCCTTCGGGCTGCCCCAGCGTGAGATCATCAACTCCGCCTTTTACACCATGGCGCTCTCCCACGGGCTGAGCGCTGCCATTATCAACCCGAACTCCGAGCCCATGATGCGGGCTTATTACGCTTACCGCGCCCTGGCCGGACTGGATCCCAACTGTCAGGAGTTCATCGAAAAGGCTCCGTCACTGGTGAGTGCCGCTGCCGCACCCACCCCGGCCGCAGTAGCCGCAGTCCCCGCGGTAACCGGTTCTGCTGATTCACTGGGCGCCTGCATTGAACGCGGGCTCAAGGACGGTGCCGCTTCCTTTGCCGCGGAAATGCTCAAGGACCACAGTGCACTGGACATCATCAACGGCGAGCTGATCCCCGGGCTGAATAAAGTAGGCAAAGATTTTGAGCAGGGGAAGGCCTTCCTGCCGCAGCTGCTGATGAGCGCAGAAGCGGCCAAAGCCGCCTTTGAAGTGCTTAAAAACCACATGTCCGGCACCGGAGAAGTCCGCGAAAAGAAAGGGACGATCATCCTGGCGACCGTCAAGGGCGATATCCACGACATCGGCAAGAACATCGTCAAGGTCCTGCTGGAAAACTACGACTATGACGTCATCGACCTCGGCAAAGATGTACCGCCGGAGGTGATCACTGAATCCGTCGTCACGACCCATGCGAAATACTGCGGGCTTTCCGCACTCATGACCACCACCGTTCCCGCGATGGAAGAGACCATCAAACAGCTGCGGGAAGCCGCTCCCTGGTGCAAGGTGATGGTGGGCGGGGCCGTCATGACCCAGGCTTACGCCGATATGATCGGCGCGGATGCTTACTGCAAAGACGCCATGGCCGGGGTCAATTATGCGGAAGAAAATTAGGAAAACGCTGATTTAATCGTTCTGAGTCAAGAGTGACCTGTTTTCGTTGACTCAGAATTGAGTCAACAGAACAGGTTGCATTGACTCGTTTAACGTGCAGCCGGCATTAATCAGTGCTTCCTTAGGTATCAGGTTTTAGGTATTAGGTTTTAGGTTTTAGGTGTTAGGTGTTAGGATGGTAGCGTATATATGAAAATTATTGTCTGTGAAGAAGATACCTACAGGGGGCAGACCAATTACAGGGAATATGAATTCCCGGATGGAAACCCGGAAGAATGGCGGGGGATCACCATTTTCGGTGAACTGCAGCGTGACGGAACGCTGGACCCAACCGCATTGCACCTGCTCGGTAAGGCACGGCACATGGCTGATGAAACGGATGACAAGGCACAGCTGCTGCTCATCGGAGAGGGACTGGTGGAAACAGCCCGCGCTTATTTTGCCAGCGGTGCCGACCGGGTGTTCGTTTACGATGACCCGGCGCTGAAGGATTTCAGCGAAGAAAGCCAATGTGCCTGCCTGATGCACTTTATTGACAACTACAAACCCGCAGCACTCTATTTCAATCAAACGTCCTGCGGGGAGAAGCTCTCCGCCCGCGTCATCGACTGGCTCAAGACCATCATGCACTTTGCCGGCGAAAGAACCGTTTCAGAGAAATCACCCGTCTCCTACGCACCGGACTCCTCCCGCCTCGGAGAACTTGTCATTTGTGAGATACCTTCTGCCGTGACTATTTAACGGCTAAAAGGATTATCTATTCTGTCAAAGCATCATTATCTTTGAGAATAATATCGAGCATCTCACGTGGAGTCACAACAAATGGTTTTACCGGGAAATGCTTCATATTACCGGTGACAAGGTAAGCATCATCATCTTTTCTTTTTTCCATAACAACTTCATAAAACACCTTGTCTTTAGGATCAGGAAGCTCAATATCGAGACTCTCAGGATTAATATACAAGCCTTTGTCACGGAAGGTGTTAATGATATTGTCTATAACATATGACGGAAAATGAAATTTTGGTCTGGATAAAACTTCGCGATATTCTTTTTCAATATCTGAATTCAGAACCGGTGTGATCAATCCATCAAATGCCAGTCTAACAATACTTCCAGGTATGGACTTATATTTCAGTGCAGCGGAAACAAGCACATTTGTATCAATGACAGCATAATATTTCAAGCTCAACAGCTCCTTGCCTCATTGATTTGATCATTGATCTCATCAAGGGACATGTCTGAAATCCCATGCATTTCTGCGATCATACTGGCTTGCTTCAGTGCCCGAATACCGGGACTGAGACTTTCCTCATCTAACCTCATAGGAAAAGGAATACCCTTTTCCATGTTTAACCGGGACAGGCACATTTTCAGATAAGAAGGAAGGCTCATTCCCAATTTATCGAGGATCTGTATCGCCATCAATTTCTCATTTTCATCCGCCCTAAATTGAACTAAAGTGCTTGACATTTGCTTATCCTCCTCTCAACAATCTTTACATATATTATATATCCGCATGCCTGTTATATGATTACAAACCCATTCTGATGATTACAAATGTCAACAATTATATTATTAATATCGTTTCATAGCGGTTTAATGGCCATTACGTCGTATGGTGTTGTCTGATACACGAAGTAGTTCAGCCAGTTGGAATAAAGCAGATTCCCGCAGGAGCGCCAGCTGCAGATTGGAGCCCGTGTATCATCATCATTGGGATAATAATTTTCCGGGACATGGATCGGCAGCCCGGCATTTTTATCCCGCAGATATTCCAGTTCCAGCGTATTCGGGTCATATTCCGCATGTCCTGTCAGGAAGATCTGCCGTCCTCCGTCTGTTGAGATCGCATAGACCCCGGCGCGCTTGCTTTCCGCCAGTATTTTCAGTCCCGGGATCTCCGTCACCGCATCCCGGGAAAAGGTCGTATGCCGGGAATGCGGGATCATAAAGGTATCGTCAAACCCGCGGAACAGGATGGAGCGCTTGTACGTCAGGTGATGTCTGAACACTCCAAAAAGCTTTTCCGGCAGCGGAATTTTAGGAATCCCGTAATGATAATATAAGGCCGCCTGTGCACCCCAGCAAACGTGAAGCGTGGAATGGACATGGCATTTGCTCCACTCCATGATCTCGCAAAGCTCCTCCCAGTAATCTACCACCTCAAAAGGCATCTGTTCCACCGGTGCGCCGGTGATCACCATGCCATCAAAAAATTCATCCTTCACCTCGTCAAACCCGCGGTAAAAAGACAGCATATGTTCCCGGGTCGTGTTTGTCGGGATGTGGCTCCTGACGCTCATCAGGTCCAGTTCGATCTGCAGCGGGGTGTTCCCCAGCACCCGGGCGAACTGCGTTTCCGTGACGATCTTCGTCGGCATCAGGTTCAGGAAGAGGATCCGCAGCGGGCGTATGTCCTGATGGACAGCCCGGTCAATGGGCATGACGAAGATGTTCTCTTCGAGCAGCGTTTTTGCGGCAGGTAAATCAACGGGAATTTTTACAGGCATGATTTATTCCTCCGAACTAAGTATCTCAAAAATAATAAAATAATACTTCATAAGCTGCTCCTTTCAAACCTGAACCGAATATCCGTTTTATAACCCCGCCGGTTTGATTTGTCAAGCCTTTTCGAGGCTTTTATGAAGGAGCCAACGCACACGAAGATTGCCTTTCCGTGCCATTGTCGCTGAACTTATGCCAACGCAGCACACAGGCACCTCTGATACAGTATGTACCAGACTTGGTACACCTGTATCAGGTGCCTCGTGTAGATTTGTGTTAACGGTACAGATGAACCTGATACGGGTGTATCGAAGCCGGTACACCGTACCAAAGGTGCACTGTACCATCAATTGATAGCCAATTGTTCGATTTTGTGGTAAAGGGTCGGGGTCGGATTCCGCAGACTCGCGCGATGTGCAGAGCACGAGCGAAGAGTTGGAGGGATCTGACCCCGCTTTGACACAAACTTGGGCAATTTTGCCCTTACCGGGTTCCCGAGTCTGCGGGGTCAGATCCTTCCGGCTCATGCTGCGCACAAGCCTGCAGAATCCGACCCCTTCGACTCTTCTTAAAAGCAGACAGCCGAAATTCTCCGGAATCTCGGCTTTTTTCATATTACCGTCTAAAGTCTAAAGTCTAACGTCTAAGGTCTATGTTCCCGGCGGGGCTTCTGCCAGCGCCTTCCGGATGTCGGCGGCCATCTGTGGTTCGAAGTGGGCGAAGAGCGGATCTTTGGCGAGAAACTCCATCTCCTCGAAGGTGAAGGTGAGCGCACCGTCTTCCGCATTCTTGCTCCGTTCCATCACCCGTTGCAGGATCTTGACGAAGGGAGGGAGAGAGGGAGCGGGGACGGGCGCATCATGCGCTTCAGGTAATTCGGAATCCTCATCCAATGAAGAATGAAGAGGTAAGAATGAAGAATCTG
>CAYWKZ010000029.1:9833-25134 GCA_964459115.1 uncultured Leptolinea sp. | reverse complement strand
CTAACGTCTAACGTCTAATGTCTAACGTCTAACGTCTAATGTCTAATGTCTAATATCTAATGTCTAACGTCTAATGTCTAATGTCTAAGGTCTAATGATTATGAATCAAAAACAGAAGAAAAATCTAATTCGAATCATCATTGCGGCGGTGATGACCATCCTGCTGCATTTTCTGCCGGTGGAAGGGGTGCCGCGCTTTATCCTCTATATGATCACCTACCTAATCATCGGCTACGACATCCTGATCAAGGCTTTTCAGGGCATTAAAAACCGTCAGCCACTGGATGAGAGCCTGCTGATGACCATCGCGACCCTCGGTGCGATCGCACTGGCGTTATATACAAAAAGCGGCGATTATGCGGAAGCCATCGCCGTCATGCTCTTTTACCAGATCGGTGAATGGTTCCAGAGCTACGCAGTCGGGAAAAGCCGCAAAAACATCGCTGACCTGATGGATATCGCCCCGGACCACGCAAACATCGAAACCGAAAACGGACAACTGGAACAGGTGGACCCGGATGACGTGGAGGTCGGTACGATCATCGTGGTCCAGCCGGGTGAACGCGTGCCGATCGACGGCATCATCGTCAGCGGCAGCTCTTCCCTGAACACAGCCGCTCTGACCGGCGAATCTCTGCCCCGGGATGTGAAGGAAGGAGATGAAGTCATCTCCGGCTGTATTAACCTGAACGGTCTGCTGAAAATTGAAACCACAAAGGAATTTGGGGAGTCCACCGCCTCGAAGGTGCTGGAACTGATCGAAGATGCCAGCTCCCGGAAATCCCGTTCCGAAAACTTCATTACAAAATTCGCCCGTGTCTATACGCCGGCGGTCGTCGGCGCCGCACTGGCCCTGGCTTTGCTCCCGCCCCTGACGCTCCTGATACTGGGAAAGGATCCCGCCTGGGGAACATGGATCTACCGGGCGCTGACATTCCTGGTCATCAGCTGCCCCTGCGCGCTGGTGGTCAGCATTCCGCTCTCCTTCTTCGCCGGCATCGGCAGCGCCAGCCGCCAGGGTGTGCTGGTGAAAGGTTCCAACTACCTGGAGACCCTTTCCGAGACAAAAACGGTCGTGTTTGACAAGACCGGGACACTGACAAAAGGTGTCTTTGAGGTCACTGCCATCCATCCGGAGATCGTGGATGAAGACACACTGCTGCATCTGGCGGCCCATGTGGAGCGCTATTCAAAACACCCCATCGCCAATTCCCTGCGCAAGGCTTATCCGAATGAAGCTGATGACTGCTCGGTGGAAGATGTGAACGAAATTTCCGGACACGGCATCACCGCGCGAGTCAATGGACAAACCATCGCGGTCGGGAATGACAAGCTCATGAACAAGCTCGGCGCGAAGTGGCATGAATGCCACAAACACGGCACCATCCTGCATGTGGCGATCGACGGGGAATATGCCGGGCACATCGTCATCTCGGATGTGATCAAGGAGAACAGCAAACAGGCGATCGCCGAACTGAAAAAGAACGGCATCCGTGAAACGGTTATGCTCACCGGAGACATGAAAGAAGTGGCTGAAAGCGTAGCCGGCGAATTGCAGCTGGACAGGGTCTACAGTGAACTGCTGCCTCAGGACAAAGTCGCTAAAGTCGAAGAATTGCTGAAGGAAAAACGCTCGGATAATGAGGTGTTAGCCTTTGTGGGGGACGGCATCAACGACGCGCCGGTCCTTTCCCGTGCCGATATCGGCATTGCTATGGGTGCCATGGGTTCCGATGCCGCCATCGAAGCGGCGGATGTCGTGCTGATGGATGATGACCCGCTGAAGATCTCCACCGCCGTGCGCATCTCACGGAAGTGTCTGCGCATCGTGAAGGAAAATATCTGGTTTGCCATCGGAATCAAGCTGGCCTGCCTGATCCTGGGCGCCTTCGGTGTGGCGAACATGTGGTTTGCGATCTTTGCCGATGTCGGCGTCATGGTTTTGGCTGTCCTCAACGCCATGCGCTGCATGTTCTGAATCCCGGGATTCAGGTTTCAGTGCTATACTCAATGTTGACACGCTGGGCTCTAATTCTTATAAGGTGATTTGGTATATGCCCATAACAATGGTGACGGCGCCGGAAGGCGCCGTCACCATTGTTATCCTGTTTACTTTTTCTGTTCCGGAAGGACGACCTGAATGTGAAGCTCTTCCAGCTGGCCGGGCATGGTCGGGGAGGGGGCTCCCGCCATCACATCGCGGCCGGCGGTGTTCTTCGGAAAAGCGATGACCTCACGGATGTTCGGTTCATCGGCCAGCAGCATCACCAGCCGGTCTATGCCGGGAGCAATGCCGCCGTGCGGCGGTGCGCCGTATTCAAAGGCATCCATGATCTGATGGAAGCGCTCACGGGCGACTTCCATGGACATACCGATGATGGAAAAGACCTTTTCCTGCAGGGCGCGTTCATGAATCCTCAGTGAACCGGAGGCCAGTTCATAGTTGTTCAGCACCATGTCATACTGGTTGCCGCGCACCTTACCCGGATCGGTATCCAGCAGGCCGAAATCTTCCTCCACAGGGCGGGTGAATGGATGATGAGTGGCATCCCAGCGGTTTTCGTCTTCATTCCACTCAAACAGAGGGAAGTCCACGATCCAGCAAAAAGCCAGTTTATTGTTGTCGCGCAGTCCCAGCCGGTCGCCCATCAGGACACGCAGGCGGGCCAGGGAATCATAAACCGTGGCGAGTTTATCCGCCACGAAGAGCAGCAGGTCGCCGTTTTCAGCGTCCATGCGTTTCAGCAGTTCTTCCCACTTGTCATCGGCAATGAACTTGCGGAAGGGGCTGGAGGCCTCACCCTTGGCATTGATTTTGACGTATGCCAAACCATGCGCACCCCAAAGCTTGACCTGTTCGCTCAGTTCATCCAGTTGCTTGCGGGAATATTCACCGGCGCCTTTGGCGTTAATGCCGCGGACGGAACCGCCCTCTTTGATGGCATTTTCAAACACGGAAAAACCGCAGTCCGCGGCCCAGTCATCAACGTTGACCAGTTCCATACCGAAACGCATGTCCGGTGCATCTTTGCCAAAACGGTCCATGGTTTCCTGATAAGTCAGCTTCGGCCAGGGGTGGAACATGACCTGTTTTTCCGGTGTGATCTTTTCCACCATCTTGTTAAACATCTCCTCCATCAGGTCGAGAATGTCATCACGCTCGCAGAAGGACATTTCAAGGTCCAGCTGGGTGAATTCCGGCTGACGGTCACCGCGGGGATCTTCATCACGGAAACAGCGGGCGATCTGGAAGTACTTTTCCACACCGGCCACCTGAAGCAGCTGCTTGAGCTGCTGCGGGCTCTGCGGCAGCGCCCAAACCTCACCGGGATAAATGCGGGAGGGGACGATGTAGTCCCGGGCGCCTTCCGGCGTGGTCTTGAAGAGGATCGGGGTCTCGATTTCGAGGAAACCGCGGTCATCCAGATAGTCGCGCATGAATTTGATCAGTTTGTGACGCAGGATCAGGTTATTGCGCATCTTTTCGCGGCGCAGGTCCAGGAAGCGGTACTTCAGCCGCAGGGTCTCATCGACCTTTTCCTCCGGGTTGCTGATGGAGAAAGGCAGCACCTTGCAGGTGTTGAGGACTTTGATGGTTTGAGCCGGAACTTCGATCTCGCCGGTGGGCAGGTTCGGATTCGGGGTACCGGCACGCAGCTGCACCACACCGGTCACCTGCAGCACCCATTCGAAGCGGATATTCTGACAAAGTTCAGCCATTTTTTCATCTGTCGGATCGATCACGATCTGGGTCAGACCTTCACGATCCCGCAGGTCGACAAAATAAACACCGCCATGGTTTCGATAACGATGGACCCAGCCGGCAAGGGTCACGGTTTTCCCGGCATCGGAGGCCCGAAGCTCTCCGCAATTATGCGTTTTATACATATATCCCGCCTTATAGCTACATGTCTTTGACTTCTGATGAGGAAGCCATTCAATTATTATACTCCGTTATGAGGAAAATTATCATTCATTCCTGAGAAGTGATATTTCAAAACATTCCCTCGGGACAGTCCCCTCCGGCTCACGTTTGAGCCTCTGGTGACAGTCCCTGTTAACATCCTTGCGTTATTGTCCTGAGAATGTGTTTTTGAGCCACCTCACACACGCATCAAACCAGGCGCTGATGGTTCTGTCTCTTTTCGCCAGACCCATTCCGTGATCACCCCCGGGAAACAGGAGCAGCTTGTGCGCAGTACCCGCCCGATCCATCGCATCCCGCAGCATCAGGCTGTTTTCCACCGGGACGGACCTGTCACCTTCGCAATGCCACAAGAATGTCGGAGGGAAGTCCCTGTTCACACCTTTTTCCGCTGAAAATTTCACGATCAGGCTCTCATTATGCGCATTTTCTTTCCCGAGATAATTCGTCCTGCTGCCGCTATGCGCATAAGGATCCGTGAAGGTCACGACCGGGTAACACAGCGCCAGCGCATCCGGTCTTCCGGTTTCACGTGAAACCTGTCCGGATTCTTCCGTCACTTCCTGCCAATGCTCGGTTTCCATCAGCGCCAGATGTCCCCCCGCGGAAAAGCCCATCAGCGCGAGTTTCCTGCCCGGATCTCCGTTCATCCGGATCATCCGCCGTACCGTCCGAACCCCGCTCACCGCGTCCTGCAGGAAGTCTTTGCCTGTAAAGGGGGCGACCCGGTAGTCAAGTACATAGGCGTTCAGTCCGTTTTGATTGAGGGCGTCCGCGATATCCGCACCCTCCTTCTGCAGAGAGACGTGATCATAGCCGCCGCCCGGGAAGATGAGCACATTGTCATGGGAAGACGGATCAGAAAGTTCATATGGAATGATCATGGGTTTCCTCGATATGTATGTCAGCGGTATATGGAGCGCCTTTCTGAACAGCATCAGCAAATCAGTTTTTGTGTACGGTATGCTCAGCTGTCTTTTTGTTAAGGAAACGCTGATTAATGCCTGTTTCATGGCAATTGAGTCAATACAACCTGTTCTGTTGACTCAATTCTGAGTCAACGAAAACAGGTCACTTTGACTCAAGCCGAATAAATCAGTGTTTCCTTAATATTATACTATTACTGAAAACGCTGAAATTAGGGTAAAATATAGCTCATAAGAACAGCGCTTGCTGTTCTCGAAACAAGACAGGATGCAGAATGAGTTTTACATTTGATAAACGGAAAAATCTGAAAAACAACAAGAAGAATAACTCCTTGCCTGTTTCACCTGCTCATCATTCACAGCTGCCTAACAGTTTGGTGCAGCGGATACTGGAAGATCAGGACGCGGAAAGCGAAGCCAATCGACTCTCCAGCGGTCTGACCTCCACAACACCCGATGAAGTGATGCGTGAGATGGGCAGCCGGTTAGGCGCTGATTTCTCAAATGTGCAGTTCCACAATGATTCTCTCAGCATGAAAAGAAGTCAGGCGATGGGCGCACGTGCCTGGGCACAGGGACGTGACGTCTATTTCGGCAAAGGCGGTTTTTCTCCTTCCGTCGCCGCACATGAGCTGGTTCATACTGTCCAACAGGGCGCGGTACAGGGGAACGTTTCACATTCTGTTCCATCCAATACCGTCCAGCTGATTCGGAATCCAGATGAAGATCAGGAAAACAAAAGACAAGTTCCGAACAATGTCAGCAACCTGGAACTGATGATGCAGCAATACAACAGCGGCAACCTGGGCCGCTCGCTCTTTGATGATCTTGCAAAACCGATCAAAAAACAAGCGGAAAAAAGCGGAAACAGAGCGCAAAGAAAACCGACAGCTCAAAACAGCATTCAATATCTTTCTTTCCTCGGGGAAAGAGACTATGCCGGCAAACAAATTCTGAAAGATATCGCTGCTGATAAACTCGATAATAAAGACGATATGTACGAACGTGAAGACGAATATGAAGGCTTCATGGACTTTATCGAAAAACGCACGGACAAACCTCATCTGGAAGCAGCCGGTTATGAGATCGGTATCTTCACCGGACAACCCCGTCATCAACTGCCGCAGAATAACCAATCGAACAAACGTGCCTATGAATTCAGCGCCGAGGAAATCAGAAACGGGCAATACAATCCGCAAAATGACGCTTCCGTTCAAAACGGACTGGAGGCTATTGACCGGGCAGCCACTGCAAAGGATGCTTATCTGGCCTTTATTGAATACACCGGCATTCAGCTGACGCCGCGTCAGCGTCAGGACAACAGCTTTTACATCAATTTTGCCAGAAATATGAACCATGAAATCGTGGATGTGAATGTCGCTCCATTGAAAGTAAAATTGAAGAACATGGTTCGCCAGGTGAGAGACTATCCGGAATTGCGGAAAAAGATCGGCGCCATGACGATCCGGTGGAATGAAAAAGATGATATCGGGAATGATACCTGGGGAGCTCCTATGACCACAGTCCCTTCACCGGGCATGTCTGAAAAGGCCGGTATTTATTACGATGCTTACATGGACCGGAAAGGTAATGAACAAGTACTGCAATATATCAACAAGCATTTATCGATTGGTTCTGTGGAATCTATCGGAAATCATGAATTGGGACACGTTTTAGGCTCCTCACTGGATGAGGATCATGATCAGCTCAAAAAACACACAGCTGAAAACTCCATTCTGAAAACCGTTATGGCGAAACTGAGACCGGGTGAGCAGCTGCCGCTCATTCAGAACGATGGCACAAACAGTGAGGGTGAAAAAATTTACAAAGGTGAGGTTAATACCGAAGATGCAATGTTTGAAGGGTTGACCTCTATACGTGGACAAGCCAAGCCGGGTGAGCTTTTTGCGGAATCTTTTCATGATGTTTATACAAAGGGAGCGGACGCCAAACCGCTGAGCATTGAAGTGGTCAAAGAATATGAAAAGCGGCAGATCCAAAAGCAGAGAGGAAATTTCAGAAAGAAAGACCGCAATGCCTTCACAAGGTTCAGCCGCTGGATCAGTTCCTTCTTCAACTTCAACAATCGGCCGAATCAGGCCAACCAGCCGGCTCAGCCAAATCCGATTCAGCAGCCGGTGCTGCCGCCCGCTGCTCAAAATCCGGTTCAAAACGTTTTGAACAACAACGTCGCCGATGAGCTCAACAAGAGCATGATCGTTCACCGTCCGAAAAGGAAGAAGAAGAAAAAGAAGTAACAAACAGGCGTAACCATCACCTGTGCTGAATCTTACCGTATGAAGATAACAAAGGAAAAGCTTCTCAGGCTGAGTGACAGCTATATCGCGCAGCGATCCCGGAAGGACCGCTCGATCGTCTGCGCTTACCTCACCGGCTCTCTCCTGCGGGAGTATCCTTTCATCAACAACACCACCGATGTGGACATCATCATGATACACTCCGAACTGGAACAACCCTACCGGGAGATCAGCGCTATATCGGAAGATGCCACCTTTGACATCTACCATTATCCCCGCAGTTATTTTGCCAACACCCGCAACCTGCGCACCGACCCGTGGATCGGCTCTTCTTTATGCTATGACCCGATCGTTCTCTTCGGAAAAGGGCACTGGTACGAGTTTGTGCTTTCCTCTGTCGAGGCATCCTTCTTTCTGCCGGAAAATGCCCTGCAGCGGGCTTTGGTCTTCAACCGGGAAGCACATAAATACTACACGCAACTTCAGCGGCTGGTCAACACGCCCTATGATGTTACCTATGTGTTCAATTACATTCTCTGCATCGAAAATGCGGTCAATTCCGTGGCTTGTCTGTATAAAAGGCCGCTGACCCTGCGCCATTTTCTGCAGGATTTCATCGAATGCTGCAATGAGCTGAACTGCATCAACCTGGTCACCGAAACGATAGGTCTCATCACCGAAAATTCCGGCCTTGAACAATATCAGCAGTATTACGCTCAATTCTGGAATTATTATTTCGATTATTTCGCCAATTATGTAAGGCCTGATTTTTATCCGGAATACAGCAAGGTCCGCCTGCCTTACTATCAGAAAGCGGTTGAAGCTTTTTGGGAAACGCACCTGCCGTCAGCCGTATGGATCATGCTCAACACCTGGACGCAGATTTTCAGCGCCATGAAGATGGAACAGAACGAGGGATTTCACTCCTTCCTGGGTATGAACGGCCTGACACCGCAGCAGGGTCCGAAACGGATGGAAGAGATCGACCACTTTCTTGAACAGGTCGACGACACCATTGACAGCTGGGGCAAAAGCCACGGCCTCGAAGACGGCACCTCGATCTATATTGAATGATCTTTACAATACGGAGAGACAGCGCTTAGCCTGCTCTGAGAAGTATGGACTTTATCCGGCTTGAATGCGGAACAGGAGCTTCGCACCACGGAAGTTTTCCGTGGTGTTTATGTGTTTTTACAGGTTCTCTTAAGGAAACGCTGATTTAATGTTTAATCCGCGGCAAACGAGTCAATGCAACCTGTTCTGTTGACTCAATTCTGAGTCAACGAAAACAGGTCACTTTGACTCAGCCTGAATAAATCAGTGTTTCCTTAAATTTTTGAAGCCAGATATAGAGGCAATGTTATTTTTTTCTCAGCGATTCCCGCATTTTGAGAAGTCAGTTTATAACCTTTCTGTATCCTGTCGTTCTTGAGAAGCTCATTTAAAGAACGGGTAGAACCTTTATTGGCTTTTACTTCCACCGGAACAACGGAAGCGCTCCTTTCCAGAAGAAATTCGATTTCCAACGAGGAATCATCTTTTTTATAGTAATAAAGGTTTTCACCTTTTTTATAAAATATATCGGCAACAAGACTTTCGTACAATCCACCTTTGGCAGGCCCCACCAAAGTATCGTTCAGAATCGCCTCTTTCATTTGATATCCGAACATGGATGTAAACAAACCGATATCACTGAGGTAAACCCGAAAAAGATCTTCTTTCACATAAGCCATCAGTGGAAATTCCGGAAGTGATACATTATAGGATTTAACGATCATTCCTGCACCGAGAAGCCAATCCAGACTGCTTTCAAATTTCCTGGCTGTTCCTTTTTTCTCCACCACCGAGTATTGAAATTTATGATTTTCCTTTGTAAGTTGTCTGGGAATTGAAAGATAACAAGCCCTGGCTTTTATCCGATCCGCGTTATCAGCATATTTCGCTATATCATCCTGGTAGTCCCGCAAAATTTTTTGCTGGATTTGATGGACATTCTGATAATTTCTGCTTTTTACAAATTCATTTACCACCTCAGGCATTCCGCCAACTACCATAAACTCTCTGAGATGTCCAAGAAATACATCATGAATGTAATCCGGAATCATTTTTTCGCCGCTGATATATGATGACAGGTCTTCTATGGAATCATTTTCCAGGCCGATCGCCACTAAAAACTCTTCAAAGTCCAATGGAAACATATCGATCGGCAGCTCATAACCTACAGGAATAGAAACTTCTTCTTTATAACTCATTCCCAAAAGCGACCCGGAGGCGATCACATCAAAACGACCGTCATCCGCCCAGAACTTCAGAGATGTTCGTGCCTGTGGACAATCCTGAATTTCATCGAAAAAAAGCAACGTTTTCCCGGGAATGAACTTCGAATCCTTCATATACAGGATAATTCCCTTTATCAAATTATCCACGGCTAAATTTCCGGAAAATACCCGCTTCATTTCAGGTCTTTCAATAAAATTGATTTCAATAAAATGTTCATAATTTTCTTCTGCAAAACGGCGAACAATGAATGTCTTGCCGCATTGTCTTACTCCATGAATGATAGGGCATTCTTTTCTTCCGTTTTTTTTCCAATTTTCTAAAACACTCATTATTTTTCTTTGCAGCATAAGAATCTCCGCGAATAAATGTGGTATATGAAAACAGACAGTCTTGAATGATTCAAATCGCAAGACTTATACCTAACCTTGCTCAGTTGAAAGAAATTATAACGTATCCTCATGAAATATGCAGCGATTGCATATTTCATGAGGATAAAATATGCAATCGCTGCATATTTTCCGGATTTAATTAGTTTTTTTGAAATTTATCTAATAAATATGGTTTTCGCAGATTACGAAATATCCACAGAAAATTGTGGACAAAAGTATGCTCAGATCTGTGTATAAAAAGGTGGATAAACTTTATCCACCTTTTTTATCAACGAAATACGGATTTCATGAAAAATCAGTGTGAATAAGTTTTCTTTAAGGTTACGAGTAAATAACATTATTTTTCATGATTATCCACACTGTCAACAGGCTTAATTAAGACAATTAAATATTGCGTAAGATATGAAAAGAAGATGATCTTCTACTCAATGATGATCTCCACCGAATTCAGCTTTCCTGCAGGAGAACCGGAAAATCGCGGATCCCGTTCCGGAATTGCCAGCACCACATCCATACCTTCCACGACCTCACCAAAAACCGTATGATGACCGTCCAGCCAGGGAGTCGGAACATGACTGATGAAAAACTGGGACCCGTTAGTGTTCGGACCGGCATTTGCCATGGAAAGGATTCCCGGTTTGTTATGTTTCAATTCCGGAACAAATTCATCCTTGAACTGATACCCCGGACCACCCATACCTGTTCCGGTAGGATCACCGCCCTGAACCATAAAATCTTTGATGACACGATGGAAGATCGTATTATTATAAAATCCTTCGTGTGCCAGAAAAACAAAATTGTTGACGGTCAAAGGAACTTTATCCGCAAACAATTTTACTTTGATATCGCCTTTATCTGTGTGAAACACAGCATAATACTTTTTCTTAAGGTCAAGAGTAAATTCAGGTTTTTTTGTATAAGATTTTGCCATAATATATTTCTCCTTGACAACAATTATACAATCAAAATGTTTCACGTGAAACATTTTGATAAAATAGCTGTATATCACTTTTAAGGATACTAATAAAAATACTTTGTCGTGAACAAATATAGAGAATTAGTTCTCTGTATTTGTTCACGAGGTTTCCGGGGCGGCAGCCCCCATAACCCGCTTATGATTATATAGTTATTTTGGTGAACAATTTTTTCTTAAATTGTTTGTAACAATACTTCATCTTATTTTTTATTTTTTATTTCTTATTTCTCCTGTGGTATACTTCTGCACGGGTAAATTATGAGCTTACTGAGCGCTGATTCAATTTCGAAATCATTCGGGGATCTGGACATTTTTTCAGATATTTCATTATCTGTACCACAAAAAGCCCGCATCGGATTTGTCGGAGAAAACGGTTCCGGGAAAACCACTTTACTGAAGATTCTCGTCGGTCTTGATGATCCGGATACCGGTACGGTTTCACGCGCCAAAGACCTCACCATCGGTTATCTCCCGCAGCAGATCGAGATCTCTTCCGATAAAACTCCTTACGAGAGTTGTCTGGAATCTTTTTCTGACTTGATCAAAACACAGGAGCAGCTCAATCGCATGGAAGAAGATCTGCTCAAACATCCAGACGATCAGACACTGCTCGAAACCTATGGCAGGGTCCAGAATAATTTTGAAAACAGCGGCGGTTATACCTATCGCTCAAAAATCAACCAGATCCTGCAGGGACTTGGTTTATCGAACGGCGAAGAGCACCGTCCCTGGCAGCAGCTTTCCGGCGGTCAGAAGATCCGTGCTTACCTGGCCCGGATCCTGGTTTCCGACCCGCAGCTGCTGGTTCTCGATGAGCCCACCAATCACCTGGATATCAACTCCATCGAATGGCTTGAAAGTTATATTCGGGATTTCAGCGGCGCTGTCGTGATGGTTTCTCATGACCGCTATTTTCTGGATCAGTGCGTCAACACCATCTGGGAGCTTTCATTTAAATTCGAGATTTATCACGGTAATTATTCCGCTTACCTGCAGCAGCGGGAAGAACGGTATCAGCGGCAATTGGCTGAATACGAACACCAGCAGGAGTTCATCGCAAAAGAAGAGGAATATATCCGTCGCAATATCGCAGGACAAAACACTCGTCAGGCGCAGGGACGACGGAAACGCCTGGAGACGCTTGTTTCCGAATCCCGGGTCGTCAAACCGCTGGAATCCCGTTCTATGCATTTGAAATTGAATACAGAGCTGCGCTCTGGTGATCTGGTTTTGCGTACCAAAGACCTGGCAATCGGTTATCAGGACGATAAAAAAGTTCTTTTCCATGTTCCGGACCTGACCTTGCTGCGCGGAGAATGTGCATCTATCATCGGACCGAACGGAACGGGAAAATCGACGTTTCTCAAGACGATCCTCGAAAAAATGCGGCCGCTCTCCGGTGAGACAAAACTGGGCGCAAACCTCAAAATCGGTTATTTTGCCCAGGCTCATGAGGATCTTGATCCGGAAAATGACCTGATGGATGAGATCTATAAAGTAGCTCCTAATCTGCTGCCGGCACAGATCCGTGATTATCTGGCGAAATATCTCTTCACCGGCGATGACGTGTTCAAAAAAGTGAAAGTTCTCTCCGGCGGTGAAAAAGGGCGGCTGGCATTGGCAATTCTGGCGCTACAGGGCGCAAATCTGCTGCTGCTCGACGAACCTATGAACCATCTGGATATCGACGCGCAGGAATTGCTGCAATCGGTGTTGAAGAGCTTTGAAGGGACGATCATCCTGGTTTCTCATGACCGTTACCTGATCGATGCGGTCGGAACGCAGATTTGGGAAGTCATGCCGGAAAAACAAACGTTGTTTGTCTATAACGGTACCTACAGCCAGTATAAAGAATACAAAAAGCAACTCAGCATACCGGATGTAAAGCCTGTGGAAAAAACTAATATTCCTACGGCAGAGCTTTCTGAAAAAAAGAAGCTTTCCAACGGGATGATCTGGAAATTGACGCGGCAGCGGGAAGAACTGGAAGGGAAAATATCTCTTCTGGAAAAGGAAGTTTTGGAGCTTTCGGAAAAAATGAATTCTTCCGCGCTCTCATATGAAGACATGACATCGGCCGGAGTGTTGTATAATAAAAAACAGCAGGAATTGGATGAATTGATTGAACAATGGTCCGAAATCGAAGAAAAATTGAATGAAGGATAGGACGGAAAAATATGTATCTTTCAGTTGTGGTGCCGGTTTATAACGAATATGAGAACATCCCTTTGTTATATAATGCTGTTGTGGATGCTTTGGCCGATCTTGGAAAGGATTGGGAACTGATCCTTGTCAATGACGGTTCCAAAGACAACAGCCTGGAGGCGCTGAAAGAACTTGCACTTAAAGATCCCGTGCATGTGAAAGTGATCGGTTTGCGGCGAAATTTTGGACAGACGGCTGCTATCGCTGCCGGTGTTGATCATGCTTCCGGGGAGATCATTGTCCTGATGGATGCCGACCTGCAAAATGATCCGACCGATATCCCGGCCATGCTGAACAAGCTGGATGAGGGGTATGACCTGGTCAGCGGATGGCGTAAAGATCGTCAGGATCCTTTTCTGAGATCTTTCATTTCCCGCATTGCCAACAGGATCATCTGCAAAGTCACGGGAGTCCATCTGCATGATTACGGCTGCACACTGAAGGCTTATCGCCGGGAAGTCATCACCGGGTTCCGCCTTTACGGGGAAATGCACCGTTTTATTCCTGCCTTTGCGAACACTTATGGGGCCCGGATCGTGGAAATGCCGGTCAAACATCATCCCCGGATGCTGGGAAAATCAAAATATGGGTTTGAACGGATCGCTAAAGTGGTTCTTGACCTGATCACGGTCAAATTCCTTTCCAGTTATGCGGACAAGCCGATCTACCTGTTTGGCGGTACCGGGCTGGTCCTTTCCGGGTTTTCTTTCCTGGTGCTGCTGTTCCTGGGTATTCGCCGTATCTTCTGGGGTGTCTCCGTTATGGCTTCTCCGCTATTCATGCTGTCGATCATGGTGTTCATCATGGGTTTCCTTTCCATCCTGATGGGATTGATCGCGGAGCTGCTGGTCCGTACTTATCATGAGTCACAGGGAAAAACGGTTTACCACATCCGGGAAATGATCAATTTCGATGAAAACGATTCGGACGGGAAAGATTCATACAAAACCGGCTCGGTTCATCATTCGGAAGCCCGTTTCTGAGAAATTTCTTTCCGGATGAACATCCTTGTCCTGATTCACGAATTTCCGCCCATTGGCGGGGGCGGCGGACCGATCGCCAGAGATCTTTCCCTGCAATGGGTCAAAGCCGGTCACAGGGTTCGGGTCGTGACAGCCCGTTTTGGAGATCTTCCCTATCGGGAAAATATGGAGGGTTTGGACGTGATTCGTCTGGACTGCCACCGTACGGAATCCTTCCGGGCAAAGATGGGGGCCATGATCGGTTATGTCACGGCTGCCAGCCGATACTGCCTGTTTGACTGTAAAGACTTTCAGCCGGACCTGATCCATGTTCATTTTGCCGTTCCCAACGGGCCGGCGGCCATGATCGCTGCCAAAAAGATGAAGGTCCCCTATGTGATCACCGCCCATCTGGGCGATATTCCCGGAGCTTCTCCCGAAAAAACCAAAAAGTGGTTCCGATATATTCAGCCCCTTACCCCGCCGATCTGGAAAAACGCTGCCCGGGTAATAGCGGTCAGTGAATTTTCACGGACTATGGCTTTGAAATCTTATCATGTGCCGATCGATGTGATCCCCAACGGGATCGACTACGAAAAGATCAAAAATCCGGAAATCGTGAAGCACGAGATCCCGGAGATCGTTTTTGCCGGCCGCTTTGTTCCCCAGAAAAACATCGCGCAGATCATCAAAACCCTCGCGGAGGTTCGGGACCTGAACTGGCACGCGACCTTGATCGGTGACGGTCAGGACAGAGAGATGCTGACGGGATTATGTGAAGAAAAGGGTCTGCAGGATCGAGTCGCTTTCCCGGGATGGAAAACGCCGGAGGAAGTGATCGATATATTCCATCGCAGCGACATCCTGTTTATGCCCTCGCTCACGGAAGGACTGCCTGTTACCGGGATCCAGGGCATGGCCTCTGGACTGGCGCTGCTGCTGAGCAATGCCGGGGGAAATCCGGAGATCATCCGTGAGGGTGTGAACGGGTTCATTCAGGAACCGAATGATACAGAATCCTATGCGCATAATTTAAAAAATCTTCTGACCGACAGTGAAATGCTGCAGCGGATGCGGAAAGCCAGCCTGGAAGCCGCCGTGTCCTTTGACATTCGTAAAACAGCGGCCGATTACCTGAAGGTGTTTGAAGAAATAAGAAATAAGAAATAAGAAATAAGAAATATGTTGCTGGTTTCTGGTTTCTGGTTTCTGGTTTTCAACAGTCGAAACTCAATAACTATCAATCAGCAACTAATAACTAATAACCAGCAACCAACAACTAATAACCAGCAACCAACAACCACCAACCAGCAACCAGTAACCACCAACCAGCAACCAAAAATTAACGACAATTTTCAAGCGAATAGCAGACGGGTTCGG
>CAYWKZ010000029.1:0-9733 GCA_964459115.1 uncultured Leptolinea sp. | reverse complement strand
CAACCAGCAACCAAAAATTAACGACAATTTTCAAGCGAATAGCAGACGGGTTCGGGTACCGGGCAGGAAAAGGCCGGCAGCGGATCGCGGACGTAAGTGAAAACATCTCCATCCTGCGTTTCAACCGTCACCGCCAGGACATCTTCATAGGCATAATCAGCCTTGCAGGAGATCGCTCTGAAGACGGATCCGTGCGGGAGGTCGTTGACCTGCGCTGTGTGAGGCAACATATAGCCCTGGTTCATAGAGTTCCACCCGCCGAGAAAATCAGCACCTGTAAAGGTAAGCCGTGAATATTCCTTCCACATCAGCAAATCATTTTTTACATTTTCCCCATCACGGAAATAGTAAAAGCGGGGATAGAGAGCGACACCGTGCGTGACATGAAGGAGACCCTGTTCCTGCTGAGTTCTGACCAGTTCCCAGTCGATCTCATCATGATCGGCAAGGCGTTCCTGCAGCACAGCCAGATCACCTTCCGGAGCAGTTGTTTGTTTGCGCGGCATGTTGATTTCCAGCAGGTACATCGCAGTGAAAAATGAGAAAAAGCCGAGCATGGCTGTGACCGGCTGCCAGAGCGGAAGAGAAACTGATTTTGTCTCAGGCAAAGTGATTTTCCCTTTGGAGAAAATAAGCGTAATGAAATAAGCCAACAGCAGCATCGGGATCCAGTTTGTCGGGACGACGTAGCGCCCGCCGGAGGATCTGCTGATCCCGATCGAAAACGAGTAGACAAGCCAAAAGTAGGGTATTGAAAAACCGGCAAGCCCGTGATCACTGATCAGCACACCGGCAGCTGCTGCACCCAGGATGAGCCAGAGGATGATCATTGCCCACTGACCGGCGCTGTAGTCTCCCCGGAAGCTGTCACGCCAAAGTCCGTCGCCCTCCTGTGTATAGAGATGTTCCAGATCGTCAAAAGTCAGCTGCATCGGCAATGTCGTGACAGAGGCGATGAAATTATGCAGACCATGATTGATGATGCTCTGATAAACAGGCAGTACAATTGTAGAACTAACATTCGAATTAACTTGCGTGATTTGGCCTGTGTTAAAATCTTCTTTTTCAGTTTCCGGCAAATCGGCAGATATTTCTGAAGCAGGCGCTTCCTGCTGATCAGCCACAGCAGAGGTTTGCGGGAGATTTTCTGAATTTTCAGCCGATGAGGAAACGATTGTTTCTTCAATAACAGATGTTGGTTCTTGAGCTGTTTCTGCTTCCGTGATCATTTCCTGTTCGGTCAGCGGTTCTGTTGGGATCACTTCTTCCGGGAGGACTTCCGTCGGTATGGATTCAGGAGCGATGCCTTCGGCAGGAACAGAAGGGGTCGGGTTGACGAGCCTGGACTTGAGCAGGATGAACTCGATGGTATAGCTCAGTTCATCAGAAAGTCCCCAGGGTACATCCTTGTCCCGATAAAGGAGAGGCGCCGCGGTCAGGGCAGCGGCCAGACAGAAGAGAAAGACCGTCTTCAGCAGTCTGAGGAAATTTTTCCGATAGGCGATGAGCACGAGCAGCAGTCCGGCCGGAAGAAAAGCGGCAAAGTTATAGCGGGTGAAGAAACCTAAAACCACCGTTCCCCCGGCAATGATTGCGTATAGGCTTTCTTTCTTGTCCTTTTTCAGCCAGCGGAACAGCGCGTAACAATAGATCGCCAGCAGGATCTGTGTCAGGAATTCACTCATGAACAAGCGGGAGTGAATCGTCAGCACGGTCCTGGTTTGCAGCGCGTTCCATTCTTTGATCAGGGAAAAAGCCGCGGCAAGCCAGCCGCAGGCGTTCCCGCCGATGGCAGTCCCGAACAGGTAAATGATCGCGGGCAAAACGGCATACAGGGCGGACATGGCCATCATGCTGAGATCATTGTCGTTTCCTGTAACCAGGTGCGAAAGGAAGGAGATGAAAGCCAGTGTCGGTTTCAAAAGGGTACGATTCATGTTGTACCGCCAGCCGAGAAGAGCTGTCTGTGCGGCAAAATCATAATTCAGCGCGTCCGAGTAGGGGTAATAAGCTGCATTCGGGGCGTAAGGTCCGGGTGCAAAGAAGTGGTCTGCTTTTGGCGCCAGGGACCAGATCACGGCGGAAACAGCCCAGATCAGGAAGAAATTCAGCACACGTTTGCTGCATCCGATGCGCTTGAAAAGACCTGATTTCCAGGTGATGTAAAAAATTACCAGAGCAGAAAAGAGCTGAATGCTCTGAAGGGGAATGCCGTTTTTGTTCCACAGCGCTGATTCGACTGTTTTGCCGAGACCGGTGATCTCAACGAAAAGGACACCACAGACCAGCAGGACCAGGATCGAAAGAATCGATCTTTTATGGTTACTGAGATTCCTGACCGTTTCCCTGAGTCCTCCAAACTTGTCTTGCGTATAGATGAAATATAACAAAAATGAGAAAGAAGTCAAAAAGATCCACAAGATGAACGGTCTGAGCCGTGTGAAGTATGCGGCTGCCTGGTGAAAGCGGTAATTTGGCATCAGCAGGAAAAACAGCGTGATGACGGTCAGTGCCAGGCTGAAAACCTTCCCCTTTTTGCTGCAGGCCAGTTGTTGTGCGATTTTTTCCCGCTGAAGGAGACAGATCAGGTTGATGATGAAGATGATCGTGAAAACCATCAGCATCAGCAGCCGTTCTTTGCTGAGTCCGAAGAGAAAAGCGTTTTTGCTGTCAGCCGGAA
This sequence comes from uncultured Leptolinea sp., assembly GCA_964459115.1. Classification (GTDB taxonomy): domain Bacteria; phylum Chloroflexota; class Anaerolineae; order Anaerolineales; family Anaerolineaceae; genus Flexilinea. The sequence continues at coordinate 7,053 of CAYWKZ010000029.1, read as the reverse complement.
TGCGCAGCAGCTCTATCGTGCAGATGATCGTCGCCAGAGCTGCGGCGGAAAGTGTCAGGTTAAGTGAGAGTTGGTTTGAAGGAACTTTGTGATGTTTTTCCATAAGCTTTCCTTTTCGAAGAACACGATGGCAGCGATGCCGGTGATCACAACGATGATGAACAGGGTGTTTGCTTCAATGACGCTCTGCGAAATCGCAAAGAAGGCCAGGCTCTGCAGCATGAAACAGACCAGATGCAGAAAAGAGGAGGCCTGATGTGTGGAAAGACCCATCCGGATCAGGCGGTGATAGGTATGGTCGGTGCCGCTGTGATAAAAGTGCTGCCCTTTACGCCAGCGGGAGATAGTCACCAGCGTGGTGTCAAAAATCGGTACACCGGACATCAGGATTGGCAGGAACCAGGTGTTTTTCTGAAGCAGTTCCGGCGGATTATAGATGATGGAAATGGCTGCCAGCAGGAAACCGATGGTCTGCGCTCCGGAATCTCCCATGAAAAGAATGGCCGGGTTGGCATTGAAAAAGCTCAGTGACAATGAAGAACCAAGCAGAATGGAGCAGTATAATGCTACGGCATGCTGGCCTGCGTCCATGGCTGCAATGATGAAAAAACCTTCCGTCCAGGCGGAAAGCCCGATCATCAGCCCGTCGGCGCTGTCGACCAGATTATAGGCATTTGTGATGAAAAGCATCCAGAAAAATGTCAGCAAAATGTCGCAGACGGGAACAAGAGCGGCCGGCAGCCAGGGAGAAAAGAGCTTCGCTTCAAACAGGTGGGTACGCGTGCCGGTGAGAATAAGGACTGCTGTACCGAGGATCTGACCGCCAAGCTTGACCATCCATTTCAGGTTATGATAGTCATCGTAAAGGCTGAAACAGTAGATAATGAGTGCGGATAAGGTGAGGCCCCAGAGCGGTGCTGTGATGGAGCTCCTGAAGATCAGCAGCATGATCAGCAGCGTCAGAAACAGTGCCGTACCGCCGCTGACCGGGACCGGATATTTGTGTTTTTTATGTGGTTCCGCGTTCGGCCTGTCCAGCAGGTTCGTGCGGATGGCAAATTTTGTCGAGATCAGGGCTGTCAGAATGCTGATCACAAAACTGATGAACAGCGATTCAAAAATAAGTCCCGTGTTCAGCGTGGAGAGGTTCATGATGAAGCGATGGCCTTTTGATAGACAGCATAGATCGCTTCATTAACGATTTGATTGGAAAAACGATCTTTGGCGACCTCACGGGAAGCTTCCCCCATTTTTATGCGCAGCTCTTCATTTTCAATGAGCTTCAGCAGCGCATCCTTCAGTTTTTCCGCGTTTTTGGGCGGGACCAGAAAGCCGTTCACGCCTTCTTCAACCACCTCCCGGCAGCCGGGAACGTCCGTGGTGACGATAGGCCGGCCGCTGGATGCGGCTTCGATGAGGATCTTTGGCAGTCCCTCCCGATAGGATGGCAGACAGACGATGTGGCTCATGGAGATAACTGTAGCTACGTCATCCTGCCAGCCCCACCACTCCACGTTGCCTTCCTTTTGCCATTGGGTCAGCTGATCGAAGGGAATGCAGGTCGGGTTTCCGATGTCATTGTTCCCGACCAGCGCAAAGCGCGCGTTGACACCGCTTTCGCGGATCATTTTGGCAGCTTCGACGAATTCACCCACGCCTTTATCCCAGATCATGCGGGAGGGCAGGATCGTGAGCGGGACGGAATTCGGAGGGGGAACGGGAATGAATTTTTCGGTGTCGATGCCGGTACCGAGAACGATGTGGCTGTTCTCTTCCTGGACCAGCTCCATTTCCATGAAAAGTCTCCGGTCATCAGGGTTTTCAAAAATCACTTCCGTGCCGTGCAGGGCCTTCCGATAGAGCCGTTTGACGACCTCACGGATCAGCTTCACATGCGGTTTGTCGGAGAGGAACATGTAACCCAGTCCGGTGATGGAGTTGATGACGGCGCCGATCCCGAGCTTTTTGGCGGCAAGGGAGCCGTAGATGTCGCATTTAATGGTGAATTGATGAACAAGGTCCGGTTTTTCCTGGGCGTATATGTCTTTGATGCGGCGTATCGTCTCTTTTTCCTGCAGCGGGTTCAGACCTTTGCGGGAAAATTCGATGGCGATATGACGAAAACCGGCCTCTTCCAATTTTTGCACGTGTTCCCCATTTGGGGAAAGGAAGCAGACTTCCCAGCCCTTTTCTTTGAGAAATTCGGCATAAGCCAGCCGAAAGTTATAGAGGTACCAATCAGTGTTCGCGAATAAGATAGCTTTCAAGAGCTTTCCCCCGTTTCAGACGCAGTTTTTTCCGGATCGCTGTGTGAGGATCAGTCAGGAGGGCGTTTACAGCCGCTTTGACAGGGTGTCCGGGTTGACCGCGTAGGAGATGGCGATGTCTTTGGTGATGCGGCCGGCGCGGAAAAGGCGCTGCAGTTCGCTGTCCATGGAGATCATTTCCTTGCTGGTCCCACCATAAATGGCATTGTCGATCTGGTGGGTGCGTCCGTCACGGATCAGGTTTTGGATGGCATTGTTGACGGTCATCAGTTCAAAGACAGCTTCCCGTTTGCCGTCGACGGTCGGGACCAGACGCTGCGAGACGACAGCCTTCAGCACCATGGAGAGCTGAACGCGGATCTGGGTCTGCTGTTCAGCCGGGAAGGTGTCGATGATGCGGTCGATGGTCTTGGCAGCGCCGATGGTGTGCAGCGAGGAGAGCAGCAGGTGGCCGGTCTCGGCTGCCGTGATGGCCGTGTGGATGGTTTCCAGGTCGCGCATTTCACCGAGCATGATCACGTCCGGTGCTTGACGCAGTGAGGCACGCAGTGCACGATAGAAGGTGGAGGCATCCTGAGGGATCTCGCGCTGAGAGACCAGGCTCATCTTATGGCGGTGCAGATATTCGATCGGGTCCTCGATGGTAACAATATGCGCATTGCGTGTAGAATTAATTCTGTCAACGATACAGGCAAGCGTCGTGCTTTTCCCGGAACCGGCAGGCCCGGTCACCAAAACCATCCCGTTGCGCAGTTTGGCCAGTTCCATCACCTGCGGCGGGATGTGACGCTCTTCCGGGTCCGGCATTTCAAAGTTGATAATGCGGCAGATGGCGGCCACGGTACCGCGCTGATGGTAAGCATTGCAGCGGAAACGGCTGACGTTGACGACAGCGAAAGAAAAGTCATCGTCTCCCGACTCAGCCAGCAGGTCAAAATTTCTGCGGGCCATGCTGTACATTTCCTGAACCAGTTCTTTGGATCTGTCAGGCATCAGGCGATCTTCTGTCAGGGGGATCATGTCATTGTTGACTTTGACTTCGACCGGAGCGCCGGGAATGAAGAAAATATCGGAGCCGCCCATTTTGACGGCTTTTTCAAGCATATCTACCAGTCCCATTCGTCGTCTCCCGTTTCTGTCATCAGGTTATGGCGTGTCCAGACGGAGCGTTCGCTTTCGCTCAGCGGCAGAACCTGAACAGCCAGGTCCAGCATGCGGACGCCGTCTGATTCGGACCAGCTGATCTCGTCCTCGAAAATTTCCATGTCTTCCGGCAGTTCTTCTTCGACTGCGGCCAGGTAATCATCATCACCCGCGGCAGCTTCGGCACATTCGGCGAGAATATGGTCCAACTCTGCTTTGCGGGCTTCGGCGGTTTCATTCAGTTGATAGGCTGAAGCAATGACCGCAGCCGAGCGTTCGCTGAACTTCAGGTCATTGCGAGCGGTCATCAGGGAAAGCATGCTCAGCACGGCCAGTGCCAGCACGACGAAAATCAGGATCAGGGATGATGCACCCGGTCCGAGAGAAATAGCGCTTTTTCGGTTCACGGTTTCACCTCCCAGCGGGAACAGGGCAGGGTGTAAAGCACTTCATCCCCGGCTGTCACCCGGACTTCCTGACGGCGGAAAACACCCGTTTCATCGCTTTCCGGGGTGATCGTTACATTCAGGACGTAATTTTTTTCTGCCAGAGACCAGCCCTCAGCGGTCTTCTCAAAACCCTGGGCGCTCAGGTAGGCTTCGGGATCTTCAGCCGCATAGAGCTGATCAGCGGTGTTTTGGGCGCGAACCATGGAAACGGTCAGCAGTTCGGAACGGCTGCTGAAATTGCTGGCTTTCGCGAAGACTTCCAGCAGCACAGTCGTTGTGAGCATAAAGAACATGACCACGAAAAGCAGTTCAACGAGCAGGGCATTGCCACGGCTTCCGGATTTCATTCTTCACCTCCTGCCTGTTTTGCCGTGCGCGGGGCATAATCGATTTCCATCTCTGTCCCGTTTTCAGCAACGACCACATGCAGCAGGCCGTCTTTCAGTTCCGCCTTCATGGAGTCCAGGCTGCAAACGGTCTCACCGTTGGCAGGCGCGAAGGGAATTTCAGCCATGGCAAACCATTCGCGCAGCTTCCCCTCATAGATGTAAATGCGGGTGACATAAATGTCGCCCCAGTCATTTTCCATGGTGATGGTCTGGATGCCGTCCACATCCTCCACCCGCAGGACACCGGCTTCGTCATTGGAGCGCAGCATGGTTCGGATGTAGGAAGAAGCTACACGAATAGAATTGTGCGTATCTGATCTCTCCACCATACCGCGGTAGGCTTTTGCCCCCATCACCACCATGATGGTGGAAAAGATGGCAAAAATCCCGAGAAGCAGGAACACAAATACACCGGAAATGGCATGACTATTCTTGCCCATTCTTCAACGTTGCTCCTCTCTCGGTCACGTAAATGTCGGGAATATGGTTGGATGAAAACGACTCGTAGGTGACGAAGTAACGATCTTCATTGTAAGCCAGCATGTAATTTTCCCGCAGATATTCCAGGTCGCTCGGGTAGGCGCCTTCAACGGCATAGCAGTTGATGGCTGCGTCTTTGATGGACTGACGCACGATCTCACTTTCTGCTGATTGCTGCGAATTGGAGATCCGTCCGCTGAGCACGACAGCCAGGACCAGAATCACCGCAACGAGCACAATTTTGACGATATCTCTTGAGGACATGGCTTCCTCTTACAGGCTGGAGAGAATGCCGGCCATCGGCAGAATGACTGCCAAAAGGACAGCGCCGATCACGATGGAAAGCAGGGCCACCAGTGTCGGTTCGATGATGCCGACCAGACGGGTGATGTCCTCTTCCACTTCCTCTTCGTAGAGGTTGGAAAGCTTGCCGAGCACCTGGTCTTCACGGCCGGTGGCGGACCCCATCTTGATCATGCGGACGTGCAGTTCGTTGAAAATGTCTGCTTCTCCGATCGCGTCCGCGAAGGATTTCCCTTCTTCCAGGCCCTTGCGGATGCCCTTGATCTTGTTGGCGGCATCCGGATTGGGCAGGACCTTTTCTGTCATTTCCAACGCTTCATCGGTCGGGAAACCGGAGGAGAGCATCATGGAAAGCACACCGGAAATGCGGGAGGCGGTCAGTTTGTTGTTCAGGTTCACGATCGGCGGGAAGATGTTCTGCAGGAATTTCAGCACCTTTTCGCGATGTTTGGTCTGCAGCAGGATGATGATCACCAGCGCGGCAATGATCAGGATGACGACCAGAACCATAACGACCCAGCCGACGACCTCACCGATGTGCATCATGGTGGCGCCGGACTCATTCAGCCCCACGCCCATGCCTTCCAGCACGCGGCGGAAGACCGGGAGCACGCGCCACAACAGGATCAAAACGATGACAGCCAGCAGAACGGCGAGCAAAATCGGGTAGGTGACCGCACTGACGACGGAAGAACGGATGCGGTCTTCCCGTGCGTAGTAGGTTTCCAGCCCGCGCATGATGGATTCCAGGTGACCGGAGCGTTCCCCGATGCCGACCATTTCCACCATGTATTCCGGCCAGCGGTCATCATTCTTCAGCGCTTCATAAAGGGAGCCTGTTTCGGTGACGCCCTGACTGGCTTTTTTGAACATTTCCGCGTTTTCGCTGTTGTTGTCCGCCCCGGCAAGGGTCTCCATACCGTCATAAAGCGGCAGACCCGCTTCCAGGATCAGTGCCACCTGACCGCAAAAAATGCTCAGCTCTGCTGATGAAATTTTCTGGTTTTTCTTGTTGCTCATTGTTTGATTCCTGTTCCTTCCCCGGTATCAAAAAATATCGACGTTTAGTAATAACGTTCGACAGAATAGTCTTTTACTGAACTGATGGCGTTCAAAGCCGCTGTGGGATCAAAGAAATATTCTTTCCCGTTGATCTCCGTCACGGTCCAGGCGTGGTATTGTTTGTCGGCATAGCCGATGATGAGCCTGGCCGGGATGCCCTGCGTGCGGAGCATGCAGCAGAAAATGGCCGAAAGGTCCTGACAGACGCCCATCTTTTTATCATAACTGCCATCAATGTCGGGCAGCTGTCCGGCTTTGACGGTAGCTGCCTTCACATAATCGTAAACAAAGGAGGTTTTCATGAAATCGCAGAGGATCTCATAAATTTCCAGGCTGGATTTTCCCGCGCACAGCTCGTCCGCCTTGGCAACAGCCTTGGAGAGAAGGTCATAGTCTACATATTGGTTGGGATAATAAAAAGCCGCGTCTTCCCGGGTGAGGGTCACGTCCAGTCCGAGGTAGCCCGCCTGGGAATATTTTTTCCCGGAGACGTTTTCATAAAGCAGTATGTCATAATGACCGCTGCCCAGCTGGAGCGGGAACACTTCATAGTCGCCCTTCTGGTTCAGGTCATAGGTCAGCGTCGTTTCACCCTTCTGCACACGCATTTTCATTTTGTGATTGGAAGGTGCGGTGAGGGCTGCCATGAAATAACCGTCCTTGGCGTTGCTCAGGTCGGCGCGCAGCTTCCCGCTGGTCTGGATCTGGCTGCCCGGTTCCATGGGCCATTTCGCCAGGTCAGAGGCGGTCGCCGCGGTATCAGCGAACCGGACGGGGATCAGGAGAAACAACACAGCGAACAGAAACAAACCGATCTTTCGGATGCTGCGGCTGGTGTTGTGATTGGTGTACATAAAAATCTGCATTGAGCGCTCTTTCGCGAATTCTTTTTTAGCAATCATTCATTATAGCATGAAATTCACGGATTAAGCGAAAATGGTATTTTAAAAGAGCAGTGAG
>CAYWKZ010000028.1:0-25153 GCA_964459115.1 uncultured Leptolinea sp. | reverse complement strand
CCAGATCATCACGATACTGTACCGGGATCTTATTATTCACCAGAAAATCGGAAAGTTTCTGACTGGCGCCACCCAATCCATAGGGTTTAAAACGTTCTCCGGTTCGGATCGTACGCAAAATCGGACAATCCACGACCTGATTGGCGTCTATAATCGCCCATTCCGGATGCTTTTTCGCTTTTTCTTTCCATTCCGGCAGATCCTTCGGCTGAATGTGCCGCGTTTCACAGTATAAGGACCAGCCCTGAGAAAGCTGAGGGTAACGCCACTGCGGCACATCAGGAGAGGTCAGAATCATCGCCCTGTCACCCTCACAGCGCAGCCATAACCCACCCGGGAAAGGAATTGTTTGATTATAGCGTCCATTCATCAGGATATGATCAGCAACAACCAAATGATCATATCCGATCTCGGAAAGATCCGCTCCCATCCGGGAAAACAGCTCACGCAGCATCCGATACCGCAGACCAACTGAATATGATTGATATGTTTTGCGGTTCCATTCACAACCTCCATCCAAAAGGTAAAAGGAAGCGTAACGGATGGCATCTTCATACGCGCCATCCAGCAGCTCTTTATCCGCCGCTGCAGATTTTGCAAGCCTGCAAAGCGAAGAAACGATTTGAGGATTATAATCAGCTTTCAACTGCGGGATAAGCTCCTGCCGGATACGGTTCCGTAAATATGAAGAATCAAAATTGGAACGATCTTCACGATAAGGCATCCCGGTCTCTGCGGCATATTTCTCAATCTCTTCACGGCTGACGTTCAGCAGTGGACGGATCAGCGGGATAGACTCATTGTATTCCTTCAGAAAACTATAGGGAAGCATACCACACAAGCCATCAATGCCCGTACCTCGCAGGATATGCATCAGCACCGTTTCAGCCTGATCATTTTCATGGTGGGCAGTTGCCACAGCCTTACATCCATTTTCCGCAGCGGTTTTGAATAAAAACCGATATCGAAGTTCACGGGCAGCGGCTTCAATCCCCAGATTTCTCTCCGCAGCATAAGAACGGACATCTGCTTTGCCTCTGATGCAGGGAATAGCTCGTTCAGAACAAAATTTCTCAACAAAATCACATTCTTCCGCGGCCTCGGGACGCAGCCCGTGATTAAAAACAGCAGCCATCACAGGCTGCTCCAGTTCATAAAATTGTGACAATAAAAAAATCGAGTCAATTCCGCCCGACACACCAACGAGAATCAAATCATTCGGCAGGATATGGCAAGCAGAACTCAATATTGAAAGAATTTTGTCAGATAAAAATGTCAACATCCTTCATAAAAACCGTTGTCACTATCAGTTTTCCACAGTTCGTACATCTCAAGATAATGTTCTTTAATGAAACTTTGCATAATTCGAATCTCCCGATCAGTTAATATTCCTTTTTTCTGCACAATTGTGCTGCCATCACCTTTGACAAAGAACTTTGCAGAACCTGATTCGGTCAATTTTGAATCACTGGCATGAGCATGCATGCACTCAACAAGACAAAAAGAAGTGTAATAAAGATAATAGCCACAGATTTTATTTTTGAAATACTTTGGCATTTTACATTTCCATATACTTGGAATCACGAGCCCATATATTCTGAACCAAGACTTGCTCTATTTCATTCATGTTCGTTTCTAACATAGTCCCATCCTGCGAAATAACCATTGCAGAAATTCCATCATTTATATTGAAAATATGAATAAAATCGCCTTTTTTTGTAAAAGCGTATCCCTTGATTATCATATCAGCGGTATCAGCGATTTTTTTTATTTTTTCTTCACTCATCAACTATAACAACCTTTTCGATATTTTCAAGATACTCATCCGGGTCCATATACAGATTCTCTAAAATATATGATAAATCAATATAATCTTCATAAATTCCTTTGATCTTTCCCAAACAATCCACGACCAGGTAACCATGATCCCAATCTTTAACTGTCAAATATCTGATAAGATCTTTTCCATGGAGAAAAGAAATTGTTCTGTCTCCGTAGGTGAAACAGGTATATTGCCCACTTTTTCTTAAAACGGCGCATGTTTTATTCGTCTGGTTTTGAGCCAATGGAGGAGTAATCACCTTTCATCCTCTTTTAACGAAATCAATATAAATCAGCGAAAAGCGCCTTCGGACCGACAATGATGCCGGCAAGGGAAGGGCCGGTATGAGCCCCGAGAGCAGGAGCTACCGGAACAGTCTCATCAAAGGTACACTGAAGTTCCTCTTCCGCTTTTTTCCGGATGAATTCAACTCCCTCCGGGTTGTGTCCATGGACGATTTGAGCCCGCAGTGGTCCCATCCCGGCATAACGGGTTTTGTCCAGACCGATCATACGCGCCATAGCACGCTTGAAGGTCATGTCCTGAGCAGCGTTGGTGTACATCCCGGTGATGTGATCCACCCCGATAATGGGTTTGATGTTCAGTACGGAAGCCAGCAAACCCTTCAAATGGGAGACACGTCCGCCATGGATCAGATATTTCATTTCCTTGATAGTGAACATCCCGTCAACGGTATCACGGATCTGGGTCAGCCGTTCAAGGATCTTATCAAGTTTGAAGCCCTTCACCACCATACGGGCAGCAGCTTCCACCTGCCATCCCAAAGCAGCAGACAGCGTGCGGGAATCCCAAAAAGTCACTTTCGCTTCCGGTACCATAGAGGCCCCGACCCTGGCAGAATTGATCGTGCCACTCAAGCCGCTGGAAATATGGATGGACAGGATATCCGGATCCTTTTTTGAAACATTTCGATAAAGTTCGGCGAATTCACCGGCAGCCGCCTGTGAAGTCACCGGATATTCATCGGTTTCTGAAAGTTTTTTGTAGAACTCTTCATTGGTCCCGGTAAAGGGCTCACCACCTAAACTGAGACGCAGGGTGGTGAAGTAGATGGGGAGTCCAGCAAGTTGTGAAGGAGCCAGATCGGCTGCACTGTCTGTTACAATCTGCATGTTCAATCTCCAATATTCAAAATCAGAAATAAGAAATAAGAAATTTGAGCGTAAGCTTACTCCAAAAACAGATTTCTTACTCTGCAACCTCATCTTCATCTTCAGAAGGATCCTCATCCGAAGATTCTGATTCACCTTCTAATTCTTCCAAATCTTCTTCCGAGTCCGCATCGTCATCCGCAGGAAGATCTTCCTCCGGCGAAAGGGTCGGATCGTTTGGCAATTCGGTAACCGTTTCTTCATCCGGCGCTTCCGGAATGGCATCACGATCATTTGCAGTGACACCGGCAACAACGGTATCGCCTTCCATACGAATCAGACGTACACCGCGGGCAGCGCGGCCAAGGCTCGGGATAACGGAACCGCGCAGGCGAACCACATTTCCCCTGGAACTCATGAAGGTCACGTCATCGTTGGCATGCAGCACCAATGCCGCAGCTATTTTACCGATTTTATCAAAGGCATTTGTATTGGTAATCTTTTGTCCGCCGGTGGTCCGTCCATGGATCGGCACCAGTGCAACGGGAGTGCGTTTTCCGATACCCTTGTCATGAACGATCAGCAAATCATCCTGGTCCCGGGCAACGCCCACATAAACCAGGTGATCATCTCCAATCATCTTCATGGAATTGACACCCCGGGCAGCACGCCCCATGGTACGGACGGTGTTTTCCTTGAAGCGCAGACACTTGCCGTTTCGGCTGACCATCAGGATGTTCATGTGTCCATCCGTCTGGCAGACCCAGGTCAGCCGGTCATCTTCATCCAGACTGATTGCAATCAAACCATTTGCACGGATATTCATATAATCCTTGAGGCGATTGCGCTTAATCTTGCCGTTGGCAGTAGCCATCACCAGATAACTGTCCGCATCAGCATCACGAACCGGCAGCATGGCTGTGACCTTTTCGTCACCCTGAATGTTGATGATGTTGATCACCGGCAAACCTTTTCCGGTCCGGCTGGATTCCGGAATACGGAAGACATCTTCCGCATAAACTTTACCCTTATCAGTAAAGAAGAGCATGCGGTCATGCGTGTTGACAAACATGATGTTGGCAACTTTGTCCTCTTCTTTCATGGTATGTCCGGTGACGCCTTGTGCACCGCGGTTGTATTGACGGTAAGTCGTCGCATCCACACGCTTGATATAGCCATTTTCTGTCATGGTGACAAACACGCCGCGTTCCGAAACCAGATCACCGTCAGAGAAACCTTCCAATTCATCAGCTTCGATGGAAGTACGGCGTTCATCACCATAGGCTTTGGTGACTTCATCGGTCTCGGTTTCAACGACTTTCAGCTGACGTTCTTTGGAAGCCAACAAATCTTCCAAGTCGGCGATCTTTTCGATGAGCTGTTTCTGCTCTTCTTCGATCTTCCAGCGTTCCAGGGCGCTCAACCGGCGCAGCTGCATGTCCAAAATGGCCTGAGCCTGAATGTCATCCAGATGGAAGCGTTCCATCAACTGTGTCTTGGCCGAATCACTGTCCGGAGCATTGCGGATGATACGAATCACCTCGTCCAGGTTCAGGAGCGCGATCAGCAAGCCCTCCAGAATGTGTGAACGGGCTTTCGCCTTCCGCAGGTCATAGTCGGCCCGGCGTTCGATCACTTCCAGACGGTGTTTGATGAAGACCTCCAAAGCGGTCTTCAGAGAAAGATAAACCGGACGGTTATCGACCAGCGCCAGCATCTGTGCCCCAAAGGTGGACTGCAGCATAGTGTGTTTATATAGCTGGTTCAGCACGGCCTGCGGCTGTGCATCCTTCTTCAGTTCAATGACGATGCGCATTCCCTCCCGGTCAGATTCATCGCGCATATCATGGATGGTCGAGATCTGTCCGCTGCGAACCAGTTCCGCGATCCTTTCCAGAAGGGTGGTTTTGTTGACCTGATAAGGGATCTCTGTAACAACAATATGGAAACGGCCTTTGCCTTCCTCAACGTGGGAGCGGGCACGAACCACGATCCGGCCCTTCCCGGTGGTATAAGCCTGCTTGATGCCTTCCCGTCCGATGATAACACCGCCGGTCGGGAAATCAGGCCCTTTGACAAATTTCATCAGATCTTCGACCGTGATGTCTTCGATATGGTCGTAATTATCGATCATGTAAGCCAGCGCTTCATTGATCTCGCGCAGGTTGTGAGAAGGAATGTTAGTCGCCATACCGACCGCGATCCCGTTGGAACCGTTCAGAAGCAGGTTCGGCACCTTGGATGGGAGCACAGCCGGTTCTTTTTCAGAACCATCAAAGTTCGGCAAAAAGTCGATCGTTTCTTTATCAATATCCGCCAGCAGCTCATCGGAAAGCTTTTTCAGACGGGCTTCCGTATAACGCATGGCAGCCGGAGGGTCACCATCGATGGAACCGAAGTTTCCGTGACCGTCGACCAGCGGATAACGCATGGAAAAATCCTGAGCCATTCGAGCCATCGCATCGTAAATGGAAGCATCGCCATGAGGATGGTATTTACCCAGAACTTCACCCACGATACGGGCTGATTTTTTGTGCGGCACATTGGAGCGAACGCCCATCGCCTCCATCGCATAAAGGATACGACGGTGAACAGGCTTCAGACCGTCACGGGCATCCGGGAGAGCGCGTGAAACGATAACGCTCATAGCATAATCCAGGTATGCTTCCCGCATTTGCTGGTCAAGATCTACTCGGTTTACATTATCATTTTCCATAAAAATCGCCTTTTCGTCGACATCAGTTTGTTTCTATAACCAATTAATTATACCACGAGGGAAAATAAGAAGTAAGAAAATGAAATTAAGAAATGAAAAAGCTGCTGCAGAGATTGTCACCTTTCTGCAGCAGCTCCCGAATTTTTATATCAGATATTACTCAATCAAGGCTGGTGATATCTGATCCGAAATATTTAACAGAAAGCTCGCTCAAAACACCTTTTTCAGCCATGTCAGCAATCGCTTCATTGATGGCGCTCAGGAAAGAGGCCGACTCTTCACCCTTGCGGACCGGGATTGCTATCCATGTCGCATCAGGTCCGTAGGCCGCGATTTTGAGATTGGCTTCCGGATGAGCCTTCATGTAATCCATATAGGTCACTTCAGTGTTCAATGTGGCATCAAAACGACCGGAAAGCACCAGCTCAATGGTCTGGTTCAGGTCATCCACACCGGTCACTTTGGCTCCGTACCTTTCAGCTACTTCAGCGAAAGTGGAAGTGATGGTGTTCGCAGTCCGTTTCCCTTTCAGGTCATCAAATGAATGGATTTCATCATAATCAGCACGAACGATCACCACCGGCCTGTTGAAAGCGTAGGGATCAGAAAAGTCATATTTCAGTTTGCGCTCTTCCGTAACGCCGACAGAATTGATCAGTACATCATAACGGCCTACTTCCACACCGGCCAGCAAACCATCCCAGGGACCTTCAATGAACTGAGCTTCCACACCCAGACGTTCAGCAATTTCCCTTGCCACATCGACATCAAATCCGGTCAGAACATCGTTCTCATCATGATAAGACCAGGGCGCATAAGTGCCTTCCTGGGCAACCGTCATGTACCCTTTTTCTTTGACCTGATCCAACAGGTCAGCAGCAGAAACAGCGCTGAAGATTCCAAAGACAACCAGTACAGAAAACAAAAGAGATAACAATAAATTCTTTTTCATAGAAACACCTCTAAAATCGATTAAAACTTTTTAAAAACACAGCAGTGCGTTCTTTTTCAGGGTTATTAAAAACTTTCGCAGTCGGACCGGCTTCAACCACCACACCGTTTTCCATAAAAATCGATTTGTTGGATACAGTCCGGGCAAACTCCACCTCATGCGTCACGATGAGCATCGTCATTCCATCATTCGCGAGACTCCTGATAACCGAAAGGACTTCTCCGGTTAGTTCCGGATCAAGTGCACTGGTGGGCTCATCAAAGAAAATGATTTTCGGGTCAGCAGCCAAAGCCCGGGCAATTGCGACACGCTGCTGCTGTCCGCCGGAAAGCTGATGCGGATAGTGATCCTTATGAGAGAGCAGCCCTACACGCTCCAAAGCTTCACTTCCCTTTTTTTCCGCCTTTGCTTTATCCCAGCCACGGGCAATGATCAGCCCTTCCGTCACGTTCTGCAATGCTGTTTTGTTCAGGAAAAGGTTAAAATTCTGAAAAACAAAAGCCGTATGTAAACGATAATTTCTGATTTCCGCTCGTGACATATGGCTCATCGTGTGAGATTCACCCTCGAAAACCAATGTTCCTTCATCCGGCGTTTCAAGGAAATTCAGACAACGCAGCAAAGTTGTTTTCCCGGCACCGGAAGGACCAAGGATCACAGCAACTTCTCCGGCATCCACTGAAAGACTGATATTCTTCAATATCTCATGAGAGCCAAAACGCTTTTGAATATTTTTCGCCTCCAGCAGCATCGTTCAGGCCTCCTTTTCCATGTAAGCGCCCAGCTTCTTTTCACCCCAGCTCTGCAGGAATGTCAGGATCGTTGAAAAGAGCAGGTAGATAAGACCCACCTCAAGATAAAGCAGCAGCGGTTCATAGGTTCTGGCTACAATCCGTTGTGTTGTCATCAACATCTCCGTCACTGTGATGTTAGCAGCCAAAGACGTATTCTTGACCATCGCGATCAGTGAATTGGAAAGAGACGGGAAAGCCGTCCGCATAGCCTGAGGAAGAACGATCCTTCGCATGATCTGCATATAAGTCATACCGACACAATATCCAGCCTCCATCTGTCCAACCGGTACAGATTCGAGCGCCGCGCGGACGATCTCAGATGAATAAGCCCCCTCATTCAGAGAAAAGACGATCACCGCCGCTGGAAAAGGATCCAACAGGATACCCACCTTTGGAAGACCGTAGAAAACCACAAAAAGCTGAACCAGTAAAGGTGTTCCCCGAAAGATCCAGATGTAAAAACGTATGATCTGCGTCAGTACCGGAATTCGCGCATACTGAGCCATCGCTGTGAGAACTGCAATGATCAAAGAAATTGAAAACGCGATCACAGTCAAAGGGATCGTCACTGTCAATCCGGGAATAAGGATCTTCGGGAATGATTCTATGAAAAGTGTCAGCCATCTGCTGCTCATCGGAAATAATTTATCCTTTTCTTCATTATTTTATAAACAAAAAAGGTTAAGTGCTTATTAACCTTTGTAATATCCAGATTCTTATTTTCCCATATTTTTTTGATGAAACATGACAAAGATCATAAATTCTTACAATTTTCTTAGGAAAGCACCGGTCCATTTTTCCAGTTGACATTTTTCTCAATCGAATCATAACTGAAACATTTATTGTCCGGGTCGTCCTTTTATCATCAACTACCCCTGCCATTTATAACAACTCTGAGTATAATCACATATAATGAAATTTACAGTGAGGATATGAATTTATGGCAAAGAAATGCCGGATCACCGTTGTTCGAAAAGCGAATTACACAGATCTTTCCGAAAAATACGAAAATCCCATCGAACATGCCTGCTGTCATGAAGAGGGTGAAGTGTTTATCGCCAACGGATGGGAAAAGCCTGATGGCTTTTGCCAAAGCGCCTGGGATTCCATTTCCCCTTTTGTCATGACACTTGCTCACGGCGGTGAAAACATTTATGACGGCTGGATGAAAAACCCCCGTTCAGCCATGATTTCCTGCAATGACGGATTTCGCCCGGTCAGTTTTCTGATCGAGGCACTGGAAGAAGGTGAATATCGCAAATTTGAGTGAGTCGTAATATGTGCCGTAAGGCAAGCGGGGTGTGGGGCTGCAAGCCCCACAATAACCGGCGCGGGAAGGATAATAGAATAGCAAGGAATCTTTACTCCCGCGCCTTGCGAAGCATTCTATCTGAATTGCAAAACAAATAATTATGTGAGTTCATATAGAAGAATAAATCGATTTTTTGATAAGAGGAGTTATAACCAAATGAAAAGCGTTCCGAAAGAAACTTTAAGAACAGCATTGCTGATGACTGTATTGGCAATAGCGGCAACCATCATCGTGGCAACAGTTGATGTTCAGCCGGTCGGTGTAGAAGGGACCAATCTTGGCCTTGCCACCATCAACACCGGATTTTTCAACCGTGTCGGTCAAAGCGAAACCTTCTATAAGATCAGCTCTGCAGCCGGCTACCTTTGTTTTGCAACAGCAGGCGGGTTCGGCATATTTTTCCTGGTCCAGCTGATCCAGCGAAAATCACTCTCAAAAGTTGACCGGAATCTCGCGGTTCTCATGCTTCTTTATATTCTTACCCTGTCTCTCTACCTTCTTTTTGACAAGGTACTGATCATCAATTACCGACCGGTTTTGCGGGATAAAGGGCTGGAATCCTCCTATCCCTCCACACATGCGATGATTGCCTGGGTCGTCATGATCTCAGCGATCGATCAGTGGAACATCTACATCAAAAATGAGAGAACGCTCACGATCGTCGTGACACTTTCTTTCATGGTTCTGTTAGTGGTCATTCTTTCCCGGGCGCTTTCCGGTGTACATTGGATCACCGATATCCTTGGCGGCATCCTGATGGGCGACATGCTGATCGCCTGGTATCGGTATGCAGCAAGCAGAAAGTAATTGAATCATAACTTCACACAAACGAAGGGACTTCAGATAATGAGGTTCCTCTTTTTTAAGCTTAAAAATATTCGCATATTTTCTTAAAAAATAAATATAGCAGCAATTTCCTTAATATACATCATATTTATACTTTTCTTTTTTTAATAATAAAAAAGAGTAATAATTAAGAAAATTTAATATATGCAATTTTCATACCAAATTTCGAATATTATGCTATACTTGATAGCGAATATTAAAGCTTTATTAAATTTTAAGGAAGGCTGAAATGCAAACGACAAGAATGGCATCTGTTATCATTTTGATCATGGCAGTTATATATTTGATTTGCAGATTGATCGGAAACAGAGGCAAATTAGCGAGCCGTATCTATAACCGGGATAAGGACCTTTTGATCCGGCGTCATATTGCGGTCAGCCTGGAAGAATCCGCGCCGATTCATCTTGACCTTGGCGACAGCGGGGAAGCTGTCCTTTCCGGAGGAGCGGCTTTAGCAGCTGCCGGTGCGGCAGAATCTGTTTCTGCTCAAATGGTTTTCGCCGACGAACCCTGGGCTATCACAACTCCCGGCGGTTTTACTGTTAACATTCAAAAGGATGCGGTCAGATCAGGTATGGAAGCAGCCGATTACAGCAGCTCTTATGCCAGTGATTTCGGCACTTTCTCCGGCATTTCGCCCATTGAACACCTCACCGGGAATGCCGCCGCCCTTGAAAAGGCCCCAAGTGCCCTCCATCTCTCCATTGGTTCCTTCGGAGCAGTTCCCGCACTGACAGATACTTTATATAACAAAGGAGAATTTCTCGGCATTGGCGGTACAGACCTGCTCTCTCAAGCAGTCGGAACCGTCACAGCCGACGCAGTTTACGTTGGGGAGCAATATACCGAAATTCCGGAAGCGCTGGATAAGACAGAAAAGAAAAGTTCCGCCCTGCTCGCAATGGATGTCATGCGTTGGGTGGTAATAGCTGTAATTGTTGTGTTCGCAGGTTTCGGCCTCGGCGGGCTATAAAGAAAACACAGAGAATCAGGGAAGCATTATGAAAAGAGCCGGAACATTGTTCGCTGTTCTTTCGATCCTCATCGGAGGATTATTTTTTGCTTCTGTATTTGTTGACATACCGGTTTTCAAGACCATCGGAACAGAATTGCTTTTATTAGCCGAAAGATTGCTGGCCGCTATGCTTTTCTTCACCATCGCAGATACAGCAATCATGCTGATTCGCAAGCCCGGCAATGACAGCGGTATGCGCATCGTCCGCACGATCGGCTTCGGCGTCTTTCTTGCCGTTTTGCTTCTGGGGCTTATTAAAGGACCTGACTCCACAGAACTGAATCGGCCTGTTTTCTTTGTACAGCAAACGATTGAAGCCGCTTTGGCAGGTACCGTTTGCATCAGCCTCATTTTAGCCATGTATCGTCTGCCGGGGCAGACACCGACTGTCATGAAAGTTTCTTTCGCTGTCGGGCTGATCGTTTTCCTGTTGATTTACAACGGTCTGCCGCAGATAGCTCCTTTATCTGCCGGGTTTGCAAACGTGATCGAATGGCTCGAAAGCATTCCGCAAGGGACACTGATCGGGCTGCTGATCGGCATCGCTCTCGGCGGAGCGATCACCGGTATCCGTTTTCTGTTTTCCGGGAAACTCCCCGCAAAGGAGGACAAATGATTTACAGAAACATTTGTCCGATTTGCGGCAGTGAAAATCCGGAAGGTGCTGAAATTTGTCAGGTGTGCAAAGCAAACCTTGTCACACTGCCGGACGATATTTTCCAAAATGACAATGTTCCAGTGAATTCTCCGACTCCACTGGAACCGGAGGTAAAAACATCTGAAAGCGGGAAAACGGATTCTGAAAACAATCCGGTACCTGTTTGGCTGCAGAGACGTTTCCAGCAAAAGGACAAGCAGGAAAGGGCTCCTTTTGATTTTGATTCCTACACAAACGCTTTATTCGGAGGTGTTCCGGAGAATCAGAATTCATCTCCTGCAATAAAAATTGCGAAGTCGCAAAACATCAAAAAAGCCGATCAGATATTTCAGCCGTTTCTTGAAAACGTGATCGAGCCCCCTCTGCTCGAACCGGATGAGAACTCTCCGAGAAGCATCGAAGAAAATGTTCCGGGAATTATGGATTTCAACATCCGGCGCCCGGCAAAAAAATGGGAAGACCGGCTGCCCGGTAATCCTAACACTGCCGATAAGGGAACCCATGTAAACCTTCTTCACGATTTTTCCAGTGAAAGACCGGCGAAAAAATGGGATGATGAAAGCACATCTGATAATAACACACTTGCCTATGATGACAAGGGGATGATTCGGCTCCCGGACTGGTGGAAGGAAGATGCACCGCTGGTCGAACCGGATCCGGCTACACCGGATGAAAAAGTTCAGACAGCAGACACGCCGGAATTACTCAACAGCGCCTCTCCGACAAAAGTGATCGATGCCAAACGATTTTTCGATACAGCCAACAACAATTCAGAAGATGATCTTCCTAACGAAAATCATTCCCAATCGTACGACTATAAACCGGAAAGCGGAAGTCTTCTCTCTGAATTGATGAGCGAAATGGACAGCAGCTCCGGTTCATTAACACCGGGAGAACGCAGAGAAAAGGAAAACGGGACTGTTTTTTATTCAGGGAACCATCCCTCTGATGAAGACAAACCTGAGCCTGAGCAGGAACAGGAAATCATCGAGATCGACACATCAGAAGATAACAGCGCCGGAAATGCAGCCATACTTGATCGAATCCTGCGGGGAATCGGTTATCAGGTAGAAGGTGAAACAGCGCCCGAACCGCAGGATCAAAATTCTGTTCCGGAAAGAAACAACATTCCGGCTGCGGAAGAGAAGGAAGATAAATCCACAGATGAAACGGGGCCTGACACTGCTCAGAATACTGTTTCAAAACCGGTTATTCATGAGGTTTACGTTCCGCAGGTCATCGAAAATCCGCTGGTTTTTCCTGAAGACAATGAAGACCTCAGCGAAAAAGATGCCGATCCCTATGACCTGGGCGGAGAGGAGAAAATTCCCTCTCGGGATGATGACGGGAATGAGGACCTGGATATTCCCTGGGATTTGTTTGGTGCAGCTGACATGACCTTACCGCAGTCTCCGGAGGATCCTGCCTATCGGACCTTTTCCCGCAGCAGGATTCCGGAGGAGATAGACGCCACTGCCTATCAGCAGCGGATGATCTCCTCTATTCTGGGAAAAATAATCCATGCAGAGAACTTTGTTGAGCCGAAAACAATTCTGAACAGGCGGTATATCAGTTTTACGGCACGTCTTTTCTGGACAGCATTGGCCATCTGCGGTGTCGTACTGATTCTCACAACCGGCATTGTGGATCATCTGGCACCGGATTCCATCCCCGCAAGCGACCGCTCACAGGCATTTTATCAGTCTGCTGAGGCTGCTGAAGGAAACACATTAGTCATCATGGACTATACGCCTGCTTACAGCGCCCACATGGATGATGCTGCGGAGAGCCTTATCTCTGTACTGGAAAATCGCTCAGAAAAGGTATCTCTCGCAGCCCTCAATCCGGCTGCGATGCCCGGTACGCAAATGATGCTGAACCACCATTCTGAAAAAACAGAATTTGCCGGCTGGTGGCCGGCCGGGCTCATCTCTATCCGCACCCGTATTTCAATGGGAAATTTGCCGGAACATATCTGGCTGCTGACATCAGAGAGCAGTTCGCTGCAAACCTGGGCTGAACAGCTCGCTGCCGCTGACAGCAAACACCGCCTGCATGTGATGGCACCGGAGCAGCTCGCACCACTGATAAAACCCTACCTGGACAATGGAATGGTCTCCGGCGCCCTGTGCAGGGATGCGGATCTGCTGCATTACGGCAAAACCACCTACAGTGCAGATCGACCGATGATGGCTGTCTGGTATTTAAGCGCACTGATTCCGCTGTCACTTCTTTGCGGTGTACTTACAAAATTCTTCAAAACACCGCCAAGCTACGGGAAAAGGTCAAGCGTACAGCCGGAAGAAGATCTTCCGGAAAATTCCGAAAAGGAGACTGTCAATGGCTGAAGGAAATGAACTTGCTTTTATGATCGGAGGGCTTTTCCTCAGTCTGAGCGCTTTCAGTCTGATATTGGGGGACAACTATCTGTTCCGGATCGGGGCCGCGATCCTCAGCGGGGCAGTATCCGCCTATATCTGCGTACTGATCGCGGAAAATTATTTTTACCCGCTGATCCTGGAAATCGTCGATGGGTATAAAACGCTGTCCGTTCTTCAGATCATTCGTACAGCCCTTACCGTCATCGGGATCATACTCCTGTTCTGCAAGTCATACACCGGCAGCAAGAGCGGAGGAAAAGTCATCATGACCGTGTTGATTGCCCTTGGTGCGGCAGTTCTGGTGCTGGGTGCGGCAGGTGCTGCCATCCCGGCATTTGTACAAAATCTTGCAGCACGATTCCGGCTGGCATCCATCAGTCCGGAAGAAAAAAACAATGTCTGGTACTGGATAAAAACGGGAACCATTGTATTGAGCGCTCTCACATCATTGCTTTATACACGTCATTACAGTCTCCCGGGAAAAACAAAAACCGGAAAATCCTCCGGAACAGTTTTAGGGAATATCTTGATCGGGTTCAGCTTCGGTGCAGTTGCAGCCGCTGTATTTCTGACCGCCGCAAACATCCTGGTCAGTCATATTTCAGGTATGATCACGACCGTTCAGTCACTTGTGAAATGAAGGCAGCCTGATGGAACAGAAAAAAAACGAAAAAACGCGGGAACAAAAGGAAGAGTCGATCGATGTTGTCCTGACGATCGACATCGGCGCCATCAACACTCGCGTAAGCCTGTTTGAGCGGGAAAACGGACGTTATCATTTCACAGGCACAGCCTCAGGGCGGACGGTTTACTCCGATGGCGGCGAAGTGGAATATCAATCTGTTTCCGGTGCAATACAAAAAATGGAATCCGCATTGGATCGTCATTTTCTTGATGACACAGGCCGCATCATCACGCCGCAAAAGCTTGGCATGATCGGCGCGGACCAGGTAGTCGTCACCTGGAGCGGCGGAGAGATGCCGCGTGTTGTTCTGATGGGCCTGACCAATGACGCCTCCATTAAGGCTATGGAAGATCTGATGCGCAAAAACGGCCTGACAGCCTCCGCAAAGATCTGCGCCATGGAAGGCAGACCGCTGACAGAAAACATCGGCGCACTGACCGCAGCTGACCCGGATATCATTCTGATAAGCGGCGGGACAGAAGGTGGCGCCGAACATGCTCTTTACCGGCTGGGTGAAATATTGCTGCTGGCATGTAAAAGCATTGATGAAAAGAACCGCCCGGAGATCCTTTACATGGGGAATACCGAAGCACGCAGTCAATATGAAAAAGTGTTTCATCATCTCACAAAAATCAGTTTTTGCGACAACGTGATGGGGCAAAAGGATGTAAAGACTTCACCGACCACCGCATTCCAGAAATGTATGCTGAACTTCGGTAAAGAGAAAAACCCTGCGCTTGCACAAGTACAGAAAGAAACCGGCTGTGAAGCGATCTCGGGAGATTTCGCTTATGGCAGGTGTGTTCGTTTGCTCAGCCGGCTCCACCGCGCTAATCATTCCGTCCTGGCAGTGGAAGTGGGAGCCAACAGAACCATCACCGCCTTCGGCGCAAATCTCGGGCTTGAGATGACAAAATTCTCCGGGGGGATCGGACGAACGCTGCCAAAGCTGCTGGAACACACCAAACCGTCAGAGATCCTCCCCTGGATCAATTTCCAACTGAAGGAGAGCGAACTTACCGACTATATCATCAACAAATCCGTCCATCCGGAATTGATTCCTGCTAACACCTATTCGGCGGAGATCGAACAGACCCTGGCCCATTTTCTGATCAAAGCAGCTATTGAGCAGAATCCGGCCAAAGAACAGCTGACCGATGGAACGCTGGGCATGGTATTGTTGGGCGGAGCCGTTCTCCGGAATGTGGAAGACCCGGGTGATGTACTGCGTATCGGGATGGACAGTTTGAGGCCCTTCGGGCTGACAGATTACTATCTTGACATGAACGGTCTGGCTTCCGCAGTCGGAGCGCTGGCCGGTGTCAATCGTGAACTGGCCGCACAGGTGACATCACCGGCCATGTTTTTGAACCTCGGACGTGTGATCACCCCTCTTTCCCGCGTCAAAGAAGGAAAACGCGCGTTCAGCATATCTCTCCGTGATGATGGGGCCAATATACAAAAAGTCGACATATTCCAGGGCGGCATCAAACGCATTCCGCTGGAATACGGACGTTATTATGAAATGGACTGGTTCAATGTGGATAAATCCGTCACGCTGCCCGGCGTTCCGACATGGACTTCCATCGGATTCAAAGCCGGATGCTTTGGCCTGGTCTTCGATATGCGCGGCGAAGTTCTTCAACTTCCTGAAGACCGCAGTGCACAAATTCATCTGCTGGATCGCTGGCGCAGCGAGCTTGGAAGCTGGAAAGGTAATTAACGGAGTATTTTATGCAGACTGCTGCTGCAAAAATCATATATTCGGGACCTGTTCGCTGTTCCCGCAAACTGACCAGAGATGGCACCGTGATGGTATTCCCGGGGCAGTTTACTGATCCCACCATGCAGATCGCATGGCGCAAGACCTGGCGCACACATTTTTCAGTGAATTTGTATGATGCTTTGGGTCTGACTCAGGGAACCAATATGCAGGATTACCTGCTGATCAACGAAGGTGATTTTGTCTCGGTCAGTGAACCGATCGCCAGGCGCTCTGACCGCAAAACGCGCACGCTGAATGCCCTTTACAGCGGACGGTTTCTTGGCGCGAGCGGCGGAAATCTGATTTTTGAGGCAGATGCGGAAGATCTGGAAACTGTAGCCGCGGGATTCCCCGGTACAGTCACCGAAATCATACCAAACCGCGGCGCTGTGGTCGAGACGGTCGGCGCCTATGCTGCCGGTGTGTGGGGCAACAACAAAATCGGTCAGGGAATTTTGCTGACCGTCAGTGATATCGCCAAAGACGGCATATTTGACACACAGAGCCTGTCCATGGCAATGGCCGGCTCCATCGTCTTTGCCAACACCTGTTATGATGCGGACGTATTGCAGTCCACCGCACGGCTGTCTCCGGGGGGATTGATTTTCGGCTCACTGCCGGCCGCTCTGCTGCCTGTTGCCGAACAGCTTCCGTTCCCGGTCATTGTAACTGATACCATCGGAGGAGGAAGGATCTCTGATCCTGTCTATAACCTGCTGGGCGAGAACATTATCAAATGTGCCTATCTTTATTCTGCCCCCGCTCGCGGCAACATTCCACAGGCAGCCGAAATCATCATTCCGCAGGAAGACCCGTCATCCGATAAAAACAACCTGCTTTCTGAAATATCTGTCGGGAACCGGGTGCGGATACTGGACGGCTATTACGCCGGTGAGATCGGCTTTATAACAAAACTGCTGCCGCAGGGAACGGTCAGCGACGGAGAAACTGAACCGATTGGAGATCAGGTTCAAATTTGTATTGATGCCAACACAAACATCACATTGCCGGTCAACAACGTCGAACTGCTGCAGGACGACAAAAAATAAAGAAATGCATCGCTGAAGAGAGAGGGAGCGACCATGGATTTCAACACAGATAACTTTGATAAAGAATTCAGCCTGAACCAAAACAGGAAAAAAACCACCGCCAGGGGCAAACTGCCGTCCTGGCTGATGATCCTCGCAGGGGTTGCTGTCATCGGTGGTGTCGTAGCGGCTCGTCAGCCGGCGTTTCACCAAACCGATACCGGAACCCGGACCACCGTCAGCATGCCCGCCGGAGAAATGGTTACCGGTGAAAACCTGATCTACAACGCTGTCAATGATGAACAGGTGAGTTCTTCTGAATTGGAAGCCCGCTTCCTTTCACAGGGAGATCAGGCGCTTGCCAAGAATACCGAACCGACGACTGAGATCCTTACGCCGACTGCAGCTGAAAACCTGCTTGTCCTTGCCCCGGAACGCAATACATCAGCAGATCCAATCTCTGCTGAATCGGTCAGCGAAGCTGCAGAACAGGCAGCGCCGGAAACAAAAGCAAAAGCATCTGCTTCACCAACGGACAATCATGTTGAAGAAGATACCGCGATTGCCTGGCTGAATGATAAAGCATTCGCTGTCAGTGTCAAACCGGCTGATGAAATGCCTGCGGCAGCGCCGGAACATCAGACAGAGTCCGTCAGTGTCCCCGTGAAGGTACTGGATGCAGCCGGAAATGAGAAAAAACAGCCGCAGACGGCTGTCTTTGAGCTTGACGGCAAGGAATACGCCATCCAATTGACAGAGCTGAGTCCGGAAGAAACACCGTCAGAAATCACCATGGAACCTGTGGTTTGGGTCGATAAGACACCGCTGCTCCTCAGCCTGTCCGGTGAGCCTTTCGATCCCGAAGATACAGCATCTGACCAAAAAGTACAGATGGACATTCATTTCGAGATCACATTGAACCCACTGCCCGCTGAACAGACAGCTGTTCTGCAGCAGGAGCGCTTCGGTGCGGACCTCACTGATCCGGTACCTGCTGACGAAGAGCCCTTCCCGACAGCCACCGGGGAACCTACCCCGACAGTGCCAGAAGAGCCACAGGAAGGAAACTGGTTCGCCAGCTTCTTCAGCAACCTCTTCGGCTCAGCGCCCACGGAAGTTCCCACGCCTCAAGTCACCGTGATCGCTCTTTCCCCCACACCGACTGTCCCGCAGCCCACTGCGACACCGCTGGTCATCCTGATGGCTCCGACGGCGGAAGCCCAGGGTCCGGTCCGTCTGGATGGTAAAGACGGCGCCTCCGAACCGGTGAAACCGTCGGCAACAGCAGACAGCGCCGGCATTGATTCGGCCGGGAAACCTGAAGAAACGGAAACAGAGAAGAAAACCACTGACAATCGTTCAACGGATATCAAGCCTTCCGGCAGTGAACAAAAAACCGAAGTTCAATCCACCAGGCCGGCTCCGTCCAAACTGGATGCGGTGGTCGTAGATTCTTTTGACAAGGATCTGAACTATCAACAGCAGCCGACAAATGAACCGAAGGAACTGCCTCACACCGGCGGTCTGGAAGGCTGGAATATTCCGTCTCTCCTTATCATGCTCGCAGGATTGATTCTCGTCATCATCGGTGTCCGCAGACTGAGAACCAAAGAGTAAATCAGGATACGGGTTCTGTAATATACTGTGGACGGGAGGTTTCAACCTCCCGTCCTTTTTCTCAAATCGGTTCTGTCTCATCCAATTTTCATTACTCGCTCCTCTTTTTTCATTTCTCATTTATAATGATATTAGTGAAATCAAGGGGAACGCCCCTTTTACTGATAAGGAGAAATTATTATGCGTAAACCGATGGTCGCCGGCAACTGGAAAATGAACAAGACTGTTGCTGAAGGTGTCAAATTGATGGAAGAACTCGTCCCGATGATCAACGGGATCAGCGAAGTTGACCGTGTGGTCTGCCCGCCTTTCACCGCTCTCTACTGTGTTTCTCAGACGCTGAAGGGAACGGAAATCGGCTGCGGTGCTCAGGACCTTTTCTGGGAAGAAAAGGGTGCCTACACCGGTGAAGTTGCCCCGAACATGGTTGCCGAACTGGGCCAGTATGTCATCATCGGCCACTCCGAACGCCGCACCTATTTCGGTGAGACCAACGAAACCGTCAACAAAAAGACCCTCGCTGCCCTCAAGATCGGCCTGACCCCGATCGTCTGCGTCGGTGAAACTCTGGAAGAAAACCAGGGCGGGAAGACTGAAGAAGTCGTCTCCGGTCAGGTTCTCGAAGGTCTCAAGGGCATGTCCGCTGAAGACGCCGCGAAGATCATCGTCGCCTACGAACCGGTCTGGGCCATCGGCACCGGCCTGGCCGCCACCGGCCCGGATGCCAACAAGGTCATCGCTGACTACATTCGCAAACCCTACGCCTCCATGTACGGCGAAGAAGCTGCCCAGTCCATCCGCGTGCTCTACGGCGGTTCTGTGAAAGGCAATAACGCTGCCGAATTCTTCGGCCAGCCCGACATCGACGGCGCCCTGGTCGGCGGCGCCTCTCTCAAGGCTCCGGACTTCACCGACATCGTCAAAGCCGCTGCTGCATAAAGCAAAAGAAAAAAGTGATAATAAAATGGGGCTTTCAAGCCCCATTTTATTATCTCCTGATCGAATCCATGGAAACGGGAAAAGAGAAATACATATCCGGATAGGGTTCGTCGGCAAGCGTAAAATGCCACCATTCACAGTCAATGGGCACGAATCCGTTGCGGACCATCGCTTTTTGCAGGAACATGCGGTTTTCATATTGTTCTTCGGTGATCCCGCGATAGTCTGGATGAGATTCGATTCCGAACCAGTCGAACTGACTGCCCATATCCATTTCTTTCCCCGTCCGCATATCCAGCAGCGTCAGATCCACTGTACTGCCCCGGCTGTGGCTGGATTTTTTTGCAATATACCCTTCGGAGAAAAGATCCTGCTTAACCACATCCGGATAAAAATAAGGCTTCATCCGCACATCCTGATCCTCGATTCCCCACAGGATGAAATGCTTCACCGCCGTTGTCGGGCGGTAGGTGTCGAATATCTTCAGACGGTAGCCTTTGACATTCATCTCATTGGCAACAGTTTTCAGCGCACGGGCAGCCTCTTTTGTCAGCAAGGCGATCGGCTCTTCATATCCGTCGATCCGGTCACCGATGAAATTATACGTCGAAAAATAACGGATCTCTTGCACAATGGACGGAATATAATCCGAAAGCAAAACAAACCCGGAAGCATCTTTTTCAGGAAGGTAATGGCTCATTTTTATCTCTTTTCTGCTGCTCAAAGGTGTACAATTTCATCCGCAATTTTCAGCATCTGACTGATTGCAGATTGAAATTCATCGGACATTACGGAACGGTACAAGCCGACAATGCCCAATGCATACTCAATTTTACCATCATGTTCACGGATCGGGGCCGCTGCGCCCATCAATCCGCGGCGGTATTCCCCATGCTCAATTGCGTAGCCTTGCACCCGGATGGAATCCAGTTCCGCCATCAGGTTTTCCGGGTCGGTGATCGTATGCGGGGTAAAGGAAGCCATTCCATCCTCCCGCAGCATGCTCAGCACCCTGGAACGGGGCAGCATAGAAAGAAACAGCTTCCCCTGAGCAGTGGCATGCAGCGACATACGCATTCCGACTTCCGGAATCACCTGCAGCCCGCCGCTGCCAACGCAGCGGTCAAAGGAGATCACGTTCCGTCCGTCAAAAAAGGTTACAAAAGCGCCTGCACCGGTCTGACGGGCAAGTTTTTCCAGCTGCGGATGGATCCGGGCGCTGATATCCCAGGATTCGGAAACAGCCGCTCCGCACTCGTAAAGCCGAATGCCCAACCCATAACGGCCATCCGGATCCTGGTGGATCACGTCATGCTGCAGCATCGTGAACAGCAGTCCGTAAACCGTGCTTTTGGGACAGCCGGATCTCTCCGCCAGTTCCTTTAATGTCAGCGGACGACGCGCCGCAAGCAGGATCTCAATAAGCCGCATAGATTTATCAACAGAAAGAATAACCCTGTTTTCCATAACCCTCACATCATAAAAAATGAAATAATGCTGTTATCCCGCACTATACGTTTCAGCCAATAATCACATTCGATATTATCGAACATAGAAACGACTATATCGCACCATGATCCTTATCAATTTTATCACCCTTTGGTATGATTATATCGGAATAAGAGTGAACAAATACACACCGGAGCATTATCCCGTGCTGCGTCACCTTATTCCGAAACAGGAACCCTACCGGAGGAAATATGAAAAAACTCATTCTTTGCCTGACAGCCATTGTCCTGCTTGCGGCGTCGGCTGCATGTTTTGCCGAAGAAATCGACCTGATCGTCTTCGCCGCCGCTTCAATGACCGAAACCCTGACGGAAATCGCGGATCTTTACAAAGAAGCCGTTCCGGATGTGAACCTGATCTACACCTTTGACTCATCCGGCACACTCAAAACCCAAATTCAGGAAGGCGCAGACTGTGACGTTTTCATTTCCGCAGCCCCGAAACAGATGAACCAGCTGGATATCACCGCCTCCCCGGAAATCAATACCGAAGGACTGGATTATCTTCTCGAAGGGACCCGTTTTGACCTGCTGGAAAACAAAGTCGCGCTCTGTGCTGCCGAAGGCAACCCGGCAAATATCAATTCCTTCGATGAACTGATCGAAGCCCTGAAAGCCGGAAAAGTCATGCTTGCCCTGGGCAACAGTGACGTTCCCGTCGGTCAGTACACGCAAAAAATCTTTGCCTGGTACGGGATCGATGAAGCCGAAATCGCCGCAAACCTGACCTATGGTTCCAACGTCAAGGAAGTCACGACCGCTGTTGTCGAGTCCATTGCGGACGCCGGAATCATTTACAGCACCGATGCATTCTCTGCCGGGCTGGAACCGGTCGATACCGCTGCAAAAGAAATGTGCGGTCAGGTGATCTATCCCGCCGCTGTTTTAAAAAACTCCGCCCATCCGGAAGAAGCAAAAGCTTTTCTGGAATTTCTGAAAGGGCAGGAAGCCAGGGAAGTCTTCGAATCCGTCGGCTTCTCTATGGTAACAGAAAATTAGGCGCCCGGGTTCATAAGCGAGAATAAGAAATAAGAACCCCATTTCTTATTTCTTATTTCTTATTTCTTATTTGTTTCGATGGACTTATTTCCTCTTTACAATTCATTGCGCGTCACAGCGATCTCGGCCGTAATTGTCTTTTTTACCGGGATCGCTGCGGCTTATCATATCGCCCGCATGCCCCGCGTGCTCAAGGGAATCTTTGACGTGCTCCTGACCCTGCCGATGGTTCTGCCGCCGACCGTCATGGGCTATCTTCTTCTCCATGTTCTGGGTCCCAAACGGGTGATCGGTTCCTGGTTTTATCAGCAGTTCGGGATCAAGCTGACCATGCACTGGTGGTCAGCCATTTTTGCTGTAGTTGTAGTGGTATTCCCGCTGATGTACCGCCCGACACGAAGCGCTTTTGAGAGCTTTGACGAAAATCTTGCTGATGCGGCACGAACATTGGGCGTCTCAGAAACAAGGATATTCTGGCGCATCCGCGTCTCAAACTGCAAACAGGGGATCCTCGCCGGGATGATCCTGGCCTTTGCCCGCGGCATCGGTGAATATGGCGCCACATCCATGATCGCCGGATATACACCGGGCCGTACCGCTACGATTGCAACGGAAGTTTATCAGCTCTGGCGCACAGGGAATGATGAACTGGCGCTGCGCTGGGTTCTGATCAACATTGCCATCTCCGCTGCTGCCATGATCGTGATTAACTTGTTAGAAAGGAAGAAGGGTTTCGGGAGATGAGGTTTTAGGTTATAGGTTATAGGTTTTAGGAAAGAAGTTTGAATAACACTGGCTCCTTATTGTTAACCTGCCACTGCCAAAACAAGAAAATTGGAATTGAAACACTGTCAATCATGAAGGATCAATTCAACCGCACCATCGACTACCTCCGCATCTCGGTCACGGACCGGTGTGATTTCCGCTGCCGTTACTGCATGCCGGAAAGCGGCATCAGCAAACGGGCTCACGCGGATATTTTGCGTCTGGAAGAGATCGCAGAAATTGCAAATACCGCGGTCACGCTCGGCATCCGCAAGGTCCGCCTGACCGGCGGCGAACCGCTGGTCCGAAAAGGCATCGAAACACTTTGTGCGAAACTGAAGGAAAATACAGACCTTAAAGAATTAACGCTTACAACAAACGGAGCGCTTCTTTCCCAAAAAGCACGTATCTTAAAAGATTCCGGAGTTGACAGGCTGAATATCAGTCTCGACACGCTTCGGGAAGACCGCTTCCGTTCCATCACCCGCTGCGGGATTCTGGCCAACACACTGAAAGGAATAGACGCGGCAGAAGCAGCCGGTTTTCACGGAACCAAGATCAACGCGGTACTCATCGGCGGATTCAACGATGATGAGATCCCGGATCTGGTCGGTCTCACCCGTGATCGCGACCTGAGTGTCCGCTTCATCGAACTGATGCCCATCGGAGAAGCTGCCCGCTGGCCCTCATCCGCGTTTCTGGACGCGAAAACCGTTCTCGACAAGGTTCCGGAGCTCCGGCCTTTGGAAACAGATGGAGTGGCTGAGGTGTACCGGCTTCCCGGAGCGGTCGGAAAGGTCGGACTGATCCGTCCGCTGAGCCACAGCTTCTGCGGCAGCTGCAGCCGTATCCGCCTCACCGCCGATGGCATGCTCAAGCCCTGCCTGCATTCCGATCTGGAGATCCCTTTGCGGGGCCTGCACGGAGATGCGCTGACAGAGGCGATAAAGAAAGGAATCGCACGGAAACCGGCACAACACTTCATCAACCGGGACGGCATCTCCGGCACGGAAAAGCGCCTGATGAGCGAAATCGGCGGATAAAGGGAAATAAGAAATAAGAAATAAGAAATAAGAAATGAAGAATGAAGAATGAAGAATGAAGAGTGAAGAAGGAAGAAGGGGGCTGTTCCATTGCAGCTCATTTCTTCAGGAGAATAACTTATGGACTTTACACACTTCAACGAACAGGGGCACGCAAAGATGGTGGATGTGACAGACAAGGGGATCACCCAACGTACCGCGGCAGCCACAGGAACCATCTATATGTCTCCGGAAACCATTGCCAAAGTACGAAGCGGAGGCATCGCCAAGGGTGATGTGCTTTCCGTCGCACAGGTCGCGGGCATCATGGCTGCCAAGCGCACCTCTGAAATCATTCCCATGTGCCATCCGTTGATGCTTTCCGCCATCGACATCCGCTTTGCCATCAATGAAACGAGCATTGACATCTTTTCCGAGGTACGCTGCAAAGGAGAGACCGGCGTGGAAATGGAAGCGTTGACTGCCGTTTCCACCGCGGCATTGACGATCTACGACATGTGCAAAGCTCTGCAGAAGGACATGAAGATCAGCAACATCCGCCTGCTTTCCAAGACCGGCGGCGTAAGAGGAGACTACACCATCCATGAAGCCTGAAGTGATCGCTGTCTGCCTCAGCGAAAAGAAAGGCGTCCAAAAACATGAAGTCCCGGAAATCGACCTGATCTTCGGTCACGGCATTGCCGGTGATGCCCACGCGGGAAACTGGCACCGCCAGGTCAGTCTGCTCGCAGACGAAAGCGTCGATAAAATGCGGGCGCTGGGCTGGGACCTTCAGCCCGGAGCTTTTGCCGAAAATATCCTGACACGTGGCATTGATCTGAAATCCCTGCCGGTCGGGACAATGCTTTCAGTGGGTGAGACAGAGCTCTGTGTCACACAGATCGGCAAGGAATGCCACAACGACTGTGCCATCAAAAAGACCACCGGAAAATGCGTGATGCCGACAGAAGGGATCTTTGCCGTTGTGGTACGCGGCGGCATCATCAAACCGGGAGACAAAATCACCTTTCAACCTTCACCCTTCACCTTATCAAGAGGTTTATCATGAAACTGATCAACACAAAAGATGCAGTCGGACAGGTGCTCTGCCATGACATGACACAGATCATTCCCGGGGAATTTAAAGGCCCGCGATTCCGCAAAGGGCATATCGTCACCGAAGAAGATATTCCCGTGCTGCTGAGCATGGGCAAGGA
>CAYWKZ010000027.1:0-25160 GCA_964459115.1 uncultured Leptolinea sp. | reverse complement strand
TCCAAAACGTAGGCTTCGTCATAGGTTTCTTTATATTCCATGCCGGTGATCAGGCTGGCTTCCGTGACATTCGGCAGGATGTAGTCCGCTGAGGCACAGAGCTTTGCCATTTCCTTCACGAAATCCATGTCAAAGCCATAATAAAGCGAGCCGTTGTCCGCCATGGCAGGGTCCACCACATGAATGCAGCCCGGTTTGGAACAGGTCTCGAAGATATGCCTGACGATATCGATCTGCCGGGCGCTGCCGAGATAACCGGTGTAGATGGCATCAAAGCTGATCCCTTCTTCGATCCATTTCTGCTCGATCGCGGGCATGTCATCCGTCAGATCCCGGAAGGTCCAGCTTTTGAACCCGCCGGTGTGGTTGGAAAGCACCGCTGAAGGCAGAATGGCTGTCTCCAGGCCACAGGCGGAAATGATCGGCAGCGCCACCGTCAGAGAGCACTGCCCGACACAGGATATGTCCTGAATTGTTAACACCAATTTACTGCTCATAATCATTCCTTTAGCAGCTGTTCAGAATCCGTTGCCGCAACCCGGAATACAGCCAAACTTCGCCACCGCATCAGGCCAATTTCCGTGTGCTCCGTACTGAAAACCTGCATTTTTTTAAGAATATCTCCGGCAAATCTCCGGGAAGATGATTTCCGTTCTCCCGTCTCAGCTATGAAAATGTGTGAAACGCTTGAGCTTTATGAATTTAAGAAACTATATTAACCAATTTAAACAAAAAAAGAAGAAATTTTCTTCTTTTCATGACATTGTGGGCGCGGAGGGACTCGAACCCCCGAAACCTCTTGTGTGTGATACAAGCGCTCTAACCAACTGAGCTACGCGCCCAACAACGAAATATTATACCAGAAATTATCCAACAGGCAACTTAATTAGTGAATATTGAATAATGAATAGTGAATAATCACGATTCATTATCTTTAATCCCATTTTTGTTCCTTTTTGCTGTATTCAGAGATGATATCAACATTTTCTTTATTTCAAGACAATCTGTAATAATTGACTCAAACATTTTATCATTTATCATTTCTGAATAATATATAACCTTCAGCCAATATTCTGTTTCAGCAGTTTCTTTCAGCGCTATAGATAGTTTTGAGATAAAATCAGCCTTACTTTGGCCATAATTCGCTTCATTAATATTTGCCCCAATTGATGTACCGCTGCGAATGATCTGATTAGAAATTACAAATTCATGATTTTTTCTCAAATAATAGTGAAGTTTCACGATCCTCACAGCAAATCTGACAGATTTATTGTTTAGTTGGTCTTCATACATTTTTCACTCTTCACTATTCATTATTCATTATTATGTTAATTCTCCTCCCAGGCCTGTTCCTTCATATTGGTGTAAAGATACACGATAGCTGAGATCGAACAAAGAACGAAGATAACCACAGAAGTAGCTGCCGCAATCTCATACTTTGCGTTGCCGAACTGTTTCCGCAGGTAAACACCGAGCATCTGCGGGAAGTTGGCGCCGATCAAATAAGGCGTTGTGAAGGAGGAGATGTTGCTCATGAAGACGAAGGTCGCTGCGATCAACACGTCTTTGTAAGAAAGCGGCAGAATGATTTTGAAGAAAATACGGATTTTCCCGGCTCCTACATCCTGAGCGCTTTCAACAACGGATTCAGAAATGCCCGCAAGCGCTGCCACAATGATCATGGTGGCGAAGGGAATGTTGAACCAGCAGTTCATAAAAAGGATACCCTTCATGTTATAAAGCATGCCCGGTTTATAGTTATAAAGGGGGCTGTTTTCGTTGAAATGAAGCGAGATACGATTCAGCAGACCGGAGTCGGCGATGATCGTTTTCATCGCATAAACAGCCACCAGGCTCGGAATAAATCGCGGAATCAGATAAAGATTACCGATCAATTTTGAAATTTTCGAGTTCGAAAAACGCAGGTACATTGCCAGCAAATAAGCGATTCCGATTGAAAGCAACACCGTCAAAATGGAAACCACCACTGTATACCAGATCGCGTTGCTGGAAAGTTTGTTTGTAAACAAATAAACGTAATTGTCAAAGGTAAAAGCGCCTGTCTTGGGATCTTTAAAACTTCTGATGACCTGATTGATCATCGGGTAAATCACCAGGCCAAGCGAAACCAGCATAGCCGGCGTCAGTGCTCCGATAATAAACAATGTCGTTTTCCAATTTGATTTCTTTGTTTGTTTCATCGCATCTTCCTTTCCTTTGACGGTCAGTGTTGACGATAGATTTTTTTTCAAAATCGGGCGGGCATTTCCCGCCCGATTTTTATCTTATGATTTTGTATTTGCTTTAATCAGGTTCGGCTGATATTTGCAGACATCCGGAACCTGATATCCGAAACCTGTTTAGTTCAGGGTAGCAATTTCTTCAGCCCAGCGTTCCAGCAGATCAGTTTCATTACCGCCGGCAGAGACGATGTTGAAGTCAGCAGGATTCAACAGGGAAACAGCCTGGACAGAATCAGTCTGTTCCAGTGTGGCGGCATCAATGACCGGGACTGCTTTCATAACGTCAACGAAGATCTGCTGAGCTTCCGGGCTGACAACGAAGTTCATGAAATCATAAGCTTCATCAATATGCTGTGAGGTAGAGCAGATAGCCATATCAACATCGGTACCGGTCAGAGACAGGTCAGAGAGCTGATACATCTTTACAGTTTCCGGAAGAGTCTTGTTTTCAAGAGCCGTCAGAGTACCGTCAGCCCAGGCAGGGGTCATCCAGACTTCACCCTGGCCAAGCAGGTCAAGAGCGCCCTGGTTCTTGACAGCGTACTGAACGTGACCGCCGGAGCTGTAGATATAAGGATGAATCTCAGCAAGCCATTCAAAACCGGCATCATACATATCAACGTATTTCGGGTCGGAAGCATTCTTGAAGGCATCCGGATCATCGATCTGGCGGTAGATCGCAGCGATGACAAAAGCCTTGCCGGCGCCGCCGGTATCAGGATCGTTGTAGACAAAGCGGCCGGGGTTGGCTTTCATCCATTCAACCAGTTCGTCCCAGGTCTGCGGGGGTTCCGAAATCTTGGCGGAGTCATAGTCGAAAACAACAGTGGTGCCGCGGTAGGGAACCAGTTTCTCAGGATAGACACTGGCTGTCATCTTGACATTGGGGTAGTTGGGCATCTTATCGAAATCCAAATCGATGAAAATGCTTTCCGGGTCGGAAATGCCATTAACTTCAGCTTCAGAGATGTAGCGCAGGAAGTCAGTTCCGTTTTCAGCAATGACATCGTAGCGGGATGTATCTCCGGCAGCAACAGCGGAAATATAACCGGAACGGAGGCTGGTATCGCCGGTACCGGAGAGTACGAACTGCAGTTCAACATTGGCGCTGCGGTCTTCTTTCGCATTGTATGCTTTGATAACTTCAGCAAAGACATCCTGAACATTCTGAGAACCGGTGGACCAGAATTGAATGGTCGGCAGGTCTGCAGCGAAAACGGTAGTGCAAACGGACAAAACTGCCGCGATTGCCAGTACAAACAATAAAGCTTTTTTCATATTTTTCTCCTTTATTTTATTGAACAGGGAGTATCCCCTGTTTATTACCATACAGGTTGGTCAAATGAAAAATGAATTATTAGGGAAACGCTGATTTAATCGGCTTGAGTCAAAGTGACCTGTTTTCGTTGACTCAGAATTGAGTCAACAGAACAGGTTGTATTGACTCAATTGCCATGAAATAGGCATTAATCAGCGTTTCCTTAGATCGTTCATTTTTCATTCTTATCCCTTTACTCTTTACTCCTTATTCCTTACTCCTTATTGTAGCTGTAGGTGTGGTCAAAGTTCAGCGCGACCTGATCACCCTTTTGGAACTGATCAGCCTGGTCGGAATTAATATAAACCTTTACCAGACCCTTTTCCGTATCCAGCGTCATTTCCAGATAGTGCCCGAGCATCATAATCGTCCGTACAGTACCATGCAGAATGCCGCCTGTGCCTTTGGTCACGTTGATGTGTTCCGGACGGACAGCGATTTGCTTGCCGGTACCATCATCCAGGAAGTTCATCTCACCGATAAATCCGGCAACAAAACGGGTGGCAGGATTGTCATAAATTTCCCGTGGAGAGCCCATCTGTTCGATATGACCTTTGCTCATAACCACAATACGATCAGAAAGCATCATCGCTTCTTCCTGGTCATGAGTCACGAAGATGACCGTGATGTTCAGGTCTGTCTGGATCTTGCGCAGTTCTTCCCGCATTTCCATACGGATCTTTGCATCCAAAGCAGAGAACGGTTCATCCAGAAGCAGCACCTCCGGCTCCAGGATCAGAGAACGGGCAATCGCGATACGCTGCTGCTGACCACCGGACATCTGGTTCGGATATTTTTTCTCGAATCCACTCATTTTCACCAGATTCAGACCGTAAGCAATTTTCTGTTCGCGGATATCCTTCGGGATCTTGCGCAGCTTCAGCCCGAACTCCAGATTATCATGAACGCTCATATGAGGCCAGAGGTTATAGCTCTGGAACACCATGGAGGTCGGACGTTTTTCCGGCGGCAGGGTAATGATCGACTTGCCGTCAATGGTGATGTCGCCGTCAGTCAGGTCAATAAACCCGCCGATGGTGCGCAGGATCGTGGTTTTTCCGCAGCCGGAAGGGCCGAGAAGGGTGACCAGTTCACCGGTGTGAACATCCAGATCAATATTTTTGACACCGTCACCATTGCTGTAAAGCTTGGTCATGTTAATAACACTGAGTTTGATCGTATCGTCCATATTATCACTCCAAAGGGATTATCCCATCTTGAAACCTTTTGCCATTGTATCCGCGCTGACATACTTCCGCATGATCCACAACAGGAACATATTCGGGATCACGATAATGACCGCAAACACCGCGCCGGCTGTAGCCGGAAAATCGAGGATCACGCCATACATTTCTGTCATCATTGTCCGCCATTGAGGCAGACCAACGAGAAGTGTACCGACACTTTCACCGAGAGACCCGATAAAGGCATGCATGGCAGCCACCACGATCCCCGGCCAGGCGATCGGAAGCGTGACGGAAAAGAATGTTTTCACCGGACCGGCACCGGCATCCCGTGCTGCTTCCTCCTGATGCCTCGGAACACTGCGGAATGCTCCGGCAGGCAGCCAGATCATTTCCATGGTCGTACCAAGCATATGGATCAGCAGAACGCCCAAAAATGTGCCCATCAGTCCGATTTTATAGTAAATAATACCGATAGCTGTGTACATTCCGATTTTCGGAAAGGCATTACCGATCAGGAAAGAGAACATGATCAGTTTGCGGCCCTTGAACTTGAAGCGTGCCAAAACATAGGCAGCGGGAATACAGATCAGCAAAGAAAGAGCGGTGGAACAAAAGGCAAACAGGAATGAGTTTAGAATTGCCCTGGGAACATTCTGCTGACCGAGAACATACCCCCACCAATGGAAGCCCCATTCCGACGGAAACACATCCCCTTGACCATAAACGTTTGCAAAAGCCAGCATAAAGGCATGGAGCAACGGTCCATAGAAGAAAAGCATAAATACAAAGAGGATCAATAATTCACCAATGCGTTTTCTTCCCAATGCGCGTTTTACAGCCTTTGCGGAATATGGATTGACAGTTCGTTCGGTTTGCTGTGTATCGTTTGCCGTTTTGTTTTCCTCCATAGCTATCTCCTCTTCAGATTTTCCGGAGAACCGCAATCGGTCCTGAAATTAATGGAAAATGTCAATGACGGGAATCATTGTAAACATTTACATGTATAACTTTAACATGCTTTTCCCGTAATTTCAATAAAAAAACAGTTCCTTGTTTAAGAAACTGTCATTTATCATATTTTTTGTATGCAATATGGCTTAAGGCAAGTCTTTTTTATTCCAGCCTGAAGTTATAGATCCCGTCGACGATCGGGTAAACACGGCCGCAGTCGGGACAGGTCACTGCTTCTTTGGTTTCGGTCATACGGACACTTCCGCAGGCCGGACATTTGAAAATCGGCGCATTGGGATCATAGAAATCACCCTGCGTCTGTGTGCACTTCAGGAAAACACTCGGGCTGAGTTTTATGCCGGAAAGCGCATCCTGCAGCACGTCTTCCGTCTTCAGCATCCAGCCCAGGTTTTTCGGATCATTCTTCAGCTTCCCGATACGCAGGTTGGAAACGGAAAGTGCCCTGTCGATCACAAATCCGTGCGCTTCCAGGGTCTCTTTGATGGTCTCCGGATGGTTATCATAATTCAGTTTGACAAATTCGACCTGATCTTTGGTAAAGGGGTTCCACTTCTGTCTTCCAGTCATCCAGCGCAGGATCGCCTTGATGTTGCGTTTATTGGCAAATTCCAGAATAAAGGTGGCGTCCTTTTCCATCACCCGTTGGATCTCCGCCATAGCCGGATCGATTTCCGAAAGGTGATGGATCACGCGGATCATGGTCGCCCCGTCAAAAACATTGTCGTTGTATGGCAAATGATAAACATCAGCCGCAGCAAAAACCAGTCGATCGGACTCGCCCAGGCGCTGTTTCGCCTGCTGCATCTGGGTCAGGGCGTAGTCAAACAGGTAAATTTTCTCGTAACCGTCGTAGCGTGGTGTGTTGCGTCCGGCACCGGCGCCGATCTCCAGCATGCGTTTGCCGGATTTCGGCAGCAGTTTTTTAAATGCAATGTCTTCGGACCTGTCTTCATAAGCACGGTTGGCATCATCCCAAAAGGCTTTCTGATAATCTGACCCGTCATAAACACAAAAATCCGGGGTTTTGTTCTCTGCCATGCTGCGGCCTCCGATTTGATTTAAAAAAATGCGCCCGGACAGGTTTGCCGGCGGCGCCCGGAAGATCTGCCTTATTGCTGCTTCCTCTCGGACCTGACAAGGTTCGACAGTCCCCGCCGCGCCGGTCCCGCCCGAACGCAATATAAAGGATACCCCAATTTTGAAAGATCGTCAAGAGAAAGTTCAGGGAATAGTGAATAGGGAATAGTGAATAGTTGCTGGTTGTCGGTTACTGGTTTCTGGTAGTTAAGAGTTAAGAATTAAGAGTTAAGGAAACACTGATTTATTCGGGCTGAGTCAAAGTGACCTGTTTTCGTTGACTCAGAATTGAGTCAACAGAACAGGTTGCATTGACTCAATTGCCATGAAACAGGCATTAATCAGCGTTTCCTTAAAAATAGTAAATAATACTGGAAGTTAAACCTAAAACCTAAAACCTGATACCTAAAACCTATCCCCTATTCCCTACTCCGTATATTCTTTAGTAGGCGTATAGGGTGAAAGGAGTCCGGTCAGCAGGCCATCGTAGGCACGCTGGATCAGAAGCGCTTTCCCGGAGGAAAAGTCCTCTGTGAGAGCACCGGGAATGATGGAAAGGACCAGAGGCACCGTTCCTTCCGTTTCACCGTTGAGTGTTCGGGAAATGATCTGGTTCAGGGTCGCACCCCAGTCGAAATTGATGGTTGCCAGCCAGTTGCCTTCCAAACCAGCCGGAGGGGCGGACACGCCGATCATCTGTACATTCAGTGAGATCAGTTTTTGCAGCAGATCCTGTGAAACTGCCTCATCGGCAAGGAAAGCGGTATAAATGAAATTCCGCTGTGCCTCGTCAAACTGAGAGGACCAGCTCTCCGGAGAAGAAGCGCCCGGCAGCGAGATCACGATCGGGAAATTCACATATGGCGCCAGCGCCGGACGGCAGTTCCCGCAGAAATAATGGGCGCCATTGGCAAAATAGTCCGCCGCGTCCGCACCCCACAGCAGGGAATCTGCGGGCAGCAGCCCGGCACAGCGCCAGTCATAGGCATTGCTGGCTGTTGCCAGGCCGGCAAGGAAGGGCAGAAATGCCTGATCATATTGGATCGTCCAGACGCCGGGAACGGATGTTTTTGGATCAGAAATGACAATGAGATGGGCCTGCGGAAAGCGTTCTTTCAGTGATGTTAATGCCGTAGGCTCTTTGGCAAAGATGATGAAATCAGCGTCTGAGTCCACTGCATTCTCATTGGCGGCTGTCTGGCATTCATACATCTCCGTACACAATGGTTCCAATGCCTTCGTCAGGTTATCGGTAATTGCCGGAACCTCTTCGGAAGGTACAAAAGCGATCTTCTCCCGCTGCGGAAGCGGCGTAGGTGTCTCGGTCGGTTCCGGGGTATCCTCTACGATCTCCTGCGGTGTTTCCGTAGGCGGCGCCGCAACTTTTTGAGGCATGTTGCAGCCCGCAAGGATCAGCAGGGACACGCTGAAGCAGAGGAGAAAAAGCAGCTTTTTGTTCATTCGTCAGTCTCTTCGGCCTTTTCGCTTTCTGGTTCATTGGACCCGAAGACGATCTCGTCAATATTCATGTAATTGCGGCGGAAATAATGATGCAGACCATAGGCAAGACGTTCCACCATAAAACCCATGTCATCTTTTTTGATTTTGAAGAAAGAATCGATCTCCAGCTGCGGGATCAGGGAATCGATCCGCTCATCAGTTTCATTGACGGCAGCATAGTCTGTCAGGCAATCCTGCGCTTTCTGAAGGAAAGCCCGCATCGATTGGATGTCAGCTTTTTCGACCAGCCCACTGCGTCCGCCGACGATCAGACAGCCTTCGTTGTAACGCTGTTCCAGCTCATCCAACGTCAGCAGCCAGGGACCGATCTCCGCGGTATGCAGAAACGGCACCTGACCGGCGACGACCGTATCCCCGACAAAAATCACATTGCGGGCCGGAACCTCCACCCATGAGGAGCCTGCGGAAGGACCGCGATGAAACTGCAGATCTATGTGCAGTTCGCTTTGATGCAGGTCCATACGCTGTGAAAAAACGATTTCCGGGTAGATCCAGCGGAAACCGTTCTGAATACGGATCCGCTCCCAGTCGCAGCCGGAATTCTGACTGATGGGTTTGAAGGTTATCGGACGGTTTTGGTAGATCCAATGAGTCCGTTCCTGCGCGATGATGGTGCATTCCAGGTAACGCGAACCGATGGTCCTGTCGTGGTTGGCATCCATCAGAATGACCTGCTGAGGCAGTTTTTTCCTGCCGGTGACAGCGTTGCGCCAAAGGCGGGCATGTTCGGGAAGCAGCGGTGCATCAATGTAAATGATCCGGTCCGGCTGGGTGATGGCGCCCAGCGTCACACCGGTATATCCTGTCTCAATGATGATGTTTTCAGCGATTTGTTTCATTCAGGCATTTCCTGTCAGTTATTTCATTTCAGTACCGCTCTATTCTATCAAAATAACGCTGATCAGGGAAAAACACCTGACACTTATCTCCGGCTGATGATTTTTTCAGCAAGAATGGAATCCATGCAGTGCAGGTGCGGTACGTCACCGCTGTTGTCCTCAAAAATTGTTTCTTTAAGATAATGGATCTTCCAGTCCGCATACCAGGTGAACAATTCTCCTGTTTTCCACAAGGTTTCCTCTTTATCCCAATCCGGAGCAGGGTCAAGAAAAGATTTTTCTACAAAAACATTGAAGAAATTGATCCCGTTCGGGTTGGTGATTTTACTGACCTTTTCGAAAAATGGTTTTATCTTGTCAGCTTGCAGATATTGCAGGGTTCCGCTGGAATAGATGATCTCAAAGCGCTCGTTCGTCTCAAAGGTGTTGATGTCGTCTACATAAGCGTTGACCCGCACACCGGCTTCTTTCGCCAGACGCTGCGTCTTGGCGATGCCTGATTCTGTCAGGTCAAATGCCGTCACGGTATAACCTTTTTTGGCCATGTAAACGGCGTCTTTGCCTTCACCGCAGCCGATATCAAGGACTTTCATTCCTCTCCGTGCAGGCATGAATTTTATGATCTCATTCAAAAATTCCCCCGGTTCGGTGCCCCAGTAATACTCATCAGCTTCGTATAGTTTTTCATATTGTGTTCTGTTTTCAGCCATCATATCTCCTTTGCTGCCAATAAATGCGATCCGTTTACAGCTCAAAATCTCCGGTGCAGCGGCCGGTAAGCGCCTTTTCTTTGTTCTCCGAACGACAGCTGTGGATCAGCGCTGATCATCTGCCTCAATACAAACAAACGGATTGCCCGCAATCGAAACTCCTGCCGGAACATCTCTGTTGACATAAGTGTTTGCAGCGATGCGGACATCGTCACCAACCGTGATCCTGCCGACGATCACCGCGTTTTCAAGCGCTTCTACACGGTTCCCGATCGTCGGACTCCCCCCGTATTTCCCGCGGTTTTGTTTGCCGACCGTCACGTTTTTCCCGAAGGTCACATTTTCCCCGATCACCGCGTTTGAATTCACCGTGACCAGGAAGGGGTCTGAGAGGCAGAACCCTTTACCGATCTTCGCCCCGTGAGAGATCTCCATCCGGTGCCGCTCACTGACCAGCCGGAAACACAGATGATAAAAACCTTTCATCAGGTGGCTGCGGCAGGTTTGGGTCTTCCGCAGGAAAAAATGAAACCAACGGTTCCAGGCAGGAACTTCGCCATTGTAACGGGCCAGGTCCGCTTCATACAATTCCCGGAAAGTGCTCATGATCCTGCGGTGCTTTCTCCATAAAATTCCCATTTATAATTTTACCCGATTTTTCCGGATAAATTTGCACCTTCTGTCCGAAAAGAAAAAGTGCCACAGAACAGCACTTTTTCTCATTTTTTCACGTTTCTGCCTTCCCAACCTGCCGGAAAAAATATGTCATTATTATAACAGGATTCGGTGTTCTTGTTTTGACCGGTATCGGAAACAGAGCGAAAAAAGAAAGGGGAAGGGTGAAAAAAATCAGATCCTGTGAATGACAGACGGATCCATTTTTGAAAGGTCGGTGCAGCCGGTGTATGCCATGGCCTTTGCCAGTTCAGCGTTTGCCTTCTGAAGATAGGCACACACGCCGTTCTCCGGATCATCCTTGATGGCGGTCATCAGCGGACGGCCGATACATACACCGGCTGCTCCGAGAGCCAGCGCTTTGAATGCATCCATGCCTGTCTTGATCTCATCGTCAACAAAAACGGGAAATACCCCGTTCACAACTTCAAGCACTTCCGGCAGGATCATCAGGGGCGGCAGTGCAAATTCGATCCGGTTATTGTGATGGGATAAAACGATTCCGGAAACACCGGCTTTCAGACATTTTTCCGTGTCATGAATGCTCAGTACGCCTTTTGCGATCACCGGAAGTTTGGTATCCCGGCAGATTTCTTCCAGTTCATCCGTCCGGATCGCAGTCATTTGGTAACCGTCGACGACATCGGGGGAGCCGTCTTCGCTGAAAGGATGGTCGATATCGATCCCGACAGCGAGCAGGCCGATTTCTTCTGCATGTTTGATTTTGGAACGGATCAGGTCCCGGTCGGTGTAGGGTTTGATGATCTCGATCATCCGGGCTCCTGCTGCCGCCAGACGCTCGATTTCTTCATCATCGGCCATTCCGTACCACAGAACCGCGTTGGCATCGGCTGCGCCTTTTGCCAGTGCTTCCGATGCGCCGGGGAACATGAAATGATCCAGATGAGATAATGCCGCTGTCATGATGGGCGAAGAAAACTTTGCCCCAAACAGTTCAAAATCAGTTTTCGGATTTGTTGAATCGATGTATCTTGTTTCGATCAGCAGTGAATCAAGATAATTTCTGGTAATATTGTTGGAATTGCCGACAGCAGACATATTTACTCCTTCTCATTTTTTCTTTTCAGCCATACCTGATTGCATTGGCCTTTTACTCGTTCGATGATTTCGATCACATCGATAATGCCGGGAAAGATCGGCGAGATGAAGCAGGTCGTCTGGATCCCCGCCTCATAGAACTGTTTCTTGGCGGCGAACCTGCGTTCGATGCTGACCGCCCGGTCCGTAGTAAATAAAGGACTGCCGTATAATGCAGATCTGCATTTACGGCAGCCTCAGATGATTGCAGATCAATAACCAAAGGTGACGATCTGCCAGTCTCCCTTTTCGGCACGGCCGAGGAAGAAGCTCCAGGTATAGAGCCTGTCCGGTTCCCAGGCGCCATAGGCTTCCTTCGGTGAGATGAACCAGACGCTGAAGACGGCACATTCATCGAACTCACCGCGTTCAAGGGAGTTGATATATTCCAGCTGACTGCTGCTGTATTCATCGCCGGCATATCTCATGAAGCGGAGTTTTGTCCCTTCCATTTTTGCCATTTCCGCATAGATGGCGTCCATCGCGGCGGTCATGTCTTCATCACTGTACTGTTCGCTCTTGAAGAAGTTTTCAGCCCAGCCCCAGTTGATGAGATCCCACTCGCCCTTGTCTTTCCGGGCAGCACACCAGCTGTAGGTATATTCTTCGTCAGCTTCCCAGGCCCCGTACTGCTCTTTCGGAGAGCGGAAAGCGGAAAGGAACACCGCGACTTCATCGTAG
This sequence comes from uncultured Leptolinea sp., assembly GCA_964459115.1. Taxonomy (GTDB): domain Bacteria; phylum Chloroflexota; class Anaerolineae; order Anaerolineales; family Anaerolineaceae; genus Flexilinea. The sequence goes on along the minus strand of CAYWKZ010000027.1, from coordinate 12,839 downwards.
CCTTCATAATGTTTCTTGACATATTCCAGCTCGCTCAGGCTCTGGACATCACCGGCATAGGTCACCAGATGCATTTCAGTGCCTTCCCAGGTGGAAAACTCAGCCAGGATGGCATCCACGGCGGACTGCAGATCTTCCTGAGAGAAGATTTCGGACTCTCCCAGATCGATGATCGCTCCACCTTCATTTTCCTGCGCAGCGGCGATCCCGCAGAGCGCAAATGACAAAACCATTGCCAAAACCATAACAAATAACTTTTTCATAATTCTCATTCCTTTCTGAATTTCGGTTGTTATACAAAACAACCATTCTCACTTTCAGTTATGAAGATAAAAGACTGCTGAGGATAACCAATGTGACTATTTAATTATCCCGCTTAATTGATTTTACACTGTTGTCAAAAAGGCTGAATAAATTTATGTATATCCGGATTTCACCCCGGATCAGGAAGAAAAAGAAATCGGTTTCCCCTCGCTGTTTCATGATAAGATTAATTGTTGAAAATCAGTTGAAACCAAGTCTGCGGAGCTGTAAATGCCATGAAAAGGAATGTCTGGCAGCGAATCAAGAACGGATCAAGCATCATTTATCTCATCCTGTTTCTAACAGGGCTGCTTTATTATCTCCCGCGGTTCATGATGGAAGGCATCCCCCATTATCTCAATGAAGACACCTATTTTCACCTGAACCGGGTCATCGGCCTGCGAAATGTCTTTCAGTCACCGATCAGTTATCTGAATTTTGCTCATAATGGGCCGATGGTCAACATTTTTTATCCCTGGCTGACGATGTATCCCATGTATTTGCTGTACAGGCTTTGCGGCAGTTATGTCCTGGGTTATAAACTTTTTTATATGATCCTTTCCGTTCTAACGATCTTTATCGCCTTTTTCGTGATGGATCGGATTTCAAAAAACAAGGTCAGCGCGTTCATTTTTGCAGTTGTTTACACATACTCTTCATACAGGTTTATCAACATTTTCAGGAGAGCTCATTTAGGAGAATCCATCTCCATGACAGCGCTGCTTTTCGTCCTGCTCGGGTTATATAATCTGACATTCGGAGATCATAAACAATGGGGAGCGTTAACTGTGGGTATGACACTGATCGCATATTCACACAACCTGTTCCTTGTGATAACTTCAGGTATTGTCATATTTTTTGTTCTGATTTCTTTTTGGTTCTGGGAAGAAAAGCTTCTGAGGATTCTATCCTTTCTCAAAGCCGCTCTCATGACCGCCGCACTTTCAGCCGCTTCATTCATACCGATCATACAATATATGAGGGCCAATCGATTGTATACTCCGGGAGGTTCAGGGGAAGGCCTGCAAAGTACGGCTTTCCCGATACCGACCATAATTACAAAATCCTTGCAAAATCAGCCGGAATCTTATGCTCCGGGATTTCTCGTGGTTTCGGCATTAGCATTCCTGATTTTGTTTTATCTCATAAATATTCTGAAAAAAGGAACCATTGAAAGAGATAAGGGAATCGACTGTTTTGCGGTAGCGGGGGTTATTGTATTTTTTGCGGCTTCCAGTCTTCTTCCATGGAAGTATCTCGGTGATCATACGCCACTCTATATTATCCAGTTTGTCTGGAGATTGAACGCACATTCAACGATCTGCATTTTGGCTGCTTTTTCCTTCTACCTGCCCGGTGTTCTTCATTCCCGCAAAATCAGGGGACTTGCCACTGCTCTGATCGTTTTATTCACCCTTGTCCTGCATTTTTCAGCCATTCTGACACTTCACAAAGAAGAAAACACAAGAATTCTCGAAGCAGAGATCACATCGGGAGACGCAATCACCTTTGATTATGCTGCTTTACAGGCTAAAGAATACCGAAACATACATGGCTATGCGATGGATGATGTGCTCCTGGAAGGGATTCCGGTCAGCGCAGACATATCTTATTCAGAAGACGGTACAACCTATACGGCACTGGTCGACACACCCGCGAGCGCTGAAGACTTTCTGTCAGTGGATATTCCGGTCTTTCGATATACGAACCAAATCTGCCTGCTGAACGGTGAAGCTGCTGAAACCGTGATGTCTGAAAGAGGCGGTATATTACTCAAGATCCCATCCGGTGAAAGAAACACGATCTCCGTTTTCTGCCGTCATACCGCCCTGACTTATTGTTCATGGTTTTTCTCTCTGATTGCGGGGATCCTGTTTTGTTGTTTTCACATCATACCCGGGTATAACGGCAGGAGGAAGAACTTCTTACAGCATTCCTGACAAAATTACCGCTTCACGAGAACGTCCATGATGCTTTCCAGACGGGCCATGAACTGTTCCGGCGGGAGCACCGGAGCGCTCTTCAGCCAGCGCAGGATCGCCGCCTGAAAGGCATCGGTGAAGAAATCCACAAAAAACTGAGGGTCCTCCATTGTCCGGAATTGATCCCGCATGATTTCCGGCAGGATGATGCCGATGGATTCCGCAAAAAAATCCCGGAAGGAGTTCTGCCCTTCCACCTGCAGCGCGTTGGCATAAAAATCCCGCTCCGAATAAAAATATTTGCAGATATCCGTCAGCAGCCCCCAACCGGAGCTGTAATTTTGTACGCGCAGCATTTCCAGAAATTCCGTCTGAAAGATCCAGTTCACCAGGTCATATTTATCTTTGAAGTGATAATAAAAGGTTTTGCGGTTCATCCCGCAGCGTTCGCAGATGTCTCCGACACTGATCCTGGCGAAGGGCTTTTCACTCATCAGAGCTTTCATCGCCTTTGCCATAACTGTTTTCGTGATCGCCGCATATGCCATGATTTAAGTATACAACAGAATTATCAGGTATTAGGTTTCAGGTTTCAGGTGTCAGGTGTTGGGGAGTAAAGAGAACTATTTTACTTGCTCCTCACTCCTTGCTCTCTACTGTTTCCGATAGGAGTATAATAAAAATTATTATTTGGTTTAGATTGAGGAAGATTATGGCTGAAGAAAAACTCACCTCCCAAAAGGAAAACTTCTCCGAATGGTATAACCAGGTCGTGCTCCGTGCCGACCTTGCGGATTATTCACCCGTACGCGGCTGTATGGTGATCAAACCCTATGGCTGGGCACTGTGGGAAAACATCAAAGCGGATCTTGACAGGCGTTTTAAGGAAACGGGTGTTGTCAATGCTGCTTTCCCGATGCTGATCCCGATGTCCTTTTTCGAGAAGGAAAAGGATCATGTGGAAGGCTTTTCACCGGAGCTGGCAGTTGTGACCCATGGCGGCGGACAGAAACTGGAAGAACCGCTGGCGGTCCGTCCGACATCCGAAACCATTATCGGATATATGTATTCCAAATGGATCAAATCATGGCGGGATCTGCCGGTGCTCATCAACCAGTGGGGGAACGTGATGCGTTGGGAAATGCGCACCCGTCCTTTCCTCCGCACAGCTGAATTTTACTGGCAGGAAGGGCACACTGCCCATGCCACTTATGAGGAAGCAGAGGAAGAAACGATCCGCATGCTGAATGTTTATTCTGATTTTGCGCGGGAAACCGCATCTGTTCCCGTGCTGCGTGGCATTAAATCAGAAACTGAAAAATTCCCCGGCGCGTTGGCTACCTATTCTATTGAAGCCATGATGGGGGACACAAAAGCGCTGCAGGCCGGTACCTCCCACAACCTCGGACAGAACTTCGCGAAGGCTTTCGATATCAAATATCTTTCACAGAATAATACGCTGGAATATTGCTGGACGACATCCTGGGGACTTTCGACTCGATTTATCGGCGCCATCATCATGACTCACGGGGATGACAACGGGCTGGTCCTGCCGCCACGGCTGGCTCCCTATCAGATCGTGATCGTCCCGATCTTCAAGAATGATGCCGAAAAGGCCGTTGTGATGGAATGTGTTGACAAAGTTATGGCGCAGCTGAAAGAATTCCGCGTGAAGCTGGATGACCGGACAGAACTCACCCCGGGCTTCAAATATCATGAATGGGAACTGCGCGGTGTGCCGCTCCGTCTGGAGATCGGACCGAAGGACGTGGAAAAGAATTCCGTCATGGCTGCCCGCCGTGATATCCCGGGCAAACCCGGCAAGACCTTCCTTTCTCAGGACAATCTGGCGGATCAGGTCCGCGACCTGCTGGATACCATCCAGAACGGGATCCTCGTCAAGGCTGAAAAGTTCCGCGATGAAAACATCCATGAGGCAAAGACCTATGATGACCTGAAAGGCATTGTCGAAAATGGCTGGGCGGAAGCCTGGTGGTGCGGTGACCCTGCCTGTGAAGCGAAGATCAAAGCCGATACCAAAGCAACGACCCGCTGTATGAACTTCGAACACCAGCATGGCCACGGCCTGTGCGTGTGCTGCGGAAAAGACGCCGAAAAGAAGATCTATTTCTCGAAAGCGTATTAGACATTAGACGTTAGTTGACGGAATAAAGGAATGGAAGGTGCAGCGCACCTTCCAAATTTCTTATTTCTGATTTCTTATTTCTGATTTTGAAAAGTTGCCTGCTGTAAACCTGCTCCAATTACGCGTTGAACTGAATGATCTGCTGTGGAATTTCACGGATCCACCGGCATTTCGGAATACTTTGCTGGATCTGCTGGAAAAGTTTGCCTATACCGCTTATCGTTCCGAATCGAAAGCCCGTGCCGTCTCCACCCGTCCGCAGCTGCAGGTATCCCTGATCCTGCTGCGAGAGATGGACCTGGTGCTGATTCCTGCGATCCGGGAGCAGCCTCAGGCGGCTCTGGCGATCTGTGACCTGCTGTGGAACGATGAGAACATGGATGTTTGTCTGATCGCCTCCCGTATGCTGGGCGAGATCCCCATTGAGCACGCGGATCTGGTCCTTGACCGGGCGGGAGAGTGGGCTCTGGCCGGTGTCCGTCACATGACCGCCCGGACATTGCTGAAAAATGCTTCAGCGCTCATCATGCGGCATGATCCGGAGATCCTGCTGCGCAAGGTTCGGCGCTGGTATGTAGATCCCCGTGAAGAACAAAATTACTTATGTCTGGAGGGCATGGCGATCCTGGTGGAAGACCGGTCTTTTGAAAATCTTCCAGCCATTTTTACCCTTTTGGAAGCCCTGATGGGGGAAGCCACCATGGAAACCCAAAACGCGCTGACGGAGCTGTTCCTGGTCCTTTATGAACGGACGCCGAATGAAACAGTTTATGTCATCCGCCAATGCCTGAGTGACAACCCGAATGTCACCGCCCAGCGCGTGATCCGCCGTGTGATCCCGACCTTCGACCCGAAAGTCCGGAAGTCCCTGCAGGATGCTCTGCGTGAGGCGGCCAGAAATGTAAAAAGGAAAAAATAAAGAAAAATAAAAAATAACGAATTTTTTGAATTCGCTTGACAGAATAAAATAAGGCTGTATAATAATCAATGTTGATGAACAAGAGAGCTTGAAATCAACGGAAAAGAAGAGTGCGCGGGTATAGTTCAGTTGGTAGAACACCTCCTTGCCAAGGAGAAGGTCGCGAGTTCGAGTCTCGCTGCCCGCTCTTTTTTTTATAAGGCAAATTACCTCCTGTATGGCGACGTGGCCAAGTGGCAAGGCGCGGGTCTGCAAAACCCTTATCATCGGTTCAAATCCGATCGTCGCCTCAAATAACCCCTCTGAACGAGGGGTTTTCTTTTGCAATTACAATGCCGCATCAAGGAATACAGCCCTGCTTTGCAGGTTTTACTGCATCAGCAGAGCTGTTTCCTTGTGCTTTGAGATCATTTTACCCTTTGACCTGTTTTCCTTCAAAGCTTGCAGTCAGGGAATAAATCTGCGTATAATTGTATAGGTTAATTATTGTTTTTTAACAAGGAGTAAAACACATGCCAATTGTTTTGGATGCCATGGGCAGCGATGACCATCCGGTTCCGGAGATCGCCGCTGTGATCGAATTTGCAAAAACGACCGGCGAAAAGGTCTTTTTTGTCGGAAACAGAGATGTTATCTTCAAACATGCTGCGGAAAGTGATTTTGCCGGACTGCCGATTGAGATCGTTCATGCGGAAGATGTCCTGGAGATGGGTGACAAGGCCGTAAAAAGCACAAAAGCAAAACCCAACAACTCCATGGCCATCGGGCTGAAGCTGGTCAAAGACGGCACTGCCTCTGCCTTTGTCACCGCCGGGAATACCGGCGCCGCGCTGTTCAACAGCCTGAAGGTGCTGGGGCGCATCAAGGGTGTGGCCCGTCCGGCGCTGACAACCCTCTTCCCCACCAAAGACGGACACACCATCGTCCTGGATATCGGCGCCAATGCAGACTGCCGTCCGGAATATTTGCAGCAGTTTGCCATCATGGGGTCGATTTATGCCGAAAAGATGCGCAAGATCAGCAACCCGAAGGTTGGCCTGCTGAACAACGGTTCGGAACCCGGCAAGGGGAATGAACTGGCCAAAAACACCTATACCCTGCTGGAAGAAACCACGCCCATCAACTTCATCGGCAATGTCGAAGCAAAAGACGTTCTGGCGGGCAAGGCTGATGTCGTGGTCACTGATGGCTTCACCGGCAATATGCTGCTGAAGACCTCCGAGGCAACAGCCAAACTGATGACCGGCATTCTCAAGGAAGGGCTGATGAGCTCATTTTCCGGGAAAATCGCCGGACTGCTGGCAAAACCGGTTTTCAAAACCCTGAAAGCCAAACTGGATCCCAATGAGATCGGGGCGGCTCCGCTGCTCGGGATCGATGGACTTTCCTTCGTGGGACATGGAGGTTCCAACAGCACCGCTCTGGTCAATGGCATGAAACTGGCAAAAGCAGCTGCGGACATGGATCTGATCAGCCTCATCCGTGACGCGATCCAATCACAATTATCATAAATCCAAGGAGAAAATAAGATGTATATTTACACCAATGAAGCAAAACTGAAAAAGAACAAGAAAATTTCCAAATGGACAACGATCGCGGCTTTTGTGATCCTGATCGCCGGTGCGGTGGCCGCATTTTCTCCGAAGTACATCACACTCTCCTTTATCGCGCTGATTCTGGGTTTCGTCATGTCGCAGGTCTCGATTTCCTTCACATCCAAATGGGGACGGGAACCGAGCAACGACGCCATCTTCAACGTTAAGCTGAAGGGACTCAGCGATAATTTCTCCATCTATCACTATATGGACCCTGTGGACCATCTGTTGGTCGGTACGGCCGGTACCTTCATTCTCATGCCCTATTTCCAGGGCGGAGAGATCGGCTGGGATGAAAACAAACAGCGCTGGACCCAGAAGAAAGCCAACTTCTTCATGAAACTTTTCGGACAGGAAAACATCGGCCGTCCGGACCAGGAATGTGCCGCCAACCTTACCGGTGTGCGTGACTATTTCATCTCCAGAGGCATTGATTTCCCGGAAGAAAATATCCATCCTGTGCTGGTCTTCATCAATCCGCAGACAAAAATCCTGGAAAACCAGAACTTCAAGTATGACACCATCCCGCTCGGGCAGCTGAAGAAAACCATCGCCAACTATGCCAAGGTGGATCGGCTGGATCCCGCATTCATTGATGAGGTAACCGACAAGCTGCCGCTGGACGATATAGAATAAAACTAAAAATAATTTAATAAATATTATGCATGGGACCGCACCTGCGGTCCCATGTTGATTTCAGCCAAGAAGATCGGCTATTGAAGCTTTCCTGTTTGAAACCTTAAGGAAATCTGCAGAAAAGATTTCAACCGCGCTGTCAATGGCGGCATTTTTCACAAACCCGTCGATCACGGACGGAGCGCAGGTGGCGGCTTTGATCCCGTACGCGCACAGGTCCAGCACCTGCTGGCTGTTTTTGAAAGAAGCGGCCAAAATTTTTGTGTCGTACCCATGTAGGTCCAGAATGTCCTGGATCTTTTTCACCATCCCAACGCCATCAAAACCCATGTTGTCGATGCGGTTGATATAAGGCGCTGCATATTTCGCCCCGGATTTGGCTGCCAGATAAGCTTGCAGCGGGGTATAAACCACTGTGCCGCAGGTCTGGATGCCTTCCGCAGACAAGTCCCGGATCGCTCTGAAGCCCTCCGGGATGGACGGGATCTTGACCACAGTATGCTCTCCCAGCAGGGAAACCAGGGCATGCGCATCCCGGATCATGCCCGGGACATCGGTCGGGATCACCTGTGCAAAAATCACGGCCTCATCACCGAGGGCGGAACGGATCTCTTTCAAAACCTGCACCGGATCCCGGCCGGTCTTCGCGAGGATCGAGGGGTTCGTCGTCACTCCATCGATTGGGTACAGTTCATACAAGCGGCAGATCTCTTTCAGATCAGCATCATCAATATAAAGTTCCATTAGATTTATCTCCTAAATATTTCAACTGTTCAGAGTCCAACGGCGCGGCACGAATGCACCCTTTGCTGCAGCATCAGAGCTGTCTCCGTGATTTTTTACCGAAGAGCTTTCAGCGGATGACCGCATTTTTCAGCTCCGGCAGGATGAAATTCAGAAATTCTTTTGCCGCGGGAGAGCTTTCCTCCTCTGTTTTGGAGGCAATGCCGATCTCAAAGTCGGAAGAGCGGTCCAGCGGAAGGGCGGCGACATCCCCTTTCCAGCGTTTGGAAAGGAGTGTGTTGATCAGCACCACTCCCAAACCGGCTTCCACCATGGCATAAGCCGCGTAAATATCCGAAGTGGCGGCACAGATGTTGGGACGCAGGTGATTTTTTTCAAGAAAAAGGGAATTGTCCGTCTCCAGCTCCGGATAAAGCTCGATGTAATCGTCTGTCCACAGGTCTTCGACCTGATAGATCCCCTTCCCGGTAGCCGGATGAAAGGGCGGGACCCAGGCACAGATGCTGTCCCGCTGCAGCGGGTAAAAAACAGGAATATTGGCACGCTGAGAGATGATGCAAAAGTCGAGCTCATGTTCTCTGATCTTATGGCTCAATTCGGAGCTGGTCCCTTCGATCAGCTTGATGTTGATGTTCGGGTGCTGCTTCCGAAAGGCTACGATCTGCCGTGAAAGGATCTGGTCATAGATCGGGTAAGCCGTCCCGACCGTGACCGACCCGGTCTCCAGGCTGCAGATCCGGTCTGCGGTCTGCTTCAGCTGCTCTTCGATGCGCAGCAGATTGCGGATGATCGGCAGCAGTTTTTCACACTCGGTCGTCGGAGTTACACCGCTCTTTGCGCGAACCAGCAGCGGGAACCCGAACTCTTCCTCTACTGCCAGAACACTGCGGCTGATGCCGGAGGGTGTATAACTGAGCTTCTCCGCGGCAGCAGTCAGGCTGCCGGTATCGATCGCGCAGATCAGGGTCTTATATTTTTCTGTATCCATCCGCTCCTTTCCTTTTTCCGTATGGTTACTTCGCTTTACTTTGCTGAAACCGCAAAGAAACTTTGAAAAACTTTCGTTTGACTCAATTATAAAAGTGATGTATTCTATTGTCAAGAAAGAAAGGAAGGAAGCAAATGTTCAACCAAAAGATGCTCAATCAACAGAGAAGTGAGATCCTGCTCGCGGTGGTGATCCTGGCAAGGAGCACGTCCTTTGTTTTGTCCAAGTCTGCCATGAATTCGCTGAGCCCGTTCAATTTGCTCGCGGTTCGGTTTCTGACGGCATTTGCCTTCCTGCTCATCCTGTTTTGGAAAAAGCTGATCCATATTCAGAAGCAGGAGCTGAAATACGGCTTTCTGCTGGGCGTTTTATTCACAGTGATGATGGGCTGCGAGCTGACCGGGCTGCGCGCGACCGATTCCGGCACAACTTCTTTCATTGAGAATTCCGCAATGATATTTGTACCGATCCTCCAATTTGTGATCTTTCAAAAGAAGCTGAAGGGTGCTGATGCCGTGCGGATCGCCCTGACGGTGAGTGGCATTGCTTTCCTGACGCTCGGCGCCAGCGGCGGGCTGCTCCGCTCCGGCTGTGTCTATCTGCTCGGGTCTGCCATCTTTTATGCCTCGGCGATCCTGCTTACCAACATCGCCTCCCGCAAAGGCGATCCGCTGATGATCGGCATCACCCAGGTTTTCACCATCGGGTTTCTTTCCCTCATCATGTCCTTCATCCTGGAGCAGCCGCGGTTACCGCATACCGGTTCGGAATGGGGCATGATCCTGGGCCTGGCGATCATCTGCAGCGGCTTCGGCTTCACGCTCCAACCGGTTGCCCAGCGCGGAACCACCGCCGAACGGGCCGGGATGATGTGCGCGTTGAGTCCGCTCAGTGCTTCCCTGCAGGGTATCATCATCCTGCATGATCAGATGAGCTTCAGCAAGCTTGCCGGATGCATCATGATCCTGCTGAGCCTGCTGGTTCCGGTGCTGATCAACAACTTGCACCGCCCGCTTTCCCGCCGCCCGGTTTACAACCACTCATGAGAAGAATGAAGATTGTATTATTCTGTTCCTGATTTCAGAATATCAAGATATTCTTTATACTGAAAAATTCTGTTTCTTTGCCATTCTCCTGTGGGCAAAAGAATATTCAATTCGATTAATTTTTTTACAGCGGATGAGACTGTATTATAAGACAAGCCAAGAGAATCAGCTGTTTTTGAAATCTCAATAATCGGGTTGGCTTCCAAATAAGAAAAAACCTTCAGTACGTTTTTCGAACTCCTTCCAAACCCCTTGATTTTGCCTTCATTCAGATTATGCAATTCAGTCAATTGATTGATCGTTTGTATTACATCCGCCGCACATTCGTATACCGCCTCCAGAAAGAATCGGATCCATTGTTCGTAATCTCCCTTTCGGCGCACTTCGCTCATACGGTCATAATACTCAATCCGGTTTTTTTTCAAAAAATATGAAATGTACAAGGAAGGTGTACTTAATATCTTCCTGTCTATCAGGAACAAAATTATCAAGAGACGTCCGATTCGACCGTTGCCATCAAGGAATGGATGAATTGTTTCAAATTGATAATGTATCAATGCTGTCTGTATCAATACATCCTGCGAATCTTCAGCATGAATGTATTTTTCCAAATCCGAAAGAGCCTGTATCATATCATCCGGATTAGGCGGAATATAGCGGGCATTTTTCAGCGTGCTTCCTTCGCCTCCGATCCAATTTTGAGATCTGCGGAATTCCCCGGGATTCTTTTCCTGCCCTCTGACTCCTTCCATCAATATTGCGTGGGTTTCCCTAAGCAGTCGGTTGCTTAATGGCAGCGAATTCATTCTTTGAATAGAAAATTCAATAGCCTTTATATAATTTATGACATCTTCAATATTGCGATTTGCGTTGGATGTTATATTTGGATCTAAAATGTCCTCCAGCGTCGCCTGCGTGCCTTCAATTTGCGAAGACATCAATGCCTCTTTTCGCACGTACATGGAAATCAGCAAATTCATGTTTGGAACATTTTTTGAAATATTTTCAAGAATTGAAAGCTGCTGATTTGCTTTCACAAGAAGATGAATCATGCTGTTGTCAAGTACTATTGCTGGTTCAGGAGGCAATGCAGCCGGAACAAATGAACGATATGCGGCTTCGCCGCTGAGATTTGTCCTGTATTTTCCTGCCCGATTTTCCATAATGCCTCTGTAAACTTGAAATAATATGTTTCATTATACTTCCTTATTTCAAGTTTACATCAAAACTTGAAATAAGGAGATAGAGTGATTATATCTTATAATCTTAATTTCAGCAGAACCGTAAATTTGTAAATTAATCGCTTATGAGTTAAAATATATCAATCATTAGTATCAGTGTAATGATTATCAATTTCAATCGGAGGTATATGATGAAAAACAGAAAAGTATTATTACTCTTCTCAATCTTTTTAACGCTATGCTTTTGTACGGTCATTTATGCAGAGGATCCGGAGCCTTCTGCAAGACTGCTTTATCAGGGGCACGGCAGTCTCCGCATTGTAACAAAGGAAGGGAAAGTCATCTATGTGGACCCCTATGCGGGGGAAGGCTACGATCTGCCGGCTGACCTGATCCTTGTGTCACACAGTCATCCTGACCACAGTGCGGTCGATTTGATCCAAAACCGCAATGAAGACTGCCAGGTGATCTACAACACGGATGCCCTGGTCGATGGTGAGTACAAGAAATTTGATCTCGGATATGCCACGGTCGAGGCGGTCCAGGCAGGGAACAATAAAAATCATGACATCAACGTCTGTGTCGGCTGGCTCATCACCCTTTCTGACGGCATTTCCATTTATGCAACCGGCGATACGTCGAAAACCGATCAGATGTCCGAGCTGGCGGAACAGGACATTCATTATGCTTTCTTTGTCTGCGACGGACGGTTCAACATGGATATGGACGAAGCGATCGAATGTGCAGAAGCGGTCAAAGCGAGAAACAGCATCCCCTATCATATGGCCCCCGGCCAGCTGTTTGATCCGGAACGGGCCGAATTGTTCGATGTACCCGGCAAGCTGATCATCCCTGCGGGCGAAGAGATCGAGCTGGAATAAAGCCATAAGTGAAAGGGGGTTTTGATATGAAGTATCGTCAATTCGGGCAGACCGGATGGGAAGTTTCAGCGATCGGCTATGGCGGGGTTGTTTCCTCCAAGCATTTCGACAGGGCAGTCATTCCGGGAGACGGGCAAAAGATGTCGGATGAATATGTCAGCTGGGCTGTGGACCACGGGATCAACTATTTTGATGTGGCGCCCGTGCCTTTCTTGCCGCGCGGCTGCCGCAGGTGAGGGAGCAGCCTTTTTATGACCCGGAGTGTTATCAGCTGTGAACAGGAAAACATATTAAAAAATCTGTCGGCAGAAAATTGAATTGCCGGCAGATTTTCATTTAACCTTTGAAATTCAAGAAAAATAGTGATCAGAAATATTTGAAAAATAAGAAAAACAGTTGTCGAAATCCTTTGAAAATTAAGAAATTTAGGGAAACGCTGATTAATGTTTAATCCGCGGCAAACGAGTCAATGCAACCT
>CAYWKZ010000026.1:0-25490 GCA_964459115.1 uncultured Leptolinea sp. | reverse complement strand
GAGTTCAAAAAGTATCGGGCAAAAGGCGCTGTTTCAAACGCGAATTTATAATTTCCGAAATAAAGTGATTTCGGAAGCCATTGCGGCGGAAATACGCTCACCTCCTGGCTGGTTTTGAAAGAGCCGGTGATCATCCAGAAAAACGGGAAGACCATGATGATCGCTCCAAGTACCAGGAAAAGATAAGTCAAAATCGTAGAGATTTTTATTTTTTTCATCGAAACTCCTTATTTCAGGTATCAGGTTTCAGGTTTCAGGTGTCTGGTTTCAGGTTTCAGGTGTCAGGTTTCAGGTGTCTGGTTTCAGATATAAAATTTTTTTAGAACAATTCAGCTTTATCCTATTATCTATATCCTATTCCCTATTCAAACCACTATCCCCTATATCCTATCCCCTATTCAAACCACTATCCCCTATTTCCTATATCCTATTCCCTAATTAATACTTCCACTTCTTCTGGATCAGCTGCTGGATCTGGGTGAAGACAAAGATGATCAGGAACAGGATGATCGCGGCAGCAGCGGCATAACCGTATTTCGGTGGGGTACGTCCACGGAACTGGTCATAGATATAATAAACCATAGTGTACAGATTCTTCCCGACACCCGGACCGGAGAACAGCGGGAACAACTCATTGAACACCTTGAACGCACTGATGGAGTTAATAATCAGCACCAGGAAAATGGTCGGTGAAAGCAGCGGGACAGTGATACGGAAAAAGATGCGCAGGTCTTTCGCCCCATCCACCCGGGCCGCCGTATAAAACATCGGGTCGATGTTCTGCAGGCCCGAGAGCAGCAGAATGATCGTAAAGGGCATCATCGACCATATACCATATATCGCCAAAGCCCAGAAGTTTGCTGAAGGATTCTGCAGCCAGTTCACCGGTTCGATATGGAATAAACCGAGCAGCCAGTTGATGACGCCGAATTTATAGTTGAACATGTATTTCCAGGTCAACCCAACCGCCGTGACAGAAGTGACCATCGGCAGAAAGTATGCCGTCTGGAAAAAAGCTCGCAGCTTGATGTTCTTGTTCAGCAGCGTGGCAATGATAATAGAAAGGCACATGGAGACCGGAATAGCAACCAGCACGTATTTGAAGGTGACACCGATCGCGTTCCTGAAATCACGGCTGTTGAGAACGTAAATGTAGTTATCAAAGCCAAAGCCGTCATATGCACCGGTCAGGTATTTATAATTCTTCTTGAAAGACATGATGAGGACGTTCACGATCGGGTACAGTGAAAAAACGATCACCCCGACCGCAAACGGAGCCAGATACAGAAAAGGCTTTATTTTTGTAAGAAAAAGATAAAGCCTCCGGTTTTTCTCCCTGAGTTTGTTCATCGGATACGCTCCCCTGTTTCAGCGTCAAAGACAAAGACACCCTTGCGGCGCAGGCCGATCTGCACCCGGTCACCGGCCTTTAATTCCTGATCGGAATCGATATATGCCCGGACTTCGAAATCACCGAGTTTGAGATAGACCATCTTTTCCTTGCCCATCACGAAGACACGGATCACCCGCGCATCCATCACCGGGTCAGGGCTGTTCACGAGGAAGCTTTCGGCACGGATGGAGAAATGTACCTTATGTCCTTCTTTGATGTTTTCAAGGCCGCTGAGCTTGCAGAGCGGACCGCTTTCAATACGGATACCGCCTTTTTCAATGTGTCCGAAGACCTTGTTGATCGGAGGTGTACCGAGAAAATCCGCCACGAATTCATTGACCGGTTCATCATAAAGTTCCTGCGGCTGCGCCTCCTGCTGCAGAACGCCCAGTTTCATCAGGATGATCGAGTCAGAAATGGACATTGCCTCTTCCTGGTCATGGGTGACAAACACGCTGGTTACCCCGGTTTCCAGCTGAATGCGTCGGATCTCCTCACGCATCTCGATGCGGAGACGGGCGTCCAGGTTGGAAAGCGGCTCGTCCAGGAGCAGCAGCTGCGGCTGTTTGATCAGCGCACGGGCGATCGCCACACGCTGCTGCTGACCGCCGGAAAGCTGCCCGGGTTTGCGGTCGAGGAAGTTATCCACATGAACCAGTTTTGCCATTTCAAAGGCTTTCTCCCTCCGCTCATCTTTTGCAACATTTTTGATTTCCAACGGAAAGGCAATATTGTCCATCACGGACATATGCGGATAAAGCGCGTAATTCTGGAACACCAGACCAATGCCGCGGTCAGCCGGTTCCATATCCGTCACATCACGGTTGTCGAACCAGATCTTACCGCTGGTGACCGGGATAATGCCTGAAAGCATGTTCAGGATCGTGCTTTTTCCACACCCGGAAGGTCCAAGCAGACAGGTCAGTTCTCCTGAATCCAGCACAGCGTTAAAGTTTTCCACCGCTGCCGTTTTTCCAAAGTGTTTCGTGAGATTTTCAAGCCTTACTTCCATAGATACACAACGCCTTTCTTCCTCGTCAGTCCACGAGGAGCTCTTTAATCACATGGCCTTCACATTTGTCCATGTTCAACCCAACCATAGCAGCCATTGTCGGCGCTTCATTGATCATCTTTGTCCGCGGGATCACCACACCCTTCTTTACAGAAGGCCCACAGGCAAAAAAGGTAGTTGTCTCATTCCGTTCGGGCATATGTCCATGACTGGCAAGTGAGAAATAAAGTCCCGGTCCCAGATGAACTTTGAAGATATCTTCTCCCGCCAGGGTCGCTTCAAACTCAGTCGGTTCTTCCTCTGTTCCTTCAATGACAAAGTCCAGCGGCCCGACCAGCCCGTAACGCTCCAGCACCTCTTCTTTGGTCATCACCACGCCGATAGGAAAGTCCGGATCATCCCGCAGGCTCAGCAGACAGTCATAGACCTTCCTGGCCATCTCTTTGTCATCAGGATCTTTCAGCTTCACCCAGCCGGACATGCAGGTGGAGAAACAATAGGCATCATAGTCCAATATTTTGTTGTTTTCATCCGTGCGGATAAAGCCGGCATCGCGCAGCGCCATGTTCATGTTGACATAGTGCTTGATATCCTGATGACCGTGGTCACCCAATATGACAAAGTTGGTGTTCTCATAATCACCATAACGGCGGACAGACTCTTCCAAAACGGCGAATTCCTGATCGTGTTTCCGCAGCTGCTCATAAGCCTCCGGACATTTCACCCCGTGGTTGTGACGCTTGGTGTCCAGATCGCACATTTTCACATACATCAGGTCCGGCTGACCAAAATCGCGGATGAGGTCCGGCGCCACCGCCATCGTGAAAAGGTCCAGGCTCCGTTCTTTTCCCATCAGGTATCGTCCATATTTCCAGTAATATTCGTCTATCAGGTTCTGAGTCGCATTCCCTTCCAGATAAGGCATCACATCATAGCCTTCATAATGGTAAGGAACGATCATCGGGAAATTGTAATCAATGTCCGCACCGCCTGAAACCGGCCAGCTCAGTGAACAGGTTTTCAGTCCGGCACGCCGTGCATAATCAAAAATCGTATCGCATTTAACGTCACTGCGCTGGTTATACCAGGGAGCGTTGTTGTTTTCCACTTCCAGCTTTTCATTATGAGGAACGCCATGCCCTTTCACGGTGTTGCCGGTGATGATCGCACAATGGCAGGGATAAGTGAAGGAGGGATAAATCGGTTCCACATGTTCGATCAGCGCTCCTTCCCGCAGCACGCGCCCCATATGAGGCAATGTTCTGATAAAGTCAACATCAGAAGCACACAAAGCATCCAGCAAAAAAACAAGCAATTTTCTGTTCCCGGTCATACATAAATCTCTCTTTTGTATAAGATTTTTGTTAATTATAGCAGATTTGTGAAAAGCTGGCGGTTTAATTTCCCGGGAATTTCCCCGTTTACGGAAAAATGAGTTATGATTAAGAACAGGATAGAAAAAGGGGCTGATCAGCCCTCCAATACAAGAGGAGAAACTTTATGAAGAAGAACCTGTTTGTTTTTGTTTTAGCAGCCATCATGGTCTTTTCCATGGTCGGTGCAGCCGCCGCTGCTGACAAAGTCACCGTCACCTGGTGGCACACCTTCACCGAAGGTCAGAAAGACACCCTCGAAAGCATCATCGCTGAATTCAATGCAGCCCATGATGACATCGAAGTTGTCGCCGAATCCCAGCCGCTGGATGGTTTCGAAGCCAAAGTTTACGAAGCTGTTTCCAATGGCACCGGTCCGGACATCATCTTCAACTATGCATCCCTAATGCCGGAATATGTTGACAACGGTCTCGCCCCGGACATGAACCAGTATCTGTCCACCGACTACAAAGGCCGCGTTCCCGCCGGTGTTTATGATGAAGATACCGCTTTCTCCGATGGCGGTCTGCATGCCATGGCTGTCCAGACCACCGGCCCGATTTTCTTCTATAACAAGACCATCTTCGATGAACTCGGACTCGAATGCCCGAAGACCTGGGACGATGTGACCGAAGCCTCCAAGAAGATCTATGAAGCCAAGGGGATCCCGGGATTTGCCTTCGACTCCCTCACCGACGGTTTCCAGAGCCTGCTGATGCAGAGCGGCGGTGAATATGTTGACCTGGAAAACCACAAAGTCCTGTTCAACACCCCGGAATTCGAAGCCATCGTCCAGTGGTTTGCTGACGGCGTACAGGCCGGTTATTTCGGTCTGGCCCCGACCACCGGCAACTACTTCTCCAACGATATGGGCGCCAAAGCACTGGCTTCCTACGTCGGTTCTTCCGCCGGTCTGCCCTATCTGAACCTGGGTGATGATGAACTGGCTGCCGCCCCGATGCCGAAGACCGCTGACGGTGTTGACTGGGTCCCGGGCTGGAACCGCTCCGCGCTGGTTTTCGCGTCCAATCCTGCTCAGGAAAAGGCTGCTGTTGAATTCATCGAATTCTTCACCAATGCTGAAAACGCTGCAAGATGGGCGATCTCCCTGGTCGCTTTCACTCCTTACAAAGACGCTGCCGAACTGCCTGAATTCCAGGAATTCGTTTCCGGCAATATCGCACTGGCCGCTCTCCGCGAACAGCTGGATTATGCCTACGTTCTGCCGGCCTTCACCGGTGCTAACACCGTCCGCGATGAGATCAAATTCCTTGTCCAGCGCGCTGCCTCCGGTCAGATGACCCCGGCCGAAGCCATTGCCGAAGCCGTCGCTAACGCTGAAGAAGCGATGAACGATTTCTAAAGACAAGTTGTTAGTGGTCAGTGGTCAGTGGTCAGAAAATTTATTTTCTCCAATGATTTATAACCACAAAATCAGCTAATAATGAAACGGGGCTGTTGCAAATGCAGATTTCTGCAAAACGCGACAGCCTTTTATTAATGTAATGAAGCGAATTTTCAGCAAATTTAGCGGTAAATCCACTTGTTTTTTAGCATTAACAGGTAATTTTCCAGTAATTTTGACTAAAAAACTGGGAATCAGGCACAGTAATCCCTGGAATACCGCTTCTGGATGCAGATGATGGAGATGGAATTCCGCTTGTACACGCTCTCCAAACCCCTCAAAGCGACGGATACCCGCATCGCGCTGATCCGTGCCGGGAAGGTCAATGTGGATAAGCTGATCAGCGATCTGGACTGCGAACGCTCAGGCGAAAAATTCACCGCGTCCAATATACAGTCCATGGCTCCGAAGGCGCTGCCACCACCCGACTCCGCGATATGCCGCAGCTCCTGTCTGATTCTCACATCCGTCCCCCGGGACGGATCCCAAGAGGGACGTGCTCTTCATGTGCGACGCCCCTTTTAAAACTCTATCGGCAGATAGGCCGCGATGACAGCCAGGAGCACTGCGGGGAGCATGTTCGCTACACGCAGCTTCTTGTCCCACACCAGGTTCACACCGACACAGAAGATCAGGATCGAGCCGACCAGCGAAAGATAACTGATCGCAAGCTCCGTCATGATCGGGGCGATCAGCCGCGAGAGCAGCGTGATAGAGCCTTCAAAGACAAAAACCGGGATCGCGGAGAACCCCGCGCCCTTTCCCATAGAAGCCGTCATCATGATAATGATGATGAAGTCCAGCACCGACTTCACCGCCAGCACCGAATAATCGCCTAAAACGCCGTCCTCGATCGAGCCGACAATGGCCATCGCGCCGATGGAAACCGTCAGCGAGGCGGTCACGAAGGCGTCCACAAAGCCGGCGTCTTTGGCGTTGCCCGTTTTGATCTTCAGCCATTCGCCGAAACGCTCGAAACCGTTTTCGATCCCGAGCAATTCACCGATGATGGTCCCCAGCGCGATACAAATCGTGATCAGCATGGCCTTCTCGCTGACCAGCGTACCGTTTTCGATCTTCAGCATGCCCTCCATCGCTCCGGCGATCGCGATAAATAAAACAGCGACCCCGTTCGCCTTCGTGATGGCCTCCTGTTGATCCTCTTTGAAGATTTTCCCGAAAAAATGCCCGGCCAGACCGCCCGCCGCGATGGCAGCGGTGTTTATTAAAGTCCCCAATCCGATCATGAATCATGCCCCATAGATGAAATCAATAAACCCACAGATCTGCTCATCCCAGAAGCCCCACTCATGCACGGCATCTTTTTTCTTGACATAGGTGACATCCCAGCCGTTTGTTTTGAGCGCGGAAACGAACGGTCCCTGCTGATGGAAGAGGAAATCCGCGGTTCCGCATCCGACCCAGAGCCTCGGCTTGTGAGGAGCCTCCGCATTCCGCTGCATCAGTTCATATGTATCCACTTCCGTTCCCCGGATCTCGGACACATCGCCGAACATGCGATGCAGCTCGCTCTCGTTCCTTTCCCAGGAAAATAGATCCGCCAGGTCCACAGACCCGCTGAAGCTGGCCGCCGCCCCGAAGCGCCCCGGATATGTCAAAGCCAGGCGCATGGCGCCGTATCCGCCCATGCTCAGCCCGGCCACGAAAGTCCGGTCCGGGTCGTCCGTCAGGCGGAGAAAGCGGTGCATGACCTGAGGAAGCTCTTCGCTCACATAATCCCAATATCTTTCCCCATAGACCTCGTTGCAGTAAAAGCTGTGGTTCACCGCGGGCATGATCACCGCCAGGTTATGTGAGGCCGCGTAGCGCTCCACGGAAGTCCTGCGCATCCAGATGGAGTGGTCGTCACTGTAACCGTGCAGCAAGTAAAGCACATCCGGCGCCTCGCTGCCTTCGGACGCATTCATCCCGATGCCCTGGTCGGCCTCCGGGAGGATCACATTCACCGTAGAGGCAACGTTCAATGCTGATGAAAAGAATTGTATTTGCAGAAAAGCCATTTTTATGCTCCTGATTTGGTAATTGTTTAGAAATCGGAATACATCTGCGTGCAGAACGAGAACATATCCCCGCATTTTTTGTGGTATGCCGCAGCGACTTCGGGATCCCTGAGAGAATTCGCGATGGAGACGTTCCCCCTGCCGCCGAGCGCATTCCGCTCCCCCAGAACCGTCTCCAGATGGTGCACGACGCCCTCGTTCCCGTCAAACAGGCGCACATCCGGATAAAGATTTTGCAGCAGCGGACGCAGAAAAACATAATGGGTACAGCCGAGCACAAGCGAATTCATCGTGTTTTCATAAGGCGTAAGCGCATCCCGCAGGTAAGCTTCTATCTCTGAACCCAGTGGGTCTTTTTCGACCAGCTGCATCAGCCCCGGACAGGGAAGAGAAACAATGTTCCTGCCCTGACCGTACTGCGCCAGGAGCTTTTGAAATTTCTCCTCACGGATCGTCAAAGCGGTCGCCATCACAACGATCTGTCCCTCACTGCCGAGAACCGCCGGTTTCAGCGCCGGCTCCATCCCGATCACAGGGAGCGCCAGCTCCTCCCGCAGCAGGGCTGCCGCGGCAGAGGTGGCTGTGTTGCAGGCCAGCAGGATCGCCTTGAGCGGATATTTTTCATGAACTTTGAGAATTTGATGGAGGAAGGCGCGGATCTCATCCGGCGTTTTGTCGCCGTAGGGAGCGTTGGCCGCGTCGGCGTAAAAGATGAAGTTTTCCTCCGGCAGCCGCTGATGGGCAAGCGCCAGCACGGAAAGCCCGCCCACGCCCGAGTCGATCATCAGTGTCGCCGCATCTTTTTCCGCTGCCATAGGTTCTCTCTCCTGTTATCGTATTTTATCGCAACGCTTCAGTTTGAAAGCAATTGATCACGCAGCACGGATACAGTCCTTTTGTGCAGGCTGCGCTGCAGCAAAAGAGCTGTCTTCGTGTGTTGATTTTTAATCGTCAAGCCGTTCGATCCCGTTCGCCAGTTCTTCACGGAACTTTTCCATCAGGCGTTTTGTGACCGGTCCCGGGACCTCTTTGCGCATTGAAATGCCGTCGATGGTCCGGACCGGGAGAATGCTCCGGCTGGTGCTGGAGATGAAGGCTTCATCCAGATTCCCGATCTCATCCTCTTTGAGCGGTTTGAAAACGACCGGCACATTCAGATCCTTCGCGATAGCTAAAATGAAATCACGCGTCGTCCCGGAGAGAACCCCCTCTTCCGCAGTATAAAGCGTATCGCCGATAATGCCGAAGAAATTGGAGCTGAGTCCTTCCAGCAGGTCCTCTTCCGGCGTGCACATCAGGATCTCGTCAAAAGCTTCCTGTTCCCGGCTGCGGATGTCCTGCGCCCGTGGCAGAAAATTGCTGAGCTTGGCTTTGGGATTGTCCCGATGGGCTTCAGCGGTCCGGCAGTCAATGCCGTTTTCATATTTCTCCGGAGCGGGCACCGAGAGCGGTTCCATCGCAAAATAGAGCCTCCCGATATGTCTTTCCAGGTCGATCGTCACCCGGATCCGTCTTTCAGGCGTCAGGGGCGAGCTGGTGGGCGTACCGACGATCAATGCCGTCAGCGTGTTTTTCAGATCCTCACGGTCAAGTTCGATCTCATAGCCGGCCAGGCGAGAGGTCTCTTCCAGGCGGTCAAAATGCTTGCTCAGCCGCAGGACACCGAGAGTGTCATAAGTACGAAAGGTCGTGTAGGCACCCTTTGGTGTACATTTTTCCGTTTCCGCGATGGTTTTTGTACCGAGTTCGATCGTGTCGATCTTTCCGTTCACGATGGTCCAGAAATTTGTGTCTGACTGCCAGAAAATTTCACTCATTTTTCAGATCCTCAATTGTATCAATATCCCGTAATATGCCCGTATCCTCTACAGAAAGTTTACGGTATCCCGCACTTATCAACAGCTGTTTTCCGCCCATATCCCCTTTCGTAAGCTCCAACAGCTGCTCATAACGGGAAGATGGGACAATGATCGGATTGCCGCGCTTCTCTTTGTAAAAGGGCACAATGATCTCCTCCGGATGCTCATCAGAGGCTGCCAGCAAGGCACGGAGCGTTTCCGGCTTCAAAAACGGCTGATCCCCAAGCAGCAGACAGGCACGATTGGAGGAGGCGGCAACTGCACGGACGCCTGCGGAGAGGGAAGAAGATTGTCCCATTTCCCATGACGGATTTTCAATGATTTCCACCGGATAACCCTTCAAAGCTTCACGCATTTCCGCCGCATGTGCGCCGATGACGACCACGATCTCATCAAACCCGGCCTGCACGACCGGGGTGAGCGTGCAGAAAATCAACGGCATCCCGTCAACATCGGAAAGCAGCTTATATTGTTCTGAATGGAATCGGCTCCCGCCTCCGGCAGCCTGAATAACAGCAGCGGTTTTCAACAGTTCACCTCAAATTATAAATACCGCTGTCTATTATAAACCTAATAAGAGAATAAATGGAAGGTAAAGGAGTTGCATGATAAAAAAGAGCCTTTCGGCTCTTGCAGTTCCCGTAGCCGGTGCGCGACATCCGGATCGCTCTAAGACAGTGAGGGGCGACTTCTCACCTCAGGAACATCTATATTGTAATACAATTCATACAAGAAATCAAGTGAATTATTATTACAACCAACCTCTCCGCACAGACTGAACCACACAAAGAGGCTGGCTTCGTAATACATCAGCTATGCTTCGTAAGCCCTGATAACTTCCTGCAATTCTGCCGGAACTTCTTCAAGCGTGCATTCGCAGACCTCGTCGTTCCAACGGATGGCATATTTGCCGCCGCCGAGACTGGCAAAGCCTTGATTCGTGCTGTCATCCAGAGACGAACGGTCAGAAAAGACCGTGATCTTGTCACGGAACGGGTGCCCTTCGTAAGGACAGAAGACCGCACAGTTGCCGCATTCGTTACAGATGGCATCGATGTGGATCACCTGTTTCTTCCCGTTGACCTCCAGATACTCGTTGCAGCGGTTCGGGCAAGATTCTACGCACATGCCGCAGAGACCGCCGCATTCCAGGCAGCGAGAGGAGTCACGGTAGCTGAAGTTCGGGTTCAGGGCAGCCCGTTTGCTCAGACCTGCATATTCTTTATTCAAAACAGTATATTTTGAATAATCTGCTCCGCATAATTCAGTTACGGCTTTCTGGGCAGAGGCAATGGCTTCAACAACAGTTTTAGCGCCGATAGCCCCGTCACCGATAAACTTAACCTTTTCGGTATCGATCGGCATCCCCTTCTCATCCACAGAAAAACCAAGCTTTTCGTAGAAGGATGCGTCAATTTTCTGTCCCAGCGATTCAATAATTTTGTCACAGGGTAGTTCGCATTTTTCACCTGTCGGTACAGGTTTCCGGCGGCCGGATGCATCCGGATCGCCAAGTTTCATAACCTCACATTCCAGAATGCCGTTTTCAAGCGCTATCGGTGAAAGCAGCGGTTTGAAGAGCACGCCATCAGCCATGGCCTCCTTCAGCTCGCTCAAATCAGCCGGCATGTTAGCGATATCGCGGCGGTAGACGATTGAAACAGTCTCAACACCGGGCAGTCGTTTGGCAGCCCGCGCCGCATCCATCGCGGTATTTCCCGCACCGATGATGACAATGTTTTTGGCAGGGGCCGGAACAATCCCGCTCTTGAGCTCATAAAGGAATTCAATCGCGCTCTGCCCGTCGCCTTTTTCCAAAACCAGATCATTTTTCAGATTCGCACCGACGGCAATAAGGACTGCGTCATGACTTGCGCTGAGCTCTTCCACATCGGTGATTTCCGCATCCAGATGGATGTTCACGCCCAGCTTACGGATCAGGTCAGCATCCTTTTCAATCGCCTCATCAGAGATACGGAAGCCCGGGATCACATGACGGACGGTACCGCCCAAAGCCTTTTCTTTCTCGAAAAGATCCACATCCCAACCGTTCTTCGCGAGGAAATAAGCCGCAGCCATACCGGCAGGACCGCCGCCGATAATCGCAGCGGATTTACCCACCTTCGGGGCAGCCTTCATTTCAGCAAGGGCGGCATCCAGACCCTGCTCGGCGGAAGCCAGCTTGCAGGCACGGATACCGACGGCCGCTTCATACTGTTTGCGGTTGCAGGAATCCATACAGGTATGCGGACAGATCGTCCCGGTAATGTTCGGCAGCGGATTCTTTTCAATAATGATCTGAGCAGCCTTTTTTGCATCGCCCTGTGCCAGCGCCCGCAGATAAGCGGGGATGTCCTGATGGATCGGGCAGGTATTATTGCAGGGAGCAACAAAGCAGTCGAAGAGCGGTGGTTTGCCGGAGACCTTCTTGCGCGGGGTCTTTTTGAGCAGCCCCTGATAATGTTTGTTGGATCTCGCGTCTTCCGCAAGGGCGGTCAAGCGCTCCACATCGATCTTTGCCGAAGGCATCTCCTCACCGACAATATCGATGAGCTGGGTCATGCGCTGGTAGCCGCCGGGCTTCAGAATGTTGGTCGCCATGGTTACCGGATAAATGCCGGAGCCATAGATCTCACCGATGTTCCAGGCATCCGCACCACCTGCAAAAGAGAGCGGCAGCTCGCCGTTGAACTCACGGGAGATCTTTGCCGCCAGGTTGATGGAAAGCGGGAAGAGGGACCGTCCGGACATATAAGCTTCCTGACCGGGCAGAAAAGCGCCGGTGATGTCAACCGGTTTAGTATTGGTCAGTTTCAACCCGAAAGCAACACCGGTTTCCTTCGCCAGTGCCTGCAGCCGGCGGAACATCGGCACCGCATCCTCCCACTGCAGATCCTCACGATAATGCAGATCAGGGAACTCAACGCCGGTCCAGCCAAGACCATCCAAAGTTTCACGGACAAATTTGTAGCCCAACAGCGTCGGATTGCACTTAACATAGGTATTCAACTTCTTTTCTGTGATCAAATGTACCGCGATGCGTTCGATTTCATCCGGCGGACAGCCGTGGAGCGTGGAAATGGTCACGTTGTTTGAAATCTTCGGAGATATGCCGCGGACATAGGCCTCATCGACCTTCTTGAACTGATCCAGATTTGCCAGTGTCCAGTCCAGGCACTCTTTCCAGGTTTCTGTACCGGAAGCATCGGTCAGAGAGTTGATGAAGTTGTCGACCTTCGGCAGCTTGATGCCCGCCAGATCATAACCGACACTCATGTTGAAGATAAAACCATCCGGATCGCCCAGATCCAGTTCCTTTGCCAGCAGCTTGATGGCCCACCAGCCGCGGATATATTCCGAAGCGGCATCCGTGATCGTCAGTTCCGTGGACCACTCGACGTTGTAGCCCTCATCATAAGCCAGAATGCAGGGACGCGGAACGCAGACAGCCAGTTCTTCCCCATCCATCTTCTGGACAGTTTTCAATTCGAAAAAGCGGGCACCGGCCGCGTAAGCGGCGACCAGGTTCCCTGCCAGCTGGGTATTCGGTCCCGCGGCAGGCCCGAACGGTGTTTCGATCTTTCCCCCGAAAATCGGGATTCCCTTCCGTCCGGCAAGGCTCACGGGATCAACACCCAGCAGCTGACCGGTTTTGACGTATCCCTTACAGATACGCTTCGTTAATTCGTCAAATGACATTGGATGCATTCGATCGCCCATGATTCCCTCCTCAGCCTTCTTTATCGCAGTATTCGTGGTATTTCGCCCAGACCTTCGGGTAAACTTCCATGGAATGGGCATTGACAGCCGCCTCATCGATCGTGGTCAGGACACGGTTGCGCATCAGGAATTTCCCATCGCAGATCGTATCGGTGATCATGGCCTCACTCCAGCCGAAGATGATCTGCCAGGGCAGGTTGCCGGCGGTGAACTGGGTGAAGGGATCAAAGTCAACGATGATCAGGTCCGCCGGAGCATCGACGACGATCTTTCCGAATTTGTTCCCGTATCCGAAGGCCTGTCCGGCCAGGGCCGCGTTGTTATAAGCAGCCATCTTCATCACGTCATAGCCATTCATGCGGCGCGGATCACGGTTGATGACCTTGTGGAGCCAGTAAGCAAATTTCCATTCACTCCACATGTCAAAGGTGAAGCCGTCATTGCCAAGGCAGACCTTCATACCGTCATCCAGCATGGATTCCACCGCAGCCGCACCGACCGCATTGTTCATGTTGGAACGCGGCTGATGGGAGATCCAGGTGTTGGTCTCCTTCAGGTACTCCATCTCCCGTTTGTTGACATGAACACAGTGAGCCGCAATGGTCCGCTCACCCAGAATGCCATGTTTGTAAAGCCGTTCGGCACAGCGCTGGTTATATTTGTAGAGACTGTCCCATTCGTCTTCCTGAGATTCCGCCACATGGATGTGGAAACCGAAACCTTCGGGGATGGCTGCCGCGCACTGGTCCAGCGTATCCTCATCAACCGTCAGACAGGCATGGATGCCGAAGGCGCCGCCGATACGTCCGCCGAGATTGTCTTTGGAAATCTTTTTGAGGAAGCGGACGTTTTCCGCGATGCCGGCCTTCGTTCCGTCTTTACCGTTGCGGTCGGTCACTTCGTAGCAAAGGGAAGCCCGCAGCCCACTCTTGTCGACCACATCCTCCAGCACATCCAGTGAACCGTCAATAAAGTTCGGGGAGGCATGATGATCGAAGAAGCTGGTACAGCCGTTTTTGATGGCGTTGATCATGAAAATCTCACCGGAGAGGCGTACACTTTCTTCATCCAGCGCCCGGTCCAGCTTGTACCAGAGGTTCGCCAGAATTTCAGGAAAGTCTTTTGCCGGTTTGAGGTTGTTGCCGAGCCCGCGGGAATACGCACCATAGAAATGCGTATGAGAGCAGATCTGTCCGGGCATCAGGATCTTCCCGCCCGCATCGATTTTTTCTTCATCGGGATATTTCTTCACGATCTCATCAGAGGGACCCAAATCTTTGATGAGTTTGCCCTGAATCAGCACCGCGTGGTTTTCCAGCACACGGTTCTCTTCTTCCCAGGTGATCACCCGAGCGTTGTAAATGATCATGTTGCCTCCTGTTTCTTTTGATTGCGGTATTATTGCAATACGCAATTTCGTTGTACAAATTCTTCTCAATAACAAAAAGACTCAAACCGGCCAGATTTCTGGCTGTCGTGAGTCTCTGTTGATATCACAAAACCTGTCCACCTGACCATACCCCCAGCGGCGGCACTTTTCGATGGATGTTGCCAACGCCGACAGATGACACTGCCGACCTCCGTATTTTTATTTTATCAATTCATCGCTTGTCTGACAACCTTTTTTCCGCTGTAAAAAATCACATTTCTGATGTGACAGATTCACTTTTTTAAGTGAGACAACGAAAAACGTTCCTACTGTCTCACCAGGCGATCCAACAGGCCACGACACGCCGCATATACCTCATTATATGTGGTCCGGAAATCCCCGCTGTACCAGGGATCGTCCACCTCGCCGCCCGTGGAATATTCTTTGAGCAGCCGGACCTTCCCTTCCGGGTCCCCGCCGAAGAGCCGTTTCATGGATTGGATGTTCCAGCGGTCCATACCGAGAAACAGGTCGTATTGGTCATAATCAGATGATTTCAGCCGCACAGCCCGTTTTCCCTGGCAGGAAATGCCGTGCTTTGATAACTCAGCCCGTGTGCCGGGATGAGGCGGGTTGCCCAGTTCCTCGTTGGAGGTAGCGGCAGAAGCGATCGTAAAACGGTCTGCCAGCCCTGCTTTTTCCACCATATCACGAAACACAAATTCCGCCATCGGGCTGCGGCAGATATTCCCCAGACAAACAAACATGATCCTGTGCATATAATTTCGTCCTTTTTTACAATATGTTCCATTTTATCAGATTTATTTCCTCCACCGTGATATGATTGTAACGACAGGAGCACAAGATGAATCAGAAAACAATTGAAAGAATCCGAAAATTCACCGAAGACCGGGATTGGGACCAGTTCCATTCGCCGGCGAATCTTGCCAAAAGCATCTCAATCGAAGCCAACGAACTGCTGGAGTGTTTCCAGTGGAACGATGATGATTACGACCTCGAGCATGTAAAGGAAGAGCTGGCGGACGTAATCGTCTACTGTCAGGACATGCTGGACAAGCTCGGGTTGGATGACAACGAGATCGTCAACGCCAAAATGACGAAAAATGAAGCGAAGTATCCGGTGGAAAAGGCGAAGGGACGGTACGATAAGTATACGGAATTATAACGAGACAGGTGTTAGGTATTAGGTGTTAGGGAGTAGGGAAGAGTGACGAGGACTGCCCCTTGATGGGACAGTCTCCGATCTTATTCATCTTATTCTCCGCTCGCTCCGTAATTGGAAAGGACTCGGGCTGACGGGTCATTGACATCGCAGCCATCCCAGCTGCGGTTCGGCATCCAGAAATCAACCACCATTTTCGCCTGTCCGGGATAATATTTCTCGAAAATATCCCGATAGAGCAGTGATTCTTTCGTAAACGGCTGTGCGAAAACATATCGCTGCCGCCGATTCTCATACTCCTCATCGGTATAAAGGCTTTCCGCATAATCTTTGAGATAATTGACCATGGAATGTCCAACCGCATCGGAAAAGGCGGCCTTTTCCCGCCATAAAATCTCATCCGGCAGATAATCATCCCCCTCGAAAGCGTGCCGGAGCAGGTATTTCCCTTTGCCGAATTTGTTCATCTTCAGCTCCGGATCAATGCTCATCACATAACTGACAAAATCCAGATCGCCGAAGGGAACGCGGGCTTCCAACGAATTCACCGAAATACAGCGGTCCGCCCGCAGAACGTCATACATATGAAGTTCTCGGACACGCTTCTCCGCTTCCTTCTGGAACTCGACAGCGGAAGGAGCAAAATCGGTGTATTTATAACCAAACAATTCATCGGAAATCTCACCGGTCAACAGTACACGGATGTCGGTCCGTTCATGGATCGCTTTACAGCACAGGTACATCCCCATACTGGCACGGATCGTCGTGATGTCATACGTCCCAAGCAGTTCAATAACTGTTTCGAGGGAGCTGATCACATCATCCGGCGTCATATACACCTCGGTATGATGGGAGCCGATATAATCCGCGGTCTGCCTTGCATATTTCAGGTCGATGGCATCCTCTGTCATCCCGATGGCAAAGGTTTCGATCGGATGGTCGGATTCCCTTGCCGCGATCGCGCAGACCAGAGACGAATCCAGACCGCCGGAAAGGAGAAAACCAACTTTCGCATCTGCAACCAGGCGCTTCTGAACGCCCGCGATCAGTTTATCATGAATCTTTTGGCACACCTTATCCAGCCCATCCGATGATACCTTCTCAACAGCGGCGATATCGCTGTAGCGAATGAACTGCCCGTTTTGATAATAACATCCGGGCGGGAAGGGTAGGATCTTTTCAGTCAGGCCGACCAGGTTTTTCGGTTCGCTGGCGAAAATGATCACACCCTGCGCGTCATAGCCATAATAAAGCGGCCGGATTCCGATCGGATCACGCGCCGCGATGAACTCACCGGAGGCACCGTTAAAGAGGATCAGCGCGAATTCCGCATCCATTTTTTTGAACATTTCCGTTCCGTATTCAAAATACAGCGGAAGGATGATCTCACAGTCGCTGTCACTTTGAAAGGTATATCCCAACCCGCGCAGCATTTCCCGCTGTTTTTCAAACCCGTAAAGCTCTCCGTTGCAGACCACATAGCTGCCGTTCAGCTCAAAGGGCTGCATCCCTTCCGGATGCAGTCCCATGATCTCCAGACGGTGAAAAGCCAGCAGCCCTTTGCCGGTATCCACGATCCGGCTGTCGTCGGGTCCCCGCGATTTTGTCCGCCGGAACCCTTTCTCAAACGCCTCCCTGTCGGCGCAATGACCGCAATAGCCCATAATTGAACACATTTTTTTCTCCTTTTTCAAGGTATTAGTTATTAGGTTTTAGGTGTCAGGTGTTAGGGTTATTACCACTAATCTCTATCTCTATCCACTATACCCTATATCCTATATCCTATCCACTATCCCCTATATCCTATATCCTATCCCCTATACCCTATATCCTATCCACTATCCCCTCATTTTCCCGCAAACATCAGATCGGCGTATGTTGGGAACGGCCAGTACGTCTTTGCGGTCAATGTCTCGGCGTCATCACAGGGGATGCGCAGTTCAGTCATTTTCGGCAGCAGCATATCACGGATCTCATCAGCTTCCAGGATCGTGTCCTCTGTTCGGTCCATTTCCGTGATCGCCTTTTCCAATTCCACAGTGCGGGCAGCGATCTCATCGATCTTTTCGGAAAGCTTTTTCACAAGGCTGCTTTCATAGGTGCAGGCAAGGTCCGGCAGGATCGCCTTCTTCGCCGCGGCAGCCCCGGCCACATCTGCGGCATAGGCTTCGACCGCCGGCAGGATCTGCGTTTTTGCCATGTCCACCATGGTTCTGGCTTCGATCAGGATCGTTTTGCAGTAATTTTCCAGCATGATCTCACACCGGGAGCGCAGCTCTGCTTCGGAAAAGATCCGGTGGGAAGTCAGCATCTTAACATTTTTCTCATCCAGCAGGTGCGGCAGGCAGTCGGCGGTCGTGCGGTAGTTCAGAAGCCCGCGAACCTCTGTCGCCTCTTTGATCCAGCTTTCATCATAGCCGTTTCCGTTGAAGATGATGCGCTTGTGATCTTTGATGGTATTCTTGATCATATCATGCAGAGCCGTCTCAAAGTCCTCGGCATTCTCCAACCGGTCCGCATAGACCTTCAGACTTTCCGCAACAGCGCTGTTCAGGATGATGTTGGCGCCGGCGATGCTGTTGGAGGAACCCAGCATGCGGAATTCGAACTTGTTGCCGGTGAAGGCAAAGGGCGAAGTCCGGTTGCGGTCCGTCGTATCACGGGTGAAACGAGGCAGGACGTTCACACCCAGTTTCAACTGCTTCTTTTCCACACCCAGGTAAGGAGAGTCGGTCTCGATCGCTTCCAGGATCCCGGTCAACTCATCCCCCAGGAACATGGAAATGACTGCCGGAGGCGCTTCGTTGGCGCCGAGACGGTGATCGTTGCCCGCTGTCGCAACGGAGATCCGCAGCAGGTCCTGATAATCATCCACCGCTTTGATGACTGCACAAAGGAACAGCAGGAACTGCGCGTTTTCATAAGGAGTCTCCCCCGGAGAGAGCAGGTTCTGCCCGTCGTCTGTGGCGATCGACCAGTTGTTGTGCTTGCCGCTGCCGTTGACCCCGGCAAAAGGCTTTTCGTGCAGCAGGCAGACCAGCCCATGTTTCACCGCGACCTTCTGCATGATCTCCATCGTCAGCTGGTTCTGATCCGTCGCAATGTTGGTCGTGGTATAGATCGGCGCCAGTTCATGCTGAGAAGGCGCAACTTCATTATGCTCGGTCTTGGCAAAAATGCCGACCTTCCACAGTTCCTCATTCAGCTCTTCCATGAAAGACGCCACGACCGGTTTGATCGCTCCGAAATAGTGGTCATCCAGCTCCTGGCCTTTCGGCGGTTTTGCGCCAAACAGGGTGCGTCCGGTAAAACGCAGGTCCGGACGCTTGTCATATAACGCTTTGGAGACCAGAAAATATTCCTGTTCCGGTCCCACCGAGGAGACGACACGCTTCGCGGTATCATTGCCGAACAGTCGCAGAATCCGCAGCGCCTGTTTGCTAAGAGCCTCCATGGAACGCAGCAGCGGCGTCTTTTTGTCCAGAGCATGCCCGCCATAGGAACCGAAAGCCGTCGGGATGCAGAGCGCTTTATCCTTGATGAACGCATAGGATGTGGGGTCCCAGGCGGTATATCCTCTGGCTTCAAAGGTGGCGCGCAGCCCGCCGCTGGGGAAGGATGACGCATCCGGTTCGCCCTGGATCAGTTCTTTCCCGGAAAACTCCATGATCACCCCGCCGTCCGGGGAGGGTGTAATGAAACTTTCATGTTTTTCGGCAGTGATGCCGGTCAGCGGCTGGAACCAGTGTGTGTAATGTGTCGCACCGCGTTCGATAGCCCAATTTCTCATGGCCTCCGCAACAGCATTCGCGACATTCGGATCCAGCTTTTTTCCTTCATCGATCGTCTTCCGCAGGGACTGGTAAACATCCGCCGGAAGTTTCGCCCGCATCACGCGGTCATCGAACACCATGCTTCCAAAATAATCAGATACTGCAGCCATGTTCTTTTTCTCCTTCAATACAGAAAATAAAAAAGGCAAGGACGTCCTGTTCGAAAGACGTCTTTGCCTTTGAAATAACAAATAATTAAAAATAAAAAGGGCGATTGAGACTGATTTCTCAAAGACGCCCTTGCCTTTATGGATGGTATTCTACACCCTCTTTATTGGATGTCAAGAATTTCGTGACAATTCTGAAAAATTTATGACATTTTCAGCAGATATCAAAATTCGATCGGATCTCACCTTCTGATTATCTGTCTTTCGTTATTGATCGCACAGATATTTTCGTATTACAGGACTTTCTTGAGGAAATCCTGTAAACGGGGATTTTTCGGATGTCCGAAAAACGAATCGGGATCACCCGCTTCAAGAAACTGTCCGTCATCCATAAACAGGACCCGATCAGCAACTTCACGCGCAAAATGCATTTCGTGTGTTACTACGACCATCGTCATGCCATCCGCAGCCAGTTCACGCATAACTTCGAGAACTTCCCCCACCATCTCCGGGTCAAGCGCGCTTGTCGGCTCATCAAAAAGCATGATCTGAGGCTTCATGCAAAGTGCCCGTGCAATTGCCACACGCTGCTTCTGTCCGCCTGAAAGCTGGTCCGGATAAACGTTCGCCTTATCCACAAGGCCGACACGGTCAAGCATTTTCATAGCCAGTGTCTTTGCCTCTTCTTTCGAATAAATTTTTAAATCAACCGGAGCCAGCATAAGATTATTCAGCACATTCATATTATTGAAAAGATTAAAATGCTGAAAAACCATGCCGATATTCCTGCGAATCGTGTTGATATTGACACCTTTGGCGCTGATATTCTGACCATCCACATAAACTGTCCCGCTGTTATATTCTTCCAATCTGTTGATACAGCGCAGAAAGGTTGATTTTCCTCCGCCGCTGGGACCGATTATGCATACGACCTCTCCTTCAAATACATCAAGGGAAACATCTCGGAGCACTTCAAGCTTTTCATAGCTTTTGCACAAATGCTGAACTCTGATTTTGACATTATCACAGGCTTCTGTGTCCACGTTTCAGCCTCCTTTCAACGATCTTAGCCGCCTGCTGCAGGATCAGGATGACGATAAGATACATAATACCGACAACTGCCCAGGTCTGGAATGACATGAAAGTCTTTGAAACCACATTTTTTGCTGTGTTGACCAGTTCCGGAAAACCGATGACAGAAAGGATCGAGGTGTCCTTAAGCGTGATAATAAACTGGTTGATGATGCTGGGAATCATCGTACGGATAGCCTGCGGAAGAATGACACGCTGCATTGAACGCCAGTAAGGGAGACCGAGTGAGCGTGCGGCTTCCATCTGTCCGATATCAACAGATTCAATTCCTGCCCGGATGATCTCAGCCATGTAGGCGCCGCAGTTGAGTGCCAGACAGATCGTTCCGGCTTCCAAAGCGCTCAGTGTGAGGCCTCCGATTCCCAGGATAGTATTCCACAGGTAAGGAATACCGAAATAAATGAAATAAGCAAGAACGATCATCGGAACGCCCCGAATCAGGTTCACAAAAATCAGGGCAATACCCTTGCTTAACCTGTTTTTGATCACGCTCATGATGCCTACGATCATACCGATGATGCAGGCAAAGAAAAGTCCATACAGAGCTAAAAGAAGCGTCTGCCCCATTGCTCTGAGCAAAAGAGGCCCATAGGTTGAGAGTATCTTACTCAAATGACATAACTCCTTTACGGAAAAACGGAAGGCGCTTGGTATAAGCGCCTTCCGATAAACCGGCAATTATTCGCCAAGATGTTTCTTCAGAATTTCATCGTACGTTCCGTTTTCCCTGATATTCTTCAGTCCGGCATTGAAAGCATCGACCAATTCCTGCATGTCAGGAGTGAACACGGCAAAACCGTATTCCGCACCTTCATTAGCTGTGCCATCTACCAGCTGAAGCGGTACACCATTGGACTTGATATAATCAGCGAGAATGGGGGTATCATCGAAACAGGCAGCTGCCTGTCCGCCGATAACAGACTGGTAAACATCCGGAGAACTTTCAAGATAAGTCACTGTAAAGTTGTATTTATCCATCAGGCTTTCCGCATATTCAGCGCTTTGTGTTCCGATTTTTACGGCAACTGCTTTACCGGAAAGGTCTTCGAATCCGGAAATTTTGGATCCGGCAGACACTGCCATAGACTGGGTGGCGCTATAGTAGCCATCCGAGAAGATCCAGCCATTTTCCTTGCGGGCATCAGTGATCGAAGCACCGGCAATCATGCCATCTGCCTGCCCCGCCTGGCATGCGGCAATCGAGGCATCCCAGCCAAGAGCTGTCAATGTATATTCAAAGCCCTGATCTGCAGCAACCGCGGCCAGAATATCCACATCAATACCGACCATATCACCATTTTCATCCGCATATTCAAACGGACGGAAAGCTGTATCCGTTACAATAGTATAAACTTTCGAATCTGCATAGGCAGCGCCAAAACATAAAACCAATAAGGACACCAGTGAGAAGAAAACAATAAATTTCTTCATAACAAAACCTCCTATAAAAGAATGAGTGAATGCAACAATTATACCTTATCTGTTGAAATGAGAATAAAAAAAGTATGTTTTCCTCTAAGCCAATATTACCTGACAGATCCCAATTTCATGAAGATCTTCGAAACCTTTGTAACTGATTTGTAAAAAAAAGTAACAGCATTATTTTCTTTTTCTCAGGTTGTGGTATAAAAATCCTGTTTATCACGTAAAAAAAAAAATGTCGTTTCAAAAAATGATTTGAACTGTTGAAATTGGAGGGTGCTGTGAAATATACCTCAGATGAAGTGATGCAATATGTTCAGGAAGAGGATGTGAAGTTCATCCGTCTTGGATTCTGTGATGTTTTCGGAAAACAAAAAAATATTTCCATCATGCCGAATGAACTTCAGCGGGCTTTCAGGGACGGGATCGCCTTTGACGCCTCTGCGATTTCCGGGTTCGGGGACGAAGTTCACAGCGACCTGATGCTGCATCCGGAGCCGGAAACACTCCGGCCTCTACCCTGGCGCCCGGAAAGCGGCCGTGTTGTCCAGATGTTTGCCAACATCACCCTGCCGAATGGGATCCCTTTCGAATGTGACACGCGGAACCTGACGAAAATCGCAATCGCTGATGCAAAAAAAGCCGGGATCGAGTTTTCTTTTGGGGCAGAGCAGGAGTTTTATCTTTTCAAACTGGACGAGCAGGGAAAAAGCACAAAGCTCCCCTATGATGAAGCCGGATATATGGATATCGCACCGAATGATAAAGGGGAAAACATCCGCAGGGAAATCTGCCTGACGCTCGAACAGATGGGTGTTCATCCGGAAAGCTCCCACCATGAAGAGGGTCCCGGCCAGAATGAGATCGACTTCCGTTACTCCGATGCACTCACTGCTGCGGACAATGCCATGATTTTCCAGCGGGTCGCAAGGACCGTCGCGAATCTCAACGGTCTGACTGCCGATTTTTCCGCAAAACCGCTCGAAGAAATGTCCGGGAACGGGTTCCACATCAACATGTCGCTCCTACCCAATGATGACGAAGCTCGTTTTCACCACATGATCGCCGGGATCCTGGCACACATCCGTCCCATGACCGCATTCCTGAACCCCACAGAAAACTCCTACCGCCGCCTGGGGCAGCGGAAAGCGCCCGCCTATATCTCCTGGTCCCGGGAAAACCGCTCTCAGCTGGTTCGCATCCCCGCGGCTGTGGGGGAATACCGGCGCGCGGAACTGCGCTCTCCGGACCCCACGGCAAATCCCTACATCGCTTTCGCGCTGATGATCTACGCGGGGCTGGATGGCATTACACGAAAACTGGTACTTCCGAAAGCGGCAAACATCAATTTGTTCCGGGCAGATGCGAAGACGCTGGCAGGATTCGAAAAGCTGCCGGAAAATTTCACGGAAGCTAAAAAGATCGCCTCTGAAAGCAGTTTTATCCGGGCTCATATCCCGGAAAAAATATTGAATATTTATTGCGGGGATTAGGTGTCAGGTATCAGGTTTTAGGTGTTAGGTTTTAGGTTTTAGAGTTCCAAGGTTAGGATCCAGAAAACACATAACGGGTTCTTACATCGGTGATTTATGGGCATAAATAGCAGGGATACGAAAGCATGGATTTAAAGGAGCAATTTTACAGCGTTCTTGTCGTCTCGGCATCAGAGGCATTCAATCATGCCCTGTCCGGGCTCCTGCCTGCTTTCCGTTATGACCCGGTGCGCTATGTCAGCGGCATCAGTGCGGCCAAAAGAATTCTCAATGAAAGGGAATTCGATTTTGTGATCGTCAACTCCCCGCTTCCGGATGACATCGGGACA
Source organism: uncultured Leptolinea sp. (assembly GCA_964459115.1). GTDB lineage: Bacteria > Chloroflexota > Anaerolineae > Anaerolineales > Anaerolineaceae > Flexilinea. The sequence goes on along the minus strand of CAYWKZ010000026.1, from coordinate 1,879 downwards.
ACCCTTGCCATTGACTTCAGCAATTCCAGCGGAGGAATCGCACTGATGATCGTACCTGCAGCTTCACTGGAAGGTATCCGGAACAAAGTCACAGAACACGGTGTCTTCACAATTGCAAAACCGCTTTCAACCCAGATGTTTGCTACCGCTCTTGACTGGATGGCCAGCGCACGGGAACGGCTGCGGAAATCCGAGAAACAATCACTATCCTTCGAGGAGAAAATGCAGGAGATCCGTCTGGTCAACCGGGCAAAATGGCTGCTGATCTCAGAATTGAAAATGGAAGAACCGCAGGCTCATCGTTACATTGAAAAACAGGCCATGGACCGTTGCATCACACGGAAAGAAGTCGCGGAGGAGATCATCAGTACGTACCAATAAGAAAGAGTAAGGAGTAAGGAGTAAGGAGTAAGGAGAAATGAAAGCGGGATGAAATATTTCCTCAATCGCCGCGTATCCGCTGAAACATACATCTTTACACCTGACACCTGACACCTGACACCTGACACCTGACACCTAATATCTAACACCTAATACCTAAAACCTGACACTTGGATTTGTCATAATTTCCGGCTCTTTTCTTGACAGGTTTTTTCGCTTGTGCTACTTTAAACACAAGCAAGGCAAAGAAGTCTCGTAAGAGGATTTCTTTGCCTTTTTTATTTGTGACAGAAACAGGAGAAAAAGACTATGCGCGATCCTGACTATCCGCTGTGGCGGTCCGAATTTGAACATGAATCCTGCGGTGTGGGAGCGATCGCTGACCTCAGCGGCAGGGCGACCCACCGTACTGTCGACCAGGCATTGACAATCGTAGAACGACTGGCTCACCGGGCGGGCAGTGATGCACTGGGAACAACCGGGGACGGTGTAGGTATCATGACACAGATCCCGCATGTCCTGTTCACAGCCTGGGCAGAAGAAGAAGGCATTGACCTCGGAGACCCGGGAGAGTATAGCGTAGGAATGTTCTTCCTGCCGGAAGATGAAGTAGGAGCGGAGAATGTCTGCCGGATCTTTGAACAGCTCGCCGTTTCGGAAGGGATCCCTGTCCTGAAGTGGCGAGTGGTTCCCTGCCACCCGGCTCAATTGGGAGCCGGAGCCAGACGCACCATGCCACGCATCCGTCAATGCTTTTTGAAACGCCCCGCAGCCCTGCATTCAGCCATCGATTTTGACCGGAAACTTTATATTCTGCGCAGGATCTTTGAAAAACAGAATACCGACACCTACATTTGCTCCCTTTCCTGCCGCACGATCGTTTATAAGGGCATGATGCTGGTAAGCCAGCTGCGTTCCTTTTACGATGACCTGCAGGACGTACGTTATGTTTCCCGAATGGCAATGGTCCATTCGCGCTTTTCCACAAACACGTTTCCAAGCTGGTCCAAGGCACACCCGATGCGGATGCTGCTGCATAACGGGGAGATCAACACGATCCGCGGCAACCATGACCGCATGAAAGCAAGGGAAGAGACCATGAGATCCGAAGTGATGGGAAATGATTTGAAGAAAACCTTCCCAGTGATCGACCCGGACGGCAGCGACTCACAGATGCTGGATAACACGCTGGAATTTCTGACCATGAACGGATTTTCCCTGCCTCTGGCTGGGATGGTCCTGCTGCCGGAGCCATGGCAGAAAAAGAATGAAGTGACACCCTGGCGTGATCTCTATCGCTATTATTCCGCAATGATGGAGCCCTGGGACGGTCCTGCCGCAATTTTGTATTCGAACGGTGATCAGATATGTGCATCCCTGGATCGGAACGGGCTGCGCCCGCTGCGCTGTGCCCTGACGGATGACAAACGGCTGATCCTTTCTTCCGAAGCAGGTGTTTTGTTTGAAGAAAACGCGCACATCCGCAGACGCTGGAAGC
>CAYWKZ010000025.1:22120-25839 GCA_964459115.1 uncultured Leptolinea sp. | reverse complement strand
ACCTTAAAGAAAATTCCTTTCTTGCGTTATCCATTGCTTTTGACCGCTAAATCATTTATTAAAATCGAATTTTCTTTCAAAAGAGCGGTCCGGGATTGGACCGCTCTTTTTCTGAAATCATCTATTCTGAAACCATCTATAACGTTCCCTCGAACAAGGTTTTCTCCCCGATCTGAACCCGCTTGACACCGGGTTCTTTGTTTTTGTTGAAGTTGAAGCTCAGCATATACCCGGTGTCCAGTCCAAAATAATCGAGATATTCGCTGATCTGCTGTTCGCCTTCAGCGTTGTAGCGCTCGCCGCGCCAGATCTTGAGCTCAATGATATATTGCTCCCCAAGGTAATCTACCACTACATCGGTGCGGGTCTGGTCACGGGTCTGGGCTTCAATGTAATAATTCCCTGTCCCGTTGATGATCGGACGCAAATACAGCAGGAACAATTCCCGTCCGTCCTTTTCCCTGAATTTATCCTCCAGCGGTCCGAACACCTGTGTATAGGTCACGATGAACCGCTCCATGATCAGGCGCATGTCCAGTTTTCCGTCTTTGACAAACCGGTTCTTCTCTAACTGCCCTTCGCGGGAAAAGACGCTGCTTTTCATTTCTTCATCCGAGAGAAACAGGTTGTACAGCACCGTTTCAAAAATCCGGTTGTCGATCCGCACCGAACCGTTATCGTTGCGGATAAACCCGTACATATCCAACAGCGCAAGATTGTCCTGAAATCCGTTATATGAAATTTTTTCACCCTCCATCAGGATGCTGCGCAGCGATTCCTTCAGCTCCGGATTGTTGGTCAGTTTTCCGGTCAGCGACTGGAACAGCGTATTGCTCTCGACAAGGATCAATTTGACCGCCTCGTCAATCCCGGTCCGGGTCCATGCATCCGTAAGGCTCATCGTTCGGCTGACCTCCACATCGATCAGCTGGCAGATACGGCTCACAAGAAACGGATACCCGTTGGTATAATCCCGGATCAGCCCGGCAATTTCCGGAATGTTCATCCCCGTATGATGATCCGCTTCATATTCTTCGAGCATCCCCGCAATACCTTCCCGGGAAAGGCTCATATCGATATTGAAATCCGCGGCAATGTTCCAGGGACTGTTCACTTTGTGCTGTTCCTCCGGACGGATCTTCGCTTTCAAATGCTTGATGTCTGTCACGCCCGCAAGCACGACTGACTGAAATGCGGGTCCATCTTCCGCCTCGCGATTGATATAACTGCCCCTCAGCATTGCCAAAAAATCCAGGAAGACCTGATTGTTTGAAGCGCTGTCGACCTCATCGATCATCAGAACAAGCGGTTTTTCCGAGATTTTGATCCATTTGAGGCAGGTTCGGTTCAGCTGATCGAGTCTGATTCTTTCAGGATCGCTCTGGACGATATTTGTCAGTTCTTCCAACACCTTTTCCGGGATATACATCCCGAGAAATTCATGCCGATCAAGCAACAACTGTGAAAAGGTCTGAACGAAAACACCTTCCGTGCGAAACCCCGCTGCTCCGATACTCTGAAAATCCAGGCTTATCACCTCGTATTGATTTGTCAGGACAATACGAAGAGCCCGGAGTGTCGTCGTTTTCCCATACTGCCGGGCACGGTTGATGGTGAAATACTTGCCCGCATCCACCATCTTCTTGATTTCCTTTACCCGCTCGGAGATATCCACCATGTAATGCTTTGACGGAATGCAGACCGCGGTCGTATTAAATTCTTTCATTGAATATCTCCTTTCTGCTGACAAATTGTTCTCCGGGACAGTCCCCGAACATCATTAATTCGCTGATTTAACCTTCTTCCAGGCTTCTCCATAGAGCTTTTCGCCTGCTTCACCCAGATATTCCTCGGAATAACAGCGATCAAGGATATCCTCCCCGGGGAAGGCGATCTCAGAGTTGCGGATCTCTTCATCCTCAATCATTTCCCGCGCGGTTTCATTCGGAACAGAATAGGTGATGAACTCGAAGTTCATCAGCGCGATTTCCGGACGGCTGAGGAAATCAATCCACTTGAGCGCATTTTCCTTGTTCCGGGCATTTTTGGTGATCACCCAGGAGTCAAACCATACCAAAGAACCTTCATCGGGAACGACATACTCCAAATCCTCATTTTCCCATTGACAGATCAGCGCTTCGCCGGAATAAATCACACCAAGCGCCGCCTCATTCCCAATCATTTTATCACGCACCTGGTCGACAACATAAGCCTGAACCAACGGAGCCTGGTCAATCAGGTCCTGTGTGGCGATTTCAATTTCGGCCGGATCCACGGTGTTGATGGAGAACCCGTTGCGGATCAACGGGATCATGAACGCGTCACGGACAGAATCCTGCATCAGGATCTCCCCCTTGTACTTCGGATTCCAGAGGATATCCCAGCTGTTCACTTCGTCATCCACCATGGTGGTGTTATAGAGAATCCCGACTGTTCCCCAAAAATAGGGAACCGCGTATTGATTGCCGGGGTCAAAAGCTTCCATTGCTTCAAAATATTGTTTCCCGATATGCTCCTTAGTGTTCGGCAGCTGATCATAATCCAGCGGTTCCAGCATATCCAGGCTGATCATTCGGGAAACCGTATAATCCGCGGGACAGACCACGTCATAAGAGGAAGGATCAGAGGCAATTTTGGTGAACATAATCTCGTTGGTCTCATATTCATCATAGACCACCTCGATTCCCGTTTCTTCCTGGAACAACCTGATCACTTCCGGATCGACATATTCACCGTAATTGTAGACATAGACCTGATTGCTGTTTTTCGTGAAGACCCCGCCAAAAAGCAGCGCCAGGTAAATAATGCCCAGGCCGGCTGCCGACACGATCACCGTATTGCGAATGTTGCGGAATTTGATCTGTTTTTCCGTCAATTCCCTGTCTTTCCGCTGTACGGTACGCAGACGGTTGGAAGCGAAAATCAACACCAGCACCAGGGTGAAGATGATTGCGGAAAGTGCGTAGATCTCCGGCTGAATGCCCCGCTTGATCTCATTATAAATTTTGGTTGAAAGCGTATCAAACCCGGAGCCTTTTGTGAAGTAAGTGATAATGAAGTCATCCAGCGACATCGTAAAGGCCATCAGCGCACCGGAGAAAATCGCCGGTATCAGGTCCGGAAGCACGGTCTTGCGGAAAGCATACCAGGGTTCAGCCCCCAGATCCAGCGCTGCTTCATAAACATTCGGGCTGATGGTCTTCATGCGCGGCATCACGCTCAGCATCACATAGGGGATGTTGAAGGTAATATGCGCGATCAGAACGGTAACAAAGCCGGATTGAAAATTCAGCGCCCGGAACAGCAGCATCAGCGAGATACCGGTCACAATATCCGCGTTGATCATCGGGATGTTCGTAATGCCCATGATCACTGCCCGGGTCCTTTTATTCAGTCCCACCAGAGCCACACAGGTCACGGTTCCGATGATGGTAGCCACAATGGTTGCGATCAGCGCGATGATCAGTGTATTGGCAAGAGCGTTCAAAATGGCTGAATCACTGAACAGGCGGATGTACCAATTGAACGTGAACCCGCCCCAATGAGCACGGGATTTGCTCTGATTGAAGGAGAGCACGATCAATGTCACGATCGGCAGATACATGAAGATCAGAATGATCCAGAAATAAATTTTTTCCAGCGGTTTCATGTTTTTCATGGTCATTCCTCCTTCTGGTCAGAGATCATGGAGACGACCATGTTGATGATGATAAAGATCA
>CAYWKZ010000025.1:0-22020 GCA_964459115.1 uncultured Leptolinea sp. | reverse complement strand
TCCTCCTTCTGGTCAGAGATCATGGAGACGACCATGTTGATGATGATAAAGATCATCAGAATCAGCGAGAGCCCGGACCCCAGGTGCCAGTCATAGGTCAGCGTAAACTCCTGTTCAATCACATTACCGATGAGCAGGATCTTGGAACCGCCCATCATGGTTGAAATGGCAAAGGTTGTCAGTGAAGGAATAAAGACCATCGTCACGCCGGAAATGATCCCGGGAAGGGACAACGGCAGGATCACCCGCCATAGCGTCTGAAATTTGTTCGCGCCCAGATCCTGAGCGGCGTTGATGACTTCATCATCAATCTTTGCCAGGCTGTTATAAAGCGGCAGGATCATGAACGGCAGAAAGTCATAGACCATACCGACCACGATCGCGGCCGGCGTGTTGATAATACGCAGCTGCGGCAGGTGAAGCGCCCCCAGAATACTGTTGAGCACACCCCGGTTTTCCAGCAGCGTAACCCAGGAAAGCGTCCGCAGCAGAAAATTCATCCACATCGGCAGAATGATCAGCGTGGTAAGAATCCCTTCACTGCTCATCTTGTTGCGTGCCAGGATCAATGCCATCGGATAGGCCAGGAAGAAACAGATCAACGTACTGATAACGGAAAGCTCCAGCGCCAGCCAAAGCGATTTGGCATGTTCCGGCTGAGCAATGGCAGCAACATTGGCAAAGGTAAAAGCGCCTGTGGTATCAGTCAAGCCATAGTAAACGATCATGCCGATGGGCACGATAATGAAGATGATCGCCCATGCGAGATAAGGGGAAGACAAGACAAAAGAGGTTTTGCGGTTGGAAAACATTCAAACCTCCTTTATGCGTCTTCGACGCTCAGCGCTTCTTCGTCTTCGGATTCAGGCTTGTTCATTACCTGAATATTAAAGGGATCCACACTGATATCCACTTCGCTGCCGACTTCATTCAAGCGCGTGGAATGAACCAGCCACTCAAAACCGCCGGCTTCCACATCCATCTCATAATGAACACCTTTGAAGATCACACCGGTGACCACGCCGGGAAGTGTTCCCTTTCCGCGGGGTACCAGTTCGATGTCTTCCGGACGGATGACCACATCAACCGGATTGTTTTCACCGAAACCTTTATCAACACAGATGAAATCCGTGCCAAGAATGTTGACCAGCTCATCGCGGACCATAGTAGCATGGAGAATGTTGGAATCTCCGATGAAGTCCGCTACAAAAGCGTTTTCCGGTTCGTTATAGATCTGTTCCGGAGTCCCTTCCTGCTGGATATACCCCTGGTTCATGACCACAATGTGATCCGACATGGTCAGGGCTTCTTCCTGGTCATGGGTGACATAAATAAAGGTGATGCCCAGCTCGTTCTTCAGACGGATCAGCTCATACTGCATATCCTGCCGCAGCTTGAGGTCCAAAGCGCCGAGCGGCTCATCCAGGAGCAGAACTTTCGGTTCATTGACAATGGCCCGAGCAATCGCCACACGCTGCTGCTGCCCGCCGGAAAGGGAATCGGGCATACGGTGTTCAAAGCCTTCCAGATTGACCAGCTTGAGGGCATATTTGATTTTATCTTTAATATAATTGGATGGTTTATTTTTGATTTTCAAGCCAAAAGCAATATTTTCAGCTATATCCATATGGGTGAAAAGCGCATATTTCTGAAACACGGTATTCAGCTGACGTTTATTCGGAGCCAGCTCCGTGATATCCTGACCGTCAAAGATCACTTTACCTTCATCAGGACGTGTAAAACCGCCGATAATGCGCAGGATTGTTGTTTTTCCACAACCCGAAGGTCCCAACAATGTAACAAATGAATTCTCATAAATCGAAAGATTGAGATCATCAATAACAAGATTCCCGTCAAACGACTTGGAAATATGCTGCAGTTGAATCAGTTCCTTCTTCATCAGCCGGTCTCCTTTATGGTACTAAAAATACGTCAGGTCGGCGTTTCCGCCGCTGTTTTTTCTTCTTGTTTAACGAATAATTCAGGTTCCGTATCCAGTAAAATTTGCGCTAATACTCTGTAATCAAGGTATTGGATTCCATACAATCCACGGAATATTTTATCAGACAGCTTACTTTGATAATAACAATTCATTGCTTCATCTAATCCAATTTTTTTTATATCAGCCAAATAAGCAATCAGATTTTCCTCCAGATTTTCCTGATATATTTTTTCAAGAATCTCTCCGTCAACCATTATTTCACCTCATACGAACTTTGGAACATTACCAAAGCATCGATTGCTTTTTGACTGATAAAAGCAATTTGGTCATAAATATCATATGGTTTCATTTCTTCTATAGCTCTTTTTTTATCCCAAACGCCTGTTTTGTATAAATTAACCACACGATATACCTGGTCATCTGCAACTTTCCCTTTGATGATATCATATTCTTTGTAAATCAGACTTCCATCCCGACAGGCACATACAAAATCGATCCATTCATTCAAATCATCAGAAAAACTTTTTACAGAAATACCCGGCAGGATATCTCTCATTTGATATACATTTACAATTCCCGTTGATGAAAAAGTCATCTCCGCTTTTCTGAAAGCCCAGCGCTCGGCCTGTTGTTTTACTGTTGTGACATAAAATCCTTTTCCAAAATCGAGATTTCGATATGAATGAAAAACATCAGGGCTTGTAACAGTCATTGTTGTTCCGTGGTAAATAATCATATTGAAACGCCTCGTTTTTCAACATATTCGGTGATATCATGGACGAGATATTGTGATCCAAGCGTATGAAGAACATCAAAATATGGTATCAAATAATTATCAACACAGCCGCTTTCTTTCAAAATACAAAAAACCTGACTTGGCAGTTTATTCCAACTATCTGCAAGTTCATGAATCATATAAATAACAAATGAAAAAACATCTTTGCTCATGAATTTTCCCGTGACTTCCCGCAACAGTCATTATTGAATAATTATTATATCTTATGAATTATAAATTCCGCAAAATATCACTGCATACATGCCCGCAGGAGAAAGGGGTATCAGGCGTGTGTTTTTTCCACAAAATTTCCACAAACCCTCCATCTTCTCTCCACATTGCAGCTCTATACTAAAGAAAATCAAACATGAAAGGAGTTTTCGCATTCATGAAAACAAACAAAGCAACAAAATTGATGAGTGTCTTTTTGACCGCACTGACACTTTTCTGCCTCACAACCACGGTTTTTGCCGGGACTGAATCCGGCAAACAGGGAGAAAAGACTAAAACTCATGCTGAAACTTCAAAGCAGAGCGCTCCCGCTCCTGAAAAACCCGGGCACAAAGACGGGAAAAACCATCCGGCCCGTCCTATGAAATATGACAATAACCGTTTTGAAGATTGGTTTGAAGATCGAATTGATACCCGAAAGCATAACATCGATTTCAACAAGCTTCCGGAAAACCCGACGGACAAAGAAATGCTTGAGTTCTTCATAGAAAACTTCATGGGTGAAGCTTCCAGGCAGAAGACGAATGCCAAACCCGAACGTCCGATGAAAAAAGACCGAAAGGCTGACCGTTTTGAAGACTGGTTCGAAGACCGCATCGACGAGCGCGAGCACCGCGTCGACTTCAGCCAGCTGGGAGAGAATCCGACTGATGAGGAAATCGTGGAATTCTTCAGAAACAATTTTATGGGCGATAACGCATCCCGGAAAACCGACAAAAGCGGTAAACCTTGTGGCGAACAGAAAGACGCACCGCGCGATCCCGGCAAACCGGAAACCGAACCGGCGCCAAAAGCCGAGCCTGTTCCCGAAAGCATTGAAAGCGCACCCGAAAACATAGAGCCGGCTCCGGTTGAACAGCCGACGGAAGAAGGCGCGGAACAGGCTCCGGCTGAGGACCCGACAGCAGAAAACGTAAAAGACAAAGCATAAACGAACAAAATAGTTCCATATCCTTTCCCAACCATCCGGCCGGTGATCCCGGCCGGATGGATATGTGACAGTGACACATTCATTGATCAGCAGATCAACAAAAACAGGTACAATACATCCATACAGAGAGGTCAATTATGCCGCGGATTTTAGTTGTTGATGACGAACCGGATATTTGCCAGCTGATCCGCCGTTATGCGGAACATGACGGCTATGAGACCGTCGGTGTTTCGGACGGAACGGAAGCCGTCGAGATTTGCCGGAAAAAGGATTTTGACATCATCATTATGGATGCCATGATGCCGGAGATGGATGGCTTCACCGCCACCCGGAAGATCCGGGAAGAGAAAGATATCCCCGTCCTGATGCTCACCGCCCGCGGGGCGGAATATGACAAACTTTACGGTTTTGATGTCGGCGTGGACGATTATGTGACCAAGCCGTTTTCCCCGCGGGAATTGCTGGCCCGGATCAATGTGATCATCAGGCGTCACAGCAAAGACGTAAATGTTCCTGCCGGAAAAGAAGCCGTTCTTGAATTTGACGGGCTGAAGATCGACATTCCCGGCCATACGCTTTACCTGGACGGCATCGAGACAGAGCTGACCGCCAAAGAATTTGACCTGCTGCTTTACCTGGCAAAACATAAAGGCATGGTCATGACCCGCGACCAGATCCTGAACGCCGTTTGGGGGTATGACTCCTTCGGTTATGACCGCACGGTCGACTGGCAGATGAAGCTGCTGCGCGGGAAACTCGGAGCCTATCGGGACATGATCCAAACCATCCGCGGTGTAGGTTACAAATTTGAAAGCCGACAGAAAAGCGAGTCTTGAGAAATGAAAACCTGCTCATTCCGGACAAAGCTCTGGCTGTATTTCGTTTTATTCGCAGCTGTCATTTTCTCATTGCTTTGGCTCATGCAGACAGTCGGGCTGCAAAACTTTTATGACGGAATGATGAAAAACAACATCCGCAATGCCGCCAAAACCATCATCGCAGCCAGTCAAAGCGAAGATTTTTTTTCAATCATCGATCACCTGACCTTTGAAGAATCCCTGCTGGTTTATATCACCGATGAGGAAGGCAGGGTCTTTTATAGCTCAGATGCTTACAACCCTTACTTCCGTCAACCGGACAGACCCGGCCATGACAGCCCGGGACGGAACAAACCGCTCCGCAGGATCAGCCCCGGCGGCTCTCAAGCCGAAACCTTCCGCAGCCTCCCCAACAACTATGATGATTTCCTTGCGAAACTTGCAGCCAGCGAATCCGGAACGATCGAATATACCGAGGGGAATTCCTTCATCTGCGGCGCCCGTCTCACTCTCGACGAAGATGTCTTTGATTTTGATAATGACAAGGACGATGAGGTTGATGCAGTCCTTTACACCGCCGGGACTCTGGGAGCTGTCGGAGCAGCCGCTTCCATCATCCGGACACAGCTGCTGTGGGTCACCGCTCTTTCTCTGGTGCTGGCTTTTCTGATTGCCTGGCTGATCTCGCGGCGTTTTGCAAAACCGATCGGGCAGCTCTCCGAACAGGCAAAAATGCTCAGTGAAGAAAAATATGAGGAAACCTTTGAAAAGGGTTTCTGCAGAGAGCTGGATGATTTGAACGACTCCCTCAGGGAAAGCGCAGGAAAACTTTCCGAAGCGCGGGAATACCAAAAAGAACTGCTGGCCAATGTCTCTCATGACCTGCGTACCCCTTTGACAATGATCAAAGGCTACGCGGAGATGGTGCGGGATATTTCCTGGGAAGATGAGACCCAGCGGAATGAGGACACCGGGGTCATCATCAGGGAAGCCGACCGCATGACAGCCCTGGTCAATGAAATTCTTGAATACTCCCGGCTGCGGGAAAAAGATCAGGAGCTGCAATTGGAAGACACGGACTTCAGTGCCCTCACGGAAAGTGTCCTCGACCGCTTTGAGCCACTGTTCAAAAATGAAGGCGGGATCATGGAACGGGAAATCACCCCGGGCTGCATTGTGAAAGGTGAGCCAAACCTTCTGGAACGGGCTGTTTTCAACCTGCTTGACAACGCTGTCCGTCACACGGACGCGGCTGATAAACGGGTCACCGTCACTGTCCACCGGGATGGCCCACATACGGTTCTGGAAGTCCGTGATTACGGGGAAGGGATCGACCCGGACGAACTGCCTCACATCTGGGAAAAATATTACACCTCACGGCAGCGTGAAAACAAGGGCGTCTCGGGACTGGGCCTTGCCATCGTCAAACAAATCGCTGACCTCCATCACGGGGAGGTCAGCGCGGAGAGCGAACCCGGCAAAGGCAGCGCCTTCTGTTTGAAAATTTAACCGTTCACAATAAATCAATCCCTGAACGGATGAAATTTCATTCGTATTTGTTCAGGTCGTGAGGTGAGGCACATGGCACCGGTCCCCATGTGCTCCGTTCTGAATCGTTCCCTTAATCCGTGCCAAGTTCCCGATAGGTCTGCCGGATCATCACTGCCGCGATCAGGAAAGTCAGAAAATCAGAGACAGGCATGGAATAAAGCACACCATCCAAACCGAACCAAACCGGAAGGAGCAATGCAAACCCAACCCCAAATACCACCTCACGAATCATGGAAAGCGAAGTTGAAGCCGCAGCTTTTCCCATTGCCTGAAGAAAGATAAAACAGGCTTTATTAATACAGGCAAACACGATCATGCACAAATAGATACGAAAAGCCCTGACAGCAAAATCGGTGTAATATACACTTTCGTTCGCCGCGCCAAAAATACCGATAAGCTGACGGGGAAACAGTTCTACGATCAGCAGTGCAATAAAACCAACTGCGGTTTCAGCTGTCAGCAATTTGGTAAATAGTTCTTTTACACGGTTCCTCAGACCGGCTCCCATATTGAACCCGACGATCGGGATACATCCTGCCGCCATACCGACCACGATGGAAATCACAATCTGAAAAAATTTCATCACGATACCGACAACAGCCATCGGGATCTGCGCGTACTGTTCCTGTCCGAAGACAGGATCCATGGCTCCGTATTTGCGGATCATATTGTTGATAGCCGCCATGGCAGCGACAAGGGAAATCTGTGAAAGAAAACTGGTAAGACCCAGCACAAGGCTCTGACGAACAATATCCCAATTCATCATGAAATCACCCTGCCCGGGTTTGATGTGCTTCATATGGAAAATGTACCAAACCGCCAGAACCGCTGTCACGAACTGACCGATGACCGTCGCTACAGCCGCACCCATCATCCCCCACTTGAATACAAAAATCAGGATCGGATCGAGAACAATGTTCACCGCGGCGCCTGCCAGGGTAGAAGCCATGGCGAATTTCGGATCCCCATCCGCCCGGATGATCGGGTTTAATGCCTGTCCAAACATATAAAACGGGATGCCAATACTGATCCAGAAAAAATATTCTTTTGAATAACGGAAAGTATCCGCGTTGACCGTACCGCCAAACATCGTCAGGATCGCATTCGAAAAGATCAGATAAACCGCTGTCAAAATGATACTGCTGACAACAGCCAGAACAACAGCATTTCCGACACTTTGTTTTGCCTTTTGCGGTTCATTCTTTCCAAGGCTAAGACTTACAAAAGCACAACAGCCATCTCCAATCATAACTGCAATGGCCAGGGCAATAACCGTCAGCGGGAAAACAACAGTATTGGCAGCATTTCCGTAAGAGCCGAGATAAGAAGCATTAGCAATAAAAATCTGATCTACGATATTATAAAGCGCCCCGACCAGGAGTGAGATAATGCAGGGAATTGAATATTTTTTCATCAATTTTCCCACAGGTTCTTCACCTAAAAAGCGATTCATGTCTTGTTCCATAATGTTCAAATTCTCCCTATTATAATAATAAAACGTACAGCTTTCGCCGTACGCTTTACCAAACAAAAATAAAACGGCGGCACTCAACCGGACTTACGCACCAGTGCCGCACGTTGCCAACTTATAATACCATGAATTTTGAACCGCTCTTTATAATAATTGTGACATTTTTCATGAACACAAAGACGTTGTCTCACTCTAAATACATTTCCTGAAGCCTCGACCGTTCAGACGGCGTGATGTGCAGGGCTTCGGCAAGATAATTGTCAAAACTGCCAAACTGAGTTTCGACAGCAGCATACGCCGCATCCAGATAAGGGATATGGGCTTCAAAGACATAGGAAACAGCTTTTCCCGCTATATCGGGATCAACATTCGGGTTCTGCTCAAATATCATTTGTTTCAGTCGGCGTGTGTCCGCTTCAAGACAGACATTGGTCATCAGATAATCTTCCCGGATATCCTCCCGGCTGACACCCAGCAGCTCCTGGATGATCACGCTGCCGAAACCGGCCCGGTCCTTCCCGGCAGTGCAGTGCCACAGGACACCTTTTTCATGGATCTCCAACAGCATGCGGACAAACCGTTCATATTGCCCGGCACAATACGGATTCGTTATAAACCCCTCATAGGAGGCGCTCATATGACGGCGGGCGATTTCCGCATCATACACCATGGTGCGAAGCACTTCAGCAAAGGAATCTTCATCCCTGGTCACACCGGCACGCTGTTCCTCAAAAATCGGGTTGTAACAGCAGACTACACCCTCCATTACGGGTTCCGGCTTTTCCTCACACTCCTGAACGGTGCGAAAATCAACCGAAAGCTCGATCAGCTCCGAAAGTTTTTTCAGGTCATTTTCACTGGCAAAAGCCAGATGCCCGCTGCGGTAAAGCTTCCCCGGTTTGATCTTCCGGCCGTCTGCACCTGTCATCCCGCCCAGATCCCGGGTGTTCAGCAGTTTTTCAAATTCGACTTTTCGGCTGAGCATTTTCTTCACCTCACTGCATTAGTAATTTCAGGATCAACTTTACCGCATGGATATATTTGGTACCTGTTAAATCTATTTTACACGAAAAACAAACAGATCCGGAAAAAGCCGGAGATCCCGGCTTTTTCCTCACATTTCACATATTACATTTTACAATTTACCACATCCGGCCATGCCCCATGTGATGATCGTGGTGATGATGATGCGGGCCGCCGGACATCGGACCATAGTGAGGCCCCATTCCCCAGCCCCGGCCGCCGAACATGCCGAAGGGGCGATAGATGCGGGGTCGGCGATAATACCCGAAAAACGGGCGGGAAAACAGTGAGCCGATGAATGACAGTACAAGGATAAAGATGATAAAACCGAACATTGTAATTCTCCTTTCGCAGAGAAACCTCTGCACTGGTTTCGTCGTGATAAAAAAAACGGGACCTTTATCACGACGTTCGTCGCATAAAAGTCTCGCCTGTTATGCTCAGCCGGGTGATCGGCAGATCACCGTATTGACGGCGGGTGCTCCACTTTCTGTGGAAGGCTACTCCCTTTCTTCATTTAAGAATATACCCTGAATTTTCTCAAATTTCAAGTGTTTTCGCCCGTTCTAATGAGATTCTAATAAAATGTAAAAAGTTAATGCAACACTGAAGACAGTCCTTTTGTGCGGGCCATGCCGCAGCAAAAGAGCTGTCTTCGTGTGCTTCATTCCGAATTTCATCCGTTCAGGATCAGCGCAGCGGCGCCGATCACACCGGCCTGAGAGCTCAGCTCCGCAATGCGGACCGGCGTATTGCGGGTGTTATACAGCGCATGGGTTTTCACATACTCACGGATCGGCCTCACCAACAGGTCGCCCTGTTCCGCAACACCACCGGAAAGCAGGATGATATCCGGGTTCAGCGCATGGATCATGGAGACCGCGGCGGCTCCGATGGCTCTCCCGCAATAGGTCACCACTTCCTGAGCCAGCGGATCCCCCCGCTTTACGGCCTCAAAGACCTGAAAACCGCTGACATCGCCGATTTTTCCGTCTGCCAGTTCCAGCATCATCTTCCCGCGTTCCGGATCTCCCGCGATCCGTTTCCGCGCAATACGGCCGATCGAGGTACCGGAACCGAAATCTTCCGCCGGACCGGGAACACCGCTGACAGAAAGCTCTCCTTCAAAATCAATCACAAGAAAACCCAGATGCCCGGCGATTCCCTGTGCCCCCTGGTATATCCTTTTGTTCAGGACAATGCCGCCGCCGATGCCCGTGCCGATGGTAAAACCAACGACATTTTGAACATCCCGTCCCGCTCCGTAAATCGCCTCCGCAAAGATAGCAGCCTGACCGTCATTGACGACCTTCACCGGCATTCCGAGCCGGGCGGAAAGGACCGCCGCGATCGGAACCGGCGGATCAATGCGGATAGAAGGGTCACCGTTATGTCCGAACAATTCTCCGTTCAGGTTCACCTGACCGCAGGTGCCGATTCCGAGTCCATCGACCCGCAGACCCTGGCAGACCGGACCGGCAAGCATCCGCTGTGCCAACCCCGTCAGCTGGTCCATATAAACCGGACCGTTCCAAATACCTTTGGAAGGTTCCCGGATCTCAAACAGGATCTGCCCCTGATCGTTGACCAGCGCACAGCGCAGGTTGGTGGCCCCGGCATCAATACCCAAAGCGTAGCGCGTCATGACTTTGCTTTCCCCTGCGGGCTGAACTGAACAAAGCGCTCCGTGATCATCCACGGGCGGGTGATGGCGGACCCGATCACGATCGCATGGACGCCCAGCTCAAAACCGCGGGCAACATAGGCAGGTTCCCAGAAGTGACCTTCCGCAATCACCGGTCGTCCGCCTTCTTTGACCATCTTTTCAATGAAAGCCCACGGAGGTGTGTATTCATCTTCATTGGTACCGACGCCGGAAAGGGTCGGGGCGATGATGTCAGCATTGGTGCGCATGGCATCTTCCATGTTGTGGCAGTCAGCCATCACCGGAACGTTCAATTCATTCCGAACCCGGTCGACCAGTTCTTTGACATCCTCATTGTTCGGACGTTTGCGGCCGGTGGTTTCAATGGCGATGACGTCCGCACCGGCATCCGACAGCTCTTTGCAGTCTGCAAAAGTCGGGGTGATCATGATGTTCCACCATTCA
The DNA here is from genome assembly GCA_964459115.1 of uncultured Leptolinea sp. Lineage (GTDB taxonomy): Bacteria > Chloroflexota > Anaerolineae > Anaerolineales > Anaerolineaceae > Flexilinea. Next base: position 11,168 of record CAYWKZ010000025.1, on the reverse strand, counting down.
TCGACCCAGTGACGTTTCCATATCCCGATCACCGGCAGATCCGTCACTTTTTTGATCGCTTCAATGTCAGCCACAGAGTTGGCACGGATCCCGGCCGCGCCGCCGATCTCCGCAGATTTGGCAAAAGCAGCCATGAATTCCGGGCAATGGGTCGGGTCGCCTTCTTTGGACTGGCAGGAGACAATGATCCCGCCCTTCAGTTTCTGCATCATTTGATTGTAGGCATTGATATCGTACATGGCAATTACGCTCCTTTTTCTTTAATTGTACCTGACAGTTTGAATTTATTCTTATGAATTTTCCATTCATTCAAGCTTTCTAAGGAAACACTGATTTATTCGGGCTGAGTCAAAGTGACCTGTTTTCGTTGACTCAGAATTGAGTCAACAGAACAGGTTGCATTGACTCGTTTGCCGCGGATTAAACATTAATCAGCGTTTCCCTAATTTTTTTGGCTAAATTGATCAATAATGGGATCCTCAATTCTCCAGGGTTTGTAAATATTGGATATTGTGCTAAAATTTTATTATTGAGTAGGGTTTTATAACGATGAAAAATACTTCAAGGGCATTGATCATTTTCTATTCTTTTCTTTTGAGCCTGATTTCAGTGATTGGGCTTTCCGTAATACTGCCGACAGATCCCCAATCGCCGTTTACAAGAGTCATGCCGCAATCTTTTCTGTGGATCATCATTTTCGTTCTGCTTTGGATCGGATTCGTGAAAATAAATGAATTCACAGATTTTAAACAAAAAAAACAGGCACTGCTGACAGCTTTGTTTTACAGTTTGTGCAGCATGTTCGGTTATTTTTTCAAAAGTCATGGGCATATCACCGCTGTATGGAAAAATAACAGTGAGCTGCTGAACTTTATTTGCTGCCAGATCGCTTATTTCTGTATTTCATATTGTTTTGTCCTGACCCTCTTTTTCCTGCTCGAAAAGATTCCGGCACCGGATAAAAAGCCAAAAAATCCGAGAAATCAACCGCTCTTTTTTTTGTTTATTATGCTGCTTCTCCTTGCAGCATGGCTCCCATGGTTTGCTTACCTGCTGCCGGGTATAACCACGGTTGATTCCTATGATCATTTTTCACAGGTTGTCGGAACTGCTGAATTATATGACCATCATCCGATTTTACACACATTTTGGTTCGGGTTTTTATATCTAATAGGGAAAAACACGCAGACAGCACTGATTTTATATTCTGTCATTCAGATGTTATGCTCAGCTGCCGTGTTCACATATTGTATCGTATGTATTCATTCCTGGTTTGGAAGAAATCTGATAACCGCCGCATCCGCTGCCTGGTTTGCCGTTTATCCGGTTTTTCCGGTTTACGGCATGACAATGTGGAAGGATATTCCTTTCGCGCTGATCCTGCTTTTGATCGTGCTGAATCTTTCTAAGCTTGTACGGGCGGATGAGAGAGAACAAAAACCATTACTGATCCGTAATACCATCTTGTTCTTCATACTGAGCCTTCTGCGGCATAACGGTATTTTTATCTTTTTGCCGACATTTTTGATATTACTGCACGTTTATAAACAGCATCGCAAAACCTGCCTGACAGCAGGCATCCTGATGTTGACTGCCTATTTTTTGTTTCAGACAGCAGGTCTGTCTTTACTCAACGTCAAAAAGGGCCGCATTTCAGAAGGGATGTCTATCCCTCTGCAGCAAATAGCAAGAGTTGTCACAAAACATAATGATGATTTGAACGAAGACCAAAAGAACACGATATCTGATTATTTTTCCGGACAGGATCTTTCGAAACTTTACAAAGCCACGCTTTCTGACCCGGTAAAGCGAAACTTCAATGAAAAACTGTTCAGGGAAGATCCGCTGCCATTTTTGAAATTGTGGCTGGACTTAGCCGCTGCCTATCCGCTGGACTATTTTGAATCGGTCCTGCACAATTCTTACGGATACTGGTACCCGGAAGCAAAACAAAGCACCTTCTTTTTCGGCCTGTATTTCAAAGACCGATATGACCTGCATGAAACACCGTTATTCCGCTCAGCAATCATGGACGGAATCCGGGATTTTTTGAGCAGCATGAAATACTGTTCATATCCGGTACTTTCCTGGCTTTTTGCTCCTGCCTGTGCTGCCTGGATCTCATTTTTTGCTTTTCAATTTTGCAGTATGCATAAATCAAAATACCGGATCATCCATGTACCGTTGATTTGTCTCTGGCTGCAGATGTTTGGTTCCCCGGCTTTTTGCGAGTTCCGATATGTCTATGGCCTATTCACCTGCTTGCCGGTGATTTTGAGCTGCAGCCTTTTACCGGAACAATTCGCGAACAAAGCAGAGCAATAGTCTTTTTTACCCCTTTACCGCACCGGCCGTCATGCCCTTGACCAGAGATTTCTGGGCAATGAAGATAAACAGGGCTGTCGGAATGGTTGAAAGCGTGATGGCAGCGGCCATGTTGCCCCACTCCACCGCATAGGACGTGATGAAAAACGACGTGCCGACAGTAGCCGTGACAGCGTTCTTGAATGAAAGGATGCCGCTGAAGAGGTACTCATTCCAGCTGGTGATAAAGCCCAAAATCGCCGTAGAGCCGATCCCCGGCAGCAGAACGGGAATCAGCACCTGTGTGAGGATCTGGAAAGTGTTCGCTCCGTCAATGGCAGCGGCCTCTTCGATCTCCTTTGGCAGGTCCTGAATATAACCGATGAACAGCAGCAGCGCTGTCGGCGTGATGAACAGCGTATGCATAAAGATAATCGCGATTTTCGTGTCCAGCAGCTTGAACTTGTTGAAGATCAGGAACACCGGGATCGCAAAGGCCAGCGCCGGCGCCAGCCGCAGCAGCATGGTCGAACCAAGGATCACGTCACCAAAACCATGATAGCGCACAATCGAATAAGCCGCCGGGATCGTCAGCAGGATCGCAATAAAGGATGAAATGACCGCGATCACAAAGGAATTCCACAGGTAAAGCCGGAAGTCAAAGCTGCCCTTGCCAAGTACATTCCTGAAATTATCCAGTGTCGGTTTGAAGATCCACTTCGGCGGACTGGAGGAGATGTCAAAAGGAGCTTTGAAGGCTGTCAGAAAGTTCGTCAGCACGCCCATGTCCAAAATCACGATGATGATGACAACGGCGATGACGGTTAAAACGGTACCAAGCGTCTTTTTCTGCTTACGGGTCATCTTATTTATCTCCTTTCGTGTTGCGGCGAACCAGATAGAGGGAAGGCACCAGCAAAATCAGCGCCAGGGAGAACGACGCCGCGCAGGCCATACCGTAATCGGATCGCTGGAACGCCCGGCGGTAAATGAAGATGGAAACCGACTGAGTGAAGGTCCCCGGACCACCGGCAGTCATAGCGGAAATCAGTTCAAAAATCAGGAAAGACTGCAGCAATTTTTCGAGGAAAGTAATGCCGAAAATCGAAGAGATCGTCGGGATGGTGATGTGAACCAGTTTTTGTACAGCATTTGCACCGTCCATCGTCGCCGCTTCCAGCAGTTCCTGCGGAACACCCTGCATGGCGGAATACATGTTAATAAAAACGAAGGGCATACGATTAATGGTATCGGCTCCAATGATGGTTTGGTTTACCCATGCCATACCGAGCATGGCGGTCGTTCCGGTCAACCCGGAAAGCAGATAGGCGATGGGCCCCACCGATTCATTGAACAGCAGCCGGAACATGGTACCCATCAGGAAGGGAGCCACCACCATCGGCAGCAAGATGAGCGTGGTAGCCAGACCTTTTCCGGGAAATTCACGCTGAAACAGCCAGGCGATCAGGATACCGAGAAGCATTTGAATGAATGTTGCGATGATTGCAAATTTCAGGCTCCACAAAAGCGAAGCCCCGAACTCGGAGTTACTGAAAAGCTTGACATAATTCTGCAGCCCGATAAAGGTAGGATTGTCAATGTTGTTGATGCGGGCATTGAAAAAGCTCAGCCGCAGACCGTACAGGATGGGATAAAGCGCAAAAGCCACCAGCCAGATCGTCAGCGGCAGCAGCAGCAAAAAACCGGTCAGCTTTTTATTTTTTTTCAATGATTTCATGAAAACACCCTTTCTCAATAAAGAAGTAAGAATGAAGAAGTAAGAATTTTTTGTCTGAAAACAGGCATTCTTACTTCTTCATTCTTCATTCTTCATTTGGCCGCGTGTGACAAACACACGCGGCCAATCGAATTGTTTTACTGCCAATAGGACATTTCTTCGGCTGCTTCAGCCTGCAGCTGGGCAAGGGCGGTGTCGAAGTCAACAGCGCCGTTCCAGGCATCGGCCAGAGCACCGCAGGCCATATCTTCGATGATACCGGCGGTCGGGGGCAGGTTCTTGCCATAATCGTTCAGGACATCCACCATGTAACCGTAGACCGGGAACTGGTCGGACATATCCGCCAGAACCATCTTGGACGGGGCAATACCACCGGCTTCGGCATAGAGCTTCGCGGCTTCATCGGTGTAGAGCCATGCAGCCCAGCGGGCAGCCTGTTCTTTATGTTCGGAGTACTTGCTGATGCCGACACCGAGGGTGTGGTTGTAAGCGAAGTGACCTTCCGGGCCGGCAGGAGGTGCGCAGACAGCGATCTTGCCGTGGACCGGGGATTCTTCCGCGTCGATGGTGGCATAACCGGCGTTCCAGTGCACGGTCATGGCAACCTGTCCGGCGATCATGGCTTCATTGTCTTCAGCGAATTCGCCGTTGACGGAGGAAGCGGGGGTCAGGCCCTTTTCGAAGGAGGTCTTCCAGATGGCCAGCGCCTGGCGGGCAGCTTCGTTGTCAAATGCGACATTGCCGTCAGCGTCGAACCAGTCGCCGCCGAAGGACCAGTAGCAGTTGGTCCACAGGAAAGCGGTCGGACCCATGACTTTACCGTGAGTGAAGTTGCCGTATTCGGTCGGGGAATCCGGGTTGTAGGCTTTGGTGAAGAAGAAGGAAGCGGCGAGATAGTCGGTCCATGTCCATTCGGCCGGTTCTTTCGGTTCAAGTTCTTCGCCTAACTGTTCAAGAGCGATCTTCTTGTAGGTCGCCTGCCATTCCTCATTGCTCAGCAATTCGTCAATGAGGTCGGTGCGATAGTACAGGAAGTGGTTGGAAAGATCCATCGGGACACCGTAGAGGGTACCATCGAGCCAGCGGAAACCGTCAACGGTCGCGGGAATGCGGCCTTCGGTGTCAGCGCCGTAGATGTTGACTTCCGGGTTGTCGAGGTAGGGCTGCAGCGGTTCCATGTGCATCCAGTACTTCCCGAGCCAGCGGGACGCGGTGAAGAACAGGTCCACATCGGTAGATTTGGCAGCCATCAGGGCTTCCTGTTTGAGCATGATGTTGTCGCGGCCAAACAGTTCCATATCAACAGTGAAACCGGCTTCTTCAGCCATGTTGGCGTTCCAATAGTCGATAACGACCTGCATGGCATCGGATTCCGGCCCCGGCCAATAAACCATACGGATGGCGTCATCCGCAGCAGAAGCAGTCATGACCGCGCACAGCAGCATGGTCAGGGCAGCAAGAGCTAACAACACTTTCTTCATTTTTTCCTCCATAAATAATTCCCATTCGAAAACCCGAACGGGTTGATTCACTTTCGAAAAGCTGTCATTCATGAAATTATTTTCAGGTGTCAGACTCTGCTATCTTACCATATTTTTCAGATATGAATAAGACGATAAATATCATGGATATGGTTACCATTTGTCACATGACACTTATTTTCATTCACACATTTTCTCAGCGAATACCAGATTCATGTTAAACGAGGGAACCCATCCCTTTCATCCATCTTACGTATATAACGTTTCAGCAGAAAGGTACAAAAATAAGGAAAAGTCAGTGTGTGATTTCCGAAACCAATATTACCGTATCCTAACTTAATCCCAAATGAAATATCCGGATAATGAGATGATGCAATCATGGATTGGAGAGATTTTGACCGGTTATTGACTGCTTTCACTTCCAAAGGAATCAAATAATCAATGGAGCGGACAAAAAAATCCATTTCAAGAGTTGAATTTTCCTTTTTGAAATAATATAGTGAATACCCGGCTTTGGTCAACCCTTCTGCTACAAAATTTTCATAGAGTGCTCCTTTATATACCCCCAGGTTTTTTCGAGACCTCAAATCTTCCTGTGCCTCGTCTTCAAGATTAGAAACCAGGATGCCCGTATCAGCATAATAAAGCTTATATTTATTGTCATCATAATTTCCTTTCATTGGTAATTCCGGAAAACTGAGACAATAACATACATTGATAATACCGGAATCTCTCAACCACTCAATACTTCCAACATAATCTTTGTTTTTTGCGCCTGTGGCTACTTTTGATATCTGGAATTTTTTATTTTCCTTTGCAAGCTGTGTCGTTATGTTTCTGTATATATTCAAGACTTTTGTCTGTTCAAGCCCATATAGATATTTACGAATATCTCCTTCGAAATCCAAATTTATCATTCGCTGGGTGTAAAGAGAACCTTCAAAAGTATCTCGTTCCAGATAATTTCGAACAACCGCCGGCATTCCGCCAAGAATGCAATAATCCAGGAACAGTCGATGAAAAACATTCATTTCCAATTGACTGAATGGCATCAGTTCGACCATGTGATCCAACATGTCCTCTATAACATCATGTTTATACCCCTTTGCTTCCAGGAATTCTTCAAAATCCATTGAATACATCTGATAATCTTCCTTGTATCCGACACTGATACTTTCAATTTCATTATAGTGAATGCCAAGAAGAGACCCGCTGCAAATCACATCAAAACGACCATCCTGTTTGAAAAATTTCAGAGATGTAGCAATCTTTGGAAAAGCCTGAAGTTCATCAAAAAAAATCAACGTTTTTTGCGCTATAAATTTTTTCTGAGGATCGATTCTGGAAATATTCCGAATAATATTTGCAACACTATATCCGTCATCTATGATCGTTTTATACTTTTCTTCCTCAACAAAATTAATTTCAATAATATTATCATAATGGGATGACGCAAAGTGACGGATTGTCTCGGTTTTTCCGACCTGGCGGCACCCCTTTATGACCAGAGGATTTCGATTTTCTCGTTTTTTCCAGGATTCAAGAAATTCATCTGCTTTTCTGTGAATATACATTTTTCTCCTTTTCATGAGCATATTATTTAGTGTTTCTTGCTATTTTATTAGCTTATTTTACTTCATTATAAATTATTTTATGAGCTTATTTGCAGTGAATTTTACTATTTTATGATCTGCAATTCTTGATTTCACTTTATTTCATACAAATGACGTATCTATTCAGTACCGTTCGATACCTGGCTCCGATTGTGAAGCACTCTGAACAATTCCCAAATAACAAAATAACAAAATGACGGGATCCTTTGCGGTGAAAGGATCCCGTCACATTTTCAGTATAAAAGGGAAAGTTTTAACTCAGGCTGCTCTCATCACTTGCCGCAAACTGAACATCACACAGCAAAAACAGTTGCTTTTTTCATAACGGATAACTCCTCTTTACCAGTTAAATATGCTTTCCACATTGGTATAAGGCGCTGTCAAATTTCCCATGATCCGCTGACGTGCTGCATCACTCCAAAACATGATGTAATAGGTCGAACCATCTGTATTGGTTTCGTAACAACCATATTGATCCATGCTGCACCATTTTGCATTTCCATCCTGATCAGCGTATGCTGCCGAGGAAAGAAGCAAAACAGCTGACAACAGCCATAAAAACAAAGATATTTTTTTCATTGTACCTCCCGGTTTCTTTCTGCTTCATTGGTTCCGAAATCAGACCCGCAATGGATCCGCACCGCAATTACTTGCTTCCGACAGAAGTAGGGAAGAGCTCCGTAGTGCCTTCCGGATAGTAAGACCCGAAACCCGCGTAAATCGTCCCGTCATCCCCTTCATAGACATGGTCAAAGGATGTGGGAATTTTTATATGGGAGCCGCTGCTGGTAGTATAGTCATTATCTTCTTTGATCACATCCGACCAGCCCTCTATGGCGCTGTACGTATCACCCGTCCCGACTGTCCGGTTGGTGGCATCATCCAATGATGAACTCAACTGACTTTCACTCACAGAGTCTCCGTTTTTGACCTTCATAAAATAATCATAGAGTACGGTCGAATGAAGATCAGTCATGGCAGCATACTCCCTGGTGGTATAGGTATTTTGCAGGAACACATCAAAAATATCCCGATACTGCTCAAATACTGCCGCGGGAGCCTGCATGGCATAGACACAGTTCATGTCCCAGTTGATATAGTCGTTATAGGTGTTGGCATCCGTGTACATAACCAGTTCATAGCCGGAAACCATAGCAGAGACAACCGTACGATTATTTCCCGATTGGTAAACCCTCTCCGCGACACTCACTTCCGTTCCTTTCACCTCGGCATAGCCGTTAAAGACATTCCGGTACTGGTTATCATAGAGCTGCCAATAGGCATTGAGCGCTGCCTGATCGGCCGAAGTCAATGGCGTTTCGGAGACAAAAGTATGATAGGTATCCGGATAAATAATATTCACCATATAATCACAGGTGTCGCCAGCGTTTCTGTAATTCAGCGTGTGAAGCATATTCGATGAATCATATCCGTCATCTTCCGACTGAGAAGTGTATCCATACATATACACGCCATGCTGCTGGAACCTTCTCTGCGAAATATATTGCATGGTTACATTGCCGTCAGGACTTACCGCGGTGACATAAAGGGCATTCGGCCAGGTAATTGATTCCGGATTGAGCGTTAATTCGGACAGATAGACCTGCCAGCCTGAAGGAACGACCGTTTTTCCGACAATGGCGCCGTTAAACAAATTACTGCGCAGTTTCACTTCCTGAAAACCGGTCTGTGCGGAAACACTAAGAGAAACGCTCAAAAACAAAATGATGATAACAGGAATAATTTTTTTCATAAGAATCCGTTATATTGTAAAAAAAGAACCACAGGGAAGGGCGATCCCTGAGGTTTCGCTTTGTTTAAAAACTACGGAACGCGAATGATGAAATTATCAAAAGCATAGGTGGCATATTTGCTGCCGGGATTCAGCCCCACACCATACATGTGATAAAAATTCCCGGTAAATCCATCTAACTGTTTGATTTGATCTGAAAGACCGCTGCTCTTTCCCATGCACCTTTTTCCTGTCCCATTAATGATGGATCAGCATATTTTGACAATATTCCGCGAATGCCTTTAACTGAAGACCTTTTCTCCGATTCAATAAACTCATCCATAATGATAATTAATGTTTTTTGGTTCGGTTGTGCATTAAAATTTTCTAATGGCTGTATTGAAACACCATCATAATAACCGGTAATTGTTTCCATCATTTCCTCTCTTATCATGGTTGTCAGTCTTTTATCTACTCCAACTATACCATAACACAACACAAAATTCAACAACCAAATCAGCGACAAAAAATCGAAGGAGACTTTGATTTTGATTTCCTGTGAGTTTATTTTCGATTCTCAGGAAAATATGCTATCAAAGACCTTTTCCCCTCCCAGATATGCCGCCTCTACACAGATGCTGTGCAAGTCAGTCGGAGCGGTTCGGAATGGATCTTCGCTCAATATCACAAAATCCGCGAGCATCCCTTCCCGAATACAGCCTTTTTTGTTCTCTTCAAAGCTCGCCCGGGCACCGGCAGCCGTAAAGCTCTCCAGAGCTTCCCGTACCGTGAACGCCTCACGAGGAAGAAACGGCCCGAACCCATCCAGAGACTGTCTTGTTACCGCACATTGGAGCCCGGCCATCACGTTCGGAAGCTCCACCGGGCAATCGGACCCGTTGGAAACGCAGACACCTTTATCCAGCAATGTCTTCCAGCTGTAGCTCCACACAGCCAGTTCCGGTGGAACAAGCTTTTCCACGATGTGGTTGTCATAATCCAGAAAGATGGATTGGGCATAAACATGCAGTCCCAGCCGGGCGATGCGTTCCAGCTGATCGGCCCGTGAGATCTGGCAGTGGACGATCCCGTGACGGTGATCCTTCCGCGGGTATTGGGTGAGCGCTGACTCATAGGCATCCAGAACTTCATCAAGACACTGATCCCCAATGGCATGGACAGCGATTTGCATCTCATGGCCATGAGCATACTTCACTATTTCTTTAAGGTTCTCAGGGATAAACAAAGAAAAGCCACATGATTTTTCATTAAGGTAATTCATGCTCAGATGAGCCGTCCGGCTTCCCAGAGAGCCATCCCCCAGCAGCTTCAGCGGACCGATGCGGAAAAAGTCACTGCCCACTCCGGTCTTGTTTCCCGCTTCGACAAACTTCCGCAGTTCGGAAAGCTCCGTGAAATTGCATTGCTCATTCACCCGGACTGTCATCTTCCCTTCCGCTTCAAGCTCCCGGTACGCTTCGTTGATCAACTGCCAGGGAACACCGCGAAAGGTACTGTAATCATCCGTCTGTACGCTGGTGATGCCATAGCGGTTCACTTCCTCCATAGCCAGCAGGAGCATCTCCTTCAGCGCTTCTTTATCGGGCTGCGGAAGAAACGGATTCAGCAACTCGATGGCATTCTCGTAAAGCCGTCCGTCCGGCTCCCCATCCGTGCCTCTGCCGATGGTCCCGCCATCCGGATCGGGTGTATCCCGATCAATTCCCGCCAGTTCCAGCACACAAGAGTTCACCACACAACAGTGACCGCAGGTACGGGTGAGCATGATGGGAATTTCTGTTGAAACGCTGTCCAGATCACAGCGGTCAGGCATCCGAACCGTATCGCTGAAATAATCCTGATTCCAGCCGCGGCCTTTCAGCCATTGACCCGGCCGCAGCGGATTTTCGGAGAGATAAGTCTGCAGATAGCTCAGCAGATTTTTCAAAGAATCCGTATGCGACGCAAGTCTCGCGCCATGCAGAAACTGTCCGAAATTGAGCAGGTGCATATGGGAATCATTGAAGCCCGCGCAGACAAAAGCCCCGGCGAGATCGATCCGTTCATCCTCCGGTTCTGCGCTGCTCAGGATCTCATCCGTTGATCCGACTTTTCCGAAGACCCCGTCACTGACCGGGAACGCTTCTTCAACAGATCCGTTTCCGGTGTATACGATACCGTTATAATAAATGGTTCTCATGCGTTGATTCTTTATCGCCCGGGCTGCCTTCACATGTTCAAGGCTCCCAACAGTTCCGGATGTTCCGCTGCAATTGCGTCAAGCAGGCATTTCCCGTCAC
>CAYWKZ010000024.1:0-26613 GCA_964459115.1 uncultured Leptolinea sp. | reverse complement strand
TTAGACGTTAGACTTTAGACGTTAGACGGTAATATGAAAAAAGCCGAGATTCCGGTGGATTTCGGCTGTCTTAATTTAAGGAAACGCTGATTAATGTTTAATCCGCGGCAAACGAGTCAATGCAACCTGTTCTGTTGACTCAATTCTGAGTCAACGAAAACAGGTCACTTTGACTCAGCCCGAATAAATCAGTGTTTCCTTAAGAAAGCGCTGATAAATGGGGATAAAGATAAAAAGTGAGAAACTGTTCAGTCCCCGTGTGCGTCATCCCGGGCGCTGAACAGTTACGTTTCGATTAATATAGAATGTTGCTTTTTTCACAATTTGGATTTATAATAAAATTTGCATTTTTAGCATAAGTACTTTTATCGTCCTGCGGACATTTTCAAAACGTGAGGGGATTGAAATGAGCCGGAACATATCTTCAGAATCACATTCTCGTCAGACATTATTGCCATATTTTACTCCTTTGGGCGCATGCGCCTTTTCCATCAGCACGGCGATCGGCTGGGGCTCATTTGTCGTCACCTGTTCCACCTACCTTTCCCAGGCAGGGATCCTGGGCACAGTGTTCGGTCTGCTGGTGGGGATGGCCGTGATTCTGGTGATCAACCGCAACCTGATCTATATGATCAACCGGCATCAGGATGCGGGCGGGATTTACACCTATGGGCGGAATGTCTGCGGCTATGATGTAGGATTCCTGATCTTTTGGTTCTTGCTGCTGTCTTACCTGGCGGTGTTTTGGGCGAACATCACATCGCTGCCGCTGTTTGCCCGGCGCTTTTTGGGCTCCGCTTTCCAGTTTGGATATTGTTATACTGTTTTTGGCTATGATGTTTATCTGGGGGAATTGCTGCTTTCCATTGGCGTGATGGCGCTGATCGGCCTGCTGTGCACCCGGAGCCGGGAGGTGCCGCAGCTGCTGGTGATCCTGATGACTTTTATTTTCCTCGGCGTGGTGGTGATCTGTTCTGTTGTTGCCCTCATGCGGCACGGGAGAAGCGGGTTTTCCTATGAACCGGTGTATCTTCCCGACCGGACTGCATTCCGGCAAATCATGCGGATCGCGGTCATTTCGCCCTGGGCTTTTATCGGTTTTGAAAACATCGCACATTTCTCATCGGAATTCAATTTCCCGGTGAAAAAGGTTCGCGGGGTGCTGATCAGCTCCATTGTGATTTCCACGTTGTTTTATATTCTGATGGCGCTGCTTTCCGTGACGGCCTATCCGCCGGAATACAGCAATTGGCTTTCGTATATCCGGGACATGAACAACCTGGAGGGAATCAAGGGGCTGCCTGCTTTTTATGCGGCCTACCATTATATGGGAAATACCGGCGTCAATATCATGATGGTTGCGCTCCTCTCCGTTGTTTTGACCAGCATCATTACCAATCTGACGGCGCTCAGCCGTCTGCTTTACGCGTTGGGCCGGGAGCATGAAGAAGCTGCCTGGTTCGGCAAATTGAACGATTCTCATATTCCTGTGAACGCCTTTATTGCGGTTATGGCCGTTTCAGTTTTGATCCCGTTTTTGGGAAGGACCGCCATCGGCTGGATCGTGGACGTTACGACCATTGGTGCAACGATCATTTATGCTTTCCTGTCGTTTGCGGTGTATCGTGACGCGAAAGCGAATCATGATCCGCTTGAGCGTGTAACCGGTCTGACCGGTGTTCTGATCATGGTCGGTTTCATCATTTTGCTGCTGGCTCCAAAACTGATGTCATATGAGACGATGGCTGCGGAATCCTATCTGCTTTTTGCGGTCTGGTCCATGCTGGGACTGCTGTTGTTCCGCTGGATTCTGCAAAAGGACAGGGAACGGAAATATGGAAAATCAGTGATCGTGTGGATCATGCTGCTGTCACTGATGCTGCTCACGACCATGATGTGGATGAACCGGTCAATCTCCAATGTTATTAATCGCTCCATGGCGGATATCGACGCTTTTTATCAGCAGTATTTTGAAGAAGGTACCTACCCGGAAAAAGAAGCCGAAGACTTTTGGAAAACACAATCCGACCGGATCGAGAATGCACATTTCCAGAGAATATATATTTCTTACGGGCTCTTTGTTCTTTCGGTGCTGATCATGTTCAACAACTTCCGTACGGCAAGAGATCGGGAGGAAAAATATCAGCAGGAGCTGACCCGTGTCAAACAGGTCAGTTCGACCGACTCGCTGACCGGTGTGAAAAACAAGCACGCCTATGTTCAGTGGGAGAATCGCATCAATTCAGATATCGATGCCGGTGTTTGTGCGCCGTTCGCTTTGGTCGTGTGTGACGTCAATGATTTGAAGCGCATCAATGATACGATGGGACACAAAGCCGGTGATGAAGTGATCCGCGAGGCCTGTATGACGGTTTGCAAAACGTTCAAACACAGCCCGGTGTTCCGTATCGGCGGAGATGAGTTCGTGGCCATTCTGATGGGTGAGGATTATGCATCCCGGCAGGAGCTTGTTGGTTCGCTTACATCATGGTCCGAAAAGCGGATCCGCAGCAGGCAGTATGCCATTGCCATCGGTATTGCGGACTACGTTGAAGGAAAACATATGTCCATGCTGGAAGTCTTTGAGTTGGCCGACAAGGCGATGTACGTCCATAAACGCCACCTGAAAGACGTCTGGTACCGCCCGGACGATGATTAATTCTTATATATTACATTTATAATAGTATCTATAGCTTATAGTTACCCTCTATATCTGATGATTGAATTCATGTATTGGACAAAATCATGACAGCTGATTATAATCCCTGACAATTCAATTTTGATTGAATGAAAGAAAGGATTAGATCGTTATGAAAAAGTATTTGGTTTTGATTATTGCTGCGCTGCTGGTCCTGACAGCCGCTTCCGTTTCCGCCAAGGGAATCACCATCGCAGTCCCGAACGACGCGACCAATGAAGGACGCGCACTGCTGCTGCTGGAAGCTTACGGTGTGATCGATGTTGATGACGAAGCCGGCATCACCGCTACCGTTGCCGATATCACTGATAACCCGCTGGGTCTCGAATTCGTTGAAGTGGAAGCCGCTATGGTTCCGAACGTGCTGGCCGATGTGGATTACGGCATCATCAACGGGAACTATGCCCTGGCCGCGGAACTGGATGACGCGCTGCTTTATGAAAACGCCGAATCTCCCTATGTGAACGTGGTTTCTGTCAAGGAAGAAAACGTGGATACCGACGAGGCGAAAGCGCTGGCGGCTGCCGTGCTGAGCCAGGAAGTCGTTGACTATTTCGAAAACTACGAAGGTCAGGCGATCTCCGTTGTGGAAGAACCGACCGACGGTTATGACCCTGATGTGGATTATGAAGCACTGGCCGGCGAAACCATCAAGGTCCTCTGCACGCTGGACCCGCACTCCTATGTGCTGGAAATCGCCAAAGATATCCTTGCCGAAAAGGACATCAAGCTGGACATCACCATCGTGGATGACTATGTGACGCCGAACACCATCGTCAATGACGGCGACGCCTTCGCCAACTTCTTTGCTCACAGCCCGTACCAGGAAGACTTCAATGCCCAGAACGGTACCGACCTCACCACCATCGCCGGTGTCCATGTGGAACCGATGGGGCTTTATGCCGGCAAGCAGGCTGACCTCGCCGCGCTCGGACTGGACAAATAAAGGTTAAAATTTAAATGATTTTGAAGGCCTCCGTGTTATGCGGAGGCTTTGCTCATTCATAGATGCCCGATGAAAGGCAGCGGGTATGATATAATAACTCCGCTGTATTCTGCCGAAAGAGCTTGATACAGGTAATGGGAGATAAAACATGATCGAATTGAGAAACCTCTCCAAACAGTTTGAGACCTCTGACGGCTCGGTCGATGCGCTGCGGCACATCAACCTGACCGTCCAGGATGGAGATATTTACGGCATCATCGGCATGAGCGGTGCGGGGAAAAGCACCCTGGTGCGCTGCATCAACATGCTGGAAAAACCGACCGAAGGCAGTGTGATCTGGGATGGCAAAGATCTTGGCGCTATGTCTGAAAAAGAATTGCGCTCAATGAGACGTCAGATAACAATGATCTTCCAGAGTTTCAATTTGCTGATGCAGCGAACCTGCCTGAAAAATGTCACACTTCCGCTGAGGCTGGCGGGTATGAAAAATTCCGAAGCGGAAAAACGGGGTATGGAACTGCTGGATCTGGTCGGACTGCCGGACAAAGCCAATGCCTATCCTGCCCAGCTTTCCGGCGGGCAGCAGCAGCGTGTGGCCATCGCCCGTGCCCTGGCGACCGACCCGGAAGTGCTGCTCTGCGATGAGGCAACCTCTGCGCTGGACCCGAAAACCACGCACGCCATCCTGGAACTGATTCGTGACATCAACCGGAAACTGGGCATCACGGTCATCGTCATCACCCACCAGATGAGTGTGGTGCAGGAGATCTGCTCTCATGTGGCCATTCTGGAGCACGGTGAAGTGGTGGAAGAGGGCGAAGTCAGTGAGGTGTTCTCCAACCCGAAAGCTAACGCAACGAAGAGCCTGATCTACCCGGAGCTTTCGGACGGAGCGGCGATTTTGGCGGAAGGCGGGCAGAAGATCCGTGTGATTTATAACGGCGCGGTCGCCTCACGGGAGCCGATGATCGCGAAAATGGCTCTGGACTGCGGTATTCTCGCCAGCATCCTGGGCGCTTCCACGCGTTCTGTCGGTGACCTTGCTTACGGTTACATTTTGCTGGAGATCCCGGGCGGCCCGGCTGAGCTCGCCAAAGCCGTGACCTATCTGAGTTCCATACCGGACATTATCGTGCAGGTCGAAGCTGAATACGGTTCGAAGGAGGTTCAGCCATGAATTTCGCAAACGCATTTACTCCGGAACGGCTGCAGGAAGCCTGGAACTGCCTGCTGAATGAGTTCCCTTTCGCGATTTGGGAGACCCTTTATTCCACACTGCTGGCAACTTTGTTCGCCATCATCATCGGACTGCCGCTGGGCGTGCTGCTGGTGACGGGGGAACCGAAGGGCATCCGTCCGCTGCCGAAGGTAATCATGAGCTTTCTGAATGTTTTCATTAACTTCCTGCGCTCGGTGCCGTTCATCATATTGATGGTGATGATCATCCCGCTGACCCGTGTGATCGTTGGGACTTCGGTCGGTACGGTCGCATCCATCGTGCCGCTGACAGTCGCAGCCTTCCCGTTCATTGCCCGTCTGGTGGAAAGCAGTTTGAGGGAAGTGAACCCGAACATCATCGAAACCGCTCAGGCGATGGGCGCTACCCCGATGCAGATCATCACACATGTGATGCTGCCGGAGAGCGTGCCTTCGCTGATCACCAATTTCACCCTGGCCATCACCACCATCATGGGGTACACGGCCATGTCCGGTGCGGTTGGCGGCGGCGGTCTGGGAAAGCTTGCGCTGGCTTACGGTTATCAGCGTTATCGCTATGCGGTGCTTTATCTGGCGGTCATCGTGCTGGTGCTGATCACCCAGCTGATCCAGTCCTTCGGTACCTGGCTCGCCCGCAAGTGTGACAAACGCCTGAAAGACTGATTGGATTTATTAATAAAAATCTGATATAGTATTTATGAAAACTTATCTTTAAAGCCTCATACTATACAGCGTAATGAAAATGATCTTCCCTGCAAAGGGGGAGGAGGTGAACGATGAATTTTGATAAATATACACAAAAAGCACAGGAAGCGGTTTCACAGACTCAGCAGGTTGCGTTGGAATTTTCCCATCAATCCGTTGAACCGGCGCATTTGCTGCTGGCACTGCTCCGTCAGCAGGATGGCATCGTCCCGGCTCTGGTGACAAGGATCTCCGGGAGCACCGCCGGTTTGCTGGACGCGGTTCAGAAGGATCTGGAATCCCGTCCGAAAATTTACGGCAGCACCACGTCTCTGACACTGGCCCGCACAACTTCTGACGTTTTTAACAATGCCGAAAGCATCGCCAAGGGGATGCAGGATGAATATGTTTCCACGGAACATCTCCTGCTGGCGCTGTGTGACAGTATTGAAGGCAAAAAACTTTCACAATTCGGTATCACGAAGGATTCCATCCTGCGTGCGCTGACCGCTGTGCGCGGCAATCAGCGTGTGACCGGTCAGAACCCGGAAGATACCTATCAGGCTCTGGAAAAATATGGTCGTGACATGACCGCCATTGCCCGGCAGGGGAAACTGGACCCGGTGATCGGCCGTGATGATGAGATCCGCCGCACCATCCAGATCCTTTCCCGCCGGACCAAGAACAACCCGGCGCTGATCGGTGAACCGGGTGTCGGCAAAACTGCAGTCGTGGAAGGCCTTGCCCAGCGTATCGTCAAGGGCGATGTGCCGGAAGGGCTGAAAAACAAACGACTGGTCCAGCTGGATATGTCCGCACTGGTGGCAGGCGCCAAATACCGTGGTGAATTTGAGGAACGTTTGAAGGCCGTCCTGAAGGAGATCACCGAATCTGACGGCGAGATCATCCTCTTCATTGATGAAATGCACACCATCGTCGGCGCCGGTGCCGCCGAAGGCTCCATGGATGCCGGCAACATGATCAAACCGATGCTGGCACGTGGGGAACTGCACCTGATCGGCGCGACCACACTGGACGAATACCGCAAGTATGTTGAAAAAGACCCTGCGCTGGAACGCCGTTTCCAGACAGTGCTGATCGAAGAACCATCTGTTGAAGACACCATCAGCATTCTGCGCGGGCTGAAGCAGCGTTATGAAGTCCATCATGGGGTCCGGATCACGGACAGCGCGGTGATCGCAGCGGCAACGCTCTCGAACCGCTATATTGCTGACCGTCACCTGCCGGACAAGGCCATCGACCTGATCGATGAAGCTGCTGCCCGTCTGCGAACGGAAATTGATTCCAAACCGCAGGCGCTGGACGATGTGGACCGCCAGATCATTCAACTGGAGATCGAGCGCCAGGCGCTGCTCAAGGAAAGCGACAAGGGGTCTCTTGAACGTCTTGACAAGATCAAGCAGGAGCTTTCCGACCTGAACGAGAAGTCTGCTGCGCTGACCACACAATGGCAGACGGAAAAGGAAGCGATTTCTAAATTGCGGACCACCAAGGAAGCCATTGAAGAGCTGAACGTCCGCATTGAACAGGCGGAGCGTTACAATGAATTTGAAAAGGCCGCCAAGCTGCGCTACGGTGACCTGCCGGCCCTGACAAAGGAACGGGATGATGCCGAAGAGAAGCTGAAGAATTTGCAGACAGATGGCGCGCTGCTGAAGGAAAACGTTGACGCGGAAGAGATCGCGGAGATCGTTGGCCGCTGGACCGGTATCCCGGTCTCCCGGCTGCTGGAAAGCGAGATGCAGAAACTGGTCCACATGGAAGACCGGCTGCATGAGCGTGTCGTCGGACAGGATGACGCGGTGACTGTCGTCTCCAATGCGGTCCGCCGTTCACGGGCAGGATTGCAGGACCCGAACCGTCCGATCGGTTCGTTCATCTTCCTTGGGCCTACCGGTGTCGGTAAGACTGAGCTGGCACGGGCGCTGGCTGAGTTCCTCTTTGACGATGAACGGGCGATGGTCCGCATCGACATGAGTGAATATCAGGAAAAGCACACGGTCTCCCGCCTGGTCGGGGCGCCTCCGGGATATGTCGGTTATGAGGAAGGCGGTCAGCTGACCGAAGCCGTTCGCCGGAAGCCCTACAGCGTGGTGCTGTTTGATGAGATCGAAAAGGCTCATCCGGAAGTCTTCAACGTCATGCTCCAGCTGCTGGACGACGGACGGCTGACCGATGGACAGGGACGCACGGTAGACTTCCGCAACACGGTGATCATCATGACCTCCAACGCGGGTTCCGAACTGTGGCTGGCCGAAAAGAACAACGTCACCCGTGACGAGCTGAACCGGGTGCTGCAGCGGACCTTCAAACCGGAGTTCCTGAACCGTCTGGACGAGATCGTGATCTTCCATGGCCTGACCAAGGATGACCTGAACCGCATCGTCGACATCCAGCTCAAGCGTGTCCGCGACCTGCTGGCCCAGCGCGATATCAAGATCGAGCTGACCCAGGCTGCCAAGGATTACATCGTCGACAAAGGCTCTGATATCGATTTTGGCGCCCGTCCGCTGAAGCGTGCCATCCAGCATGAACTGCAGGATCCGCTGGCGCTTCAGATCCTCGAAGGAAACTTCGTCGAAGGGGATACCGTGAAGGTGGATTCAGACGGTGAAAAGCTGAGCTTTTCGAAATAAAGGATGTTGATTAAAAAGGCAGGAGCGGATTTGGTCCGCTCCTGTTTCTGTCATAAGATGTTCGTTCACCGGTTCTGTCCGATGCCGTACATCTCATCAAGGATATCATAGAGTTCCTGCCAGGGGGCGGGCTGCATGACGGCCTGATTTCCAAATTCCATTACCTTGTTCTCACCGGTGCTCTCAGCCCAGCTCGGGAGTCCTTCTCCGTTAGGATCTCCGTTGGTGATGAAGTTCCGGAAATAGTGCAGCATGTTTTCGCTGAGCGCACGATCCTGCTCAACCTTCCCACGCTTCGGCCGGCTGCGGTTCTTTCCATCGAAGTTCACCGACCGGCGGCTTGGCATAGGGGATGCCGGCAAAAACTTCCACCGCTTTGTCTTCCGTCAGTACGCCGGTCAGGTCGCCCTGCGTGAGATGGATGACCTCGGTAGGTTCGCCGTTCTGTCCCTTGACTGCGGGAACATTTTTTACCGGCGGTTTGGAGATCAGCAGTGAAATTCCAAGCCAGGCAAGCAATCCGCCCCATCCGATCATTTTCGCCCACCAGACAGAGCTGTTCAGGCTTTTCACCCTGATAAATACGAAGGCACAGATCACGATCGTTCCAAGGACCCATCCGAGGATGGTATGTTTCCCTAATTCGAGGGTGGCATAAAACAGGAGTGAAAGAATAAAGAGCAGGATGATCCACATAATTCCTCGCTTGTTGTTTCCCATATTGTTTTTCCTCATCTTTTTGAAGGTGTTCTGATTTTATTTTACCCTTTTCCTGTAAAATTATGCTGTGTCCGTTATAAAAGGTACGCTGAAAGGGCTTGAAAACTGTGCGATTGACGACTTTATGCTATATTGAACGCAACCATTGCTGGCTGATGATGCACCGGGTGAAGAAAGAGGAAGACGAAAACGCCGGGAAGTGGATCGGTATCGGCGGTCATCTGGAAGAAAATGAATCCCCGGAGGAGTGCATCCGCCGGGAAGCGCTGGAAGAAACGGGAATCACGCTTAGCGCTCTTCGCCTCCGGGGTATCATCACGTTTATCCTTCCGGACTGGGGCAATGAGCTGACCTTTCTTTATACCGCACAAACCGATACGACCGAGTTCAAAGAGTGCAGCGAAGGCGTTTTGAAGTGGATCCCGATCCGGGATGTTATGGATATCCCTTTGTGGGAGGGTGACCGGATATTCCTTCCGCTGCTTCAAACGAGGGATGATATCTTTTCACTGAAGCTGAACTACGAACCGGGTGGGAAGCTCTCTTCCTGGTCGATTGAACCAAAATGAACAGGGTCAGGCTGCTGATTTCCAAAAGCTCTGTGTTTATTTATTAGAACAATATTAGAAATTCAGTTTATATATAGCGCGGGAACAATTTTATGGTATTATACGTTATAAACGTTAGAATTGTTAAGGTTGTGATGCAGGAAGCGCTCCGCAGTGTTTCATGGAAGCTGTTTGATAATAGCAGGATAAATAAAGCCGGACAGGAAGTGAGCGCAGCCGGCTAAGGAGAAGTAGATCATGAAAAATAAAATCTTCAGCATATCATTATTGACCATGACAGGTTTGTTTGGTCTGTTGGTTGCTTTTCTGGTGTTGATTTTTTACTTTATGGATGTGCCGGTGATTTATGCGCTGATCGGCGGTATCATTGGTTTGATCCTTCAGTTCCTGCTCAGTCCGTTTCTGACAGACCTGAATATGAAATGGATCTATAAAGCAAAATTTGACACCCAGCTGCCGGATTATCTGAACAAATTCATAGCTGATGTCTGCGCGCAGAACAATATGAAGCTGCCGCGCATCGGTTATATCGATGACGGTGCTCCGAATGCCTTCACTTATGGGCATACCAAAAACGATTCCCGCGTCATCGTGACCCGCGGTATCTTTGAGCTGCTGAATGAAGAGGAAGTGAAAGCGGTCGTCGCCCACGAACTGGGTCATGCAGTCCATTATGACATGATGGTGATGACTGCCGCACAGCTGGTGCCGATGGTGCTTTATGCCATCTATCAGGCAAGTATGAGATATAAATCTTCCAGCAGCAGCAAGGATGATTCCAAGGGTGAAGGCGCGGTAAAACTGATCGGTGTGATCGCTTACATTCTTTATATCATTGCGAACTACATCGTTCTGTGGCTTTCACGTCAGAGAGAATACTATGCAGACCAGTTTTCTGCTGAGGTCACCCGTAATCCGAACGCACTGGCTTCCGCACTGGTTGAGATCGGCTTTGGTCTGAGTACAAAGGAAAAGAGGGAAAACGGCCAGTCTGTCGGGAATGCCACTACGTTGGGCATCTCCGATACACCGAGCTCCAAGTCTATGGCCATCAGCGGTTTTGTCGGCGGTTCCTCCGAAGCCGTATATACAAAAGACAGCATCAAAAATGCGATGAAGTGGGATCTCTGGAACCCATGGGCGACGGTCTATGAACTGAATTCGACACATCCGCTGATCTCCAAACGCCTGCTGACGCTGAGTGATCAGTCACGGACTTATGGACAGGATCCTTATGTGGTCTTCGATTTGGTGAAGCCGGAAAGCTATATGGATGATTTTGCGAAAGATGTTTTGGTTGATTTTCTGCCCTGGATCACTTTCATTATCGCTTTGATCATTTTCTTCACAGTCAATCCGGGGAAAAACATCTATTTTGCCGGGATGCTCGCTGTTATTCCGCTTGCCGCTTCCCTTTTCAAATATGGATACAGTCATCCCAAAAAAGATTTTGTACCGAACACGGTTCGCGGTTTGTTAGGTGAGGTGAAGGTCTCCGGTGTCACCTCCATTCCCTGTGAGGTGAAGGGGAAAATCATCGGCCGCGGGAATCCGGGCTGTGTGTTCAATGAAGACTTTGTTGTACAGGATGAGACCGGTATCGTCTTCCTGGATTATGAACAGCCGTTGTTCCTTGTGAACAAGATTTTCGCGCTCTTCAAGTCACCGGAATATTTTGACAAGGTCGTGACCGCCCGCGGTTACTACCGCCGTGCTCCGGTGCCTTTCATCCAGCTCAAAGAGTTGGTGATCGACGGCGAAGTCAAGAAGTGCTGGTCCATTACCTTTGGATGGATCTGGCGCTGGGTCGTGTTGGCACTCGCTGTGATCGCGACAGTCATCTTTCTTGTTATGGGTGCCTCTGCCGGAGCTATTTAATAGTGTCAAACTGATTTTATACGAACTGAAACCGGCTCAATTTTGAGCCGGTTTCAGCTTTATCTCTTATTTCTCTCCAATTTCTTCCAGTTGTTTGAGCAATATCACTGCGGCATGTGCGGTTGCCTTGGCTACCGCACCTTCTTCAAAGGGAACAGAGAGATTTGCATGGCGCAGGGTCTCAAGATAGCTCATCGAACCGCCGACCTTGCAAAGCTTCAGGTAGTCTTCCCATGCAGTTTTATGATTCTCCGCATCCTTCTTTTTGAACTCCATGGCGCCCATAGTGGTGAGCGTATAGTTGATGTAGTAAAAGGGATAAAGGAAGATGTGCAGTTTATGATACCACCAGCCGCCCCGATTCATAAATTCATCCCCCTGATAGCGGCGCCAGGGCATGTATTTATGCTCCAGCTTGTGCCAGACCATGGTACGTTCTTTCGGTGTCAATTCCGGATGGGCATAACAGATGTGCTGGAATTCATCCACAGCAACGCCGAAGGGCACAAAAGTGATGGCTTCCTGCAGGTGGGCAAAGCGGAATTTATCGGCCTGGTTTCCGAAGAAATTCTCCGCCCAGGGATAGCAGAACTGCTCCATGGACATGGAGTGAATCTCTGCGATATCGGTGGATTCGGAGTAATAATCGGAGATCGGTTGAGTGCGCATGGCCATGTAACCGGCAAAGGCATGGCCCATTTCGTGGGTCAGCACCTGCACGTCGCCGATCGTGCCATTGAAGCAGGAGAAAACAAAAGGAGCCAGCAGGTCCGGTAAGTCGGTCATATATCCGGTGGAGGCCTTTCCGGGTTTATTCTTCAGGTCCATCAACCCGTGATCGATCATGAAATCAATAAATTCACCGGTTTCCGGACTGAGTTCATGATACATTTTTTGCGCCTGTGGGACAAGCACTTCATCATCCCCGATGGGCTGAGCATTCCCGTCTGCAAAGATACGCTTCTCATCAAAAGCCATGACATAGGGAATTCCAAGGCGTTTCGCCTGTGCGTCGTAAAGTTTTTCACAGAGTGGCACAAGAACACGCCGGACCTGTTCGCGGAAGGCTTCGACTTCTTTGACACCGTAATCGCTGCGCCCCTGATTCATATAACCCAGCGGGATAAAGTTTTCAAAACCGAGATTCCGTCCCATCTGATTGCGGATGCTGATCAGTTCGTCCCAAATCTCTTCCAGCCGTGGTTCGTTTTCGTGATAAAAGTTGGAATAAGCCTTGAATGCGGCTGCCCGGACGTTGCGGTCCTCATGCTCAAAATATTTCTGGATGCCATACAGGTTCAAGGTCTTCCCGTCAAACTCGATCCGGCATGTGGCCATGATCTTCTGGTATTCCATGGTGAGCTTGCTCTCGCGTTGGATCAATGGGATGTTTGCCTCGCAGAAGCTGCGGCGCTGCAAGTCGATCTGCGTGAAATATTGTTTACCGAAGCGCTCTTCGATTTGTGAGCGGAAAGGACTATCTGCGATGGCTTCTGACAATGCGACCTGATAAGGAGAAAGTTCAGGGAGCTGTTCGTTCAGAAATTCCTGTTCTTTTTCGTAGAATTCATCAGTGGTGTCGATGGTGTGACGCACGTAAACCAGCGTGTATTGTGTCTTCAGGTGTTTGCCCTCTTCGTCCGATTCGATGATCACATCAAACACATCCTGAGCTGAAGATGCTTTTTTTATACGTTCTGTCCAGGCCATAAGCTGTTTCTTCGCGGTTTCAAAATCCGGACGTATATATTCAAGCTCTGAAAATTTCCACTTTTCCATTTTTATCTCCTGAGACGATATGTTTAGGATATCTCTCCTGTTTTTTTATTGAAATCAATCTTACCATAAGGGACAAAAAGGAGTGAGACAAAGCGGATAAATCGCTTCTCACTCCTTTTTTGAAAGCTTCAGTTTAGTGCGGTGGGCGAAATATTTTACCCCGATATCCGAAAAATCAGCAGTATTTATTTATCGCTGCCCGGATCTTTTCTGCACAGGAAGCCGCAATCGGCTTATCCTCTTCCTGCAGATGATAAAGCGGGGCACGTACATCACCGGCATCCGGTCCGCCATTGATGCGGATGATCTCTTTCAAAACCGCGTAGAGATTTCCTTGAGCACTGCACATTTCGTAGATGATGCGGCAGCATTGGTTCTGGATCTCACGAGCATCTTCAATTTTCCCTTCATGGAAAAGCTGGAAGATGCGGATGTAAAGCTCCGGCATGGCTGCGTAGGTGCCGCCGATACCGCCGCAGGCTCCGGCAGCCAGTCCGGACAGCAGTTGTTCATCCGGTCCGTTGAAGACAATGCAGCCTTCATCCTTCCACATCTGAATATCCTGAACCGGCATGGATGAATTTTTCACGCCGATCACACGGGGATTTTTCAGCATGGTACGGAGCAGAGAGGTGCTCAGCGCCACACCGGCCAGCTGCGGGATGTTATAGATCACGAAATCGGTGTTCGGGGCAGCGGAGGAAATATCGTTCCAGTATTTGGCGATTGCACGATCCGGCAGGTGAAAGTAAATCGGCGGGATGGATGCAATTGCATCCACGCCAAGGCTCTCGGCATGGGCTGCCAGTTCCATGCTGTCTTTTGTGTTGTTGCAGGCAACATGAGTGATGATGACAATGCGGCCTTTTGCAACTTTCATGACATTTTCCAATACCAGCTTCCGTTCAGCGACGGATTGGTAAATACATTCACCGGAGGAGCCACCGACATAAAGTCCGTTCACACCTTTTCCGATCAGGTATTCTGTCAGATCCTGAACAGACTGCGGGTTGATTTCTCCGTTTTTGTCATAACAGGCATAAAATGCGGGGAAAATTCCTGCGTATTTGTTCTCCATTTTGCTTATTCCTCTTCGTAAACCAAGATTTTAAACACGACTTTTGAAACCGGTTCCGGACCGTCTGCGGCAATTTTGAGGCGATGTGCGTCTCCCGGAAAAACAACCATGAAATTATCAGGGTACAAAGTCACACATTGTTCAGGATCTCCATGATAGCCTTTGAAATCAGGCTTCTCTTTGAATGGTTCTCCCAGTGTGGCCGGGTCGGCAATGCCGACCATTTCCTTCCCTGAGACGACCATTTGGATATCCAGATATTTTTGGTGCGCTTCAAAATACGTTTCCTCAAACGGAACGGTTGTGTACTCATTCCGGAATGCATAAAGCGCATCACCTTCAATGAACACTTTGTCGGTCCCTACTGAGGCAATGAATTCATCATTCTGCAGCAAGTCCAATGCCATATCCAACCGTGGATGGATTCTCTTATAACAATTTGCATGTGCCTTCTTTGCAATAATCATCTCAAACTTATCCCTTTTTTAACTTTTCCAATTTACTTTTTATATGCTTATCCTTTGACGGCTCCCATTGTGATCCCTTTGGTGAAATATTTCTGGAAAATAAGGAAAACAATGATGATCGGTACTGCTGCAACCGCTGCGCCGGCCATGATCAGGCCGAAGTCTGTTGCATTTTCACCCTGCAGCTTGGCAATACCAAGGGAAATTGTCAGATTCCGGGTAGAGGTCAGCATGATCAACTGCATGAAATAATCATTCCAGGAGTTGATGAAGGTGAAGATCGCCAATGCACCGACACCGGGTTTGATCATCGGGAAGACGATCTGGAAGAAAGTCCGCAGTTCACTGGCGCCATCAATCGTGGCAGCTTCCAGAACCTCGGAAGGAACGCCTTCCGCAAACTGTTTGATCAGGAATACACCGAAAGGCCAGCCGACGATCGGGAAAATCACAGCCCAGATCGTGTTATAGAGCTTGAGTGATGACATTTCGCGGAGCAGCGGAATGAGGATAACCTGTTTCGGCAGAGCCATGGCGCACACGATCAGCGTAAAGACGACGCTTCGCCCGATAAACCTCTTCTTTGCCAATGCGTATCCGGCCAAAGCTGAGGTGAAACAGGTCAGGATCATGGCTGTGACAGCCATAAAGACAGTGTTGACCAGCCAGCGGATGGCGCCCGGAACGGTAGGACCGGAGGAAATAATTGTTGCATTTCCGTCTTCATTAACATAGCGTGAGAACGGAACTTCGATCTCCCACAAGGGCGCCTTTTGTTTGGACATCAGGGTTTGGTAGTTCTTCGTTGTCCAGGTCTGCGGCCACCAGGTCGGAGTCTTGCCGTTGATTTCCTTTGCTGTTTTAAAGGAGCCGGTGATGATCCAATACAGCGGGAAGGTGAAGAGGATCGCAAGGATTACGATCACAATTGTTGAAAAAATACGATAGCCTTTGGATTTGGTTTTCATCTCCACCCTCCTTTATTTGTTTTGTGCGAATTTAAACTGAACCGCAGAGAGCAGAGCGATGATGATCATCAGAATTACACCCATGGCATTGCCGTAGCCATAGCGGTAAAGTTTGAATGCCGTATAGTAGATGTAATACATGATCGTGTCGGTGCTGTGATTTGGCCCGCCGGAGGTCAACAGCTGGATCAGTGCAAAGCATTGGAAGGAGTTGATGGTGGTGATGACCAGAATGTAAAGCGTCGTCGGCATGATCTGAGGCCACTTGATGCGCCAGAAACACTGGTTTCGGGTGGCGCCGTCGACTTCCGCCGCTTCAACCAGAGACTGGTCTACGTTGCTCAGGGCGGAAACATAAAGCACGATTGGCTGACCGACCGAGGTCGTCAGCAGGATCAGAATAATACAGCCTAAAGCGTATTTCGGATCCCCGAGCCAGTTGATATTCTTATCAATGATCCCCATGTTTTTGAGAAGGTAGTTGAAGATGCCGTAATAGTTGTTGAACATCCATTTCCATACCACTGTCACAGCTACAGAACCGGTGACGACAGGCAGATAAAACACGCAGCGGAAGAGGCTGCAAGCCCATTCTTTCATGTCGTAGATGGCACTTGCTACCCACAGAGAGAAAATGCAGGTAATCGGTACGGAAACCAGCACGATGACCAATGTGTTGCGCAGGGCGCCAAGAAAGATCTTATCCTGGAACAGTTCAATGTAATTTTTGAACCCGATAAAGATATCTTCAGATCTCCCCATGGTGGAGTCAAAGAAGCTGGTATAAATGCACATGAACATCGGATAGATAACGAAAACGAGGAAAAACAACAGGCTCGGTACCATGAACAGGTATCCGGCAATGGTTTCCCGTCTTACGAGAGCTCGGCTCATGCCGTCTTTTCGTTTGAACATAAAGCCCCCTTTCGAGAAATAAGAAATAAGAAATAAAAAATAAGAAATAATTTTATTGTTGTTGGTTTTTGATTGGTAGTTGTCAGGTTCATATCTGCTGGTATTCGTGTCCCTGAAAGTTCCGCAGTTATTTTATAACTGGCAGCTGACCATATTTCTTATTTCTTATTTCTTATTTTTTGGCCTGTTCCCCGCTCAAGGGAGAACAGGCCGTGAATTCACTTGATATTACTGGGCAGCAGCTGCGTTGGCATTGGCAACGAAAACAGCAACTTCATCAGCAACGTTGCCGCCGGCGCCGATGCGCTGGAGCATGTTCCACCATTCGGTGCGGGCCTGGGCCCAGCCGTTGGTGACCTGATAGTAGTCGCCCATGTACTTCATGAACATACCGTATTCGGTCATGATGTCATCGCCGGCATAGATGCCTTCGAGTTCGCGAACCGGCCAGTAGGAAGATGTGGTCACTGCGTCAGCATAAATGTCGTTATCTTCGGTCATGAATTTGACGAATGTCTTGGCAGCTTCGATGCGGGCAGGATCGCCGTTATTGAAGATACCGAAGCCCCAGATACCACCCTGCAGTTTCGGTTCACCGTTGGACGGGAAAGCCATCGGGAAGATTTCGAATTCAACATCACCGGCAGCAGCGTGAGTCTTTTCCTGCGCAACGTTCCAGCAGAAAGCCATACCGAGGGTCTCATTGCAGAACAGCTGGATCTCTTCACCACCATTGATGGAAGGATCGAAGTTGATGCCTTCGAGGGACTGGAGCAGTTCCAGAGCCTTTACATTTTCTTCGGAGTCAGCGGTATAAGCTGTATGTTCCGGGTTGGTGAAAGTACCGCCATAGAGGTTGTTGATCAGAGCACGGGTACCCTGGTCACCGCCCTGTCCGGAGCAGTAAACAGCGCCGACATTTTCCTGACCATAATCATAGAGGGCTTTGACAGCATTGATGAAGCCATCGGTCGTCCAGGTGTGGTTTTCTTCATCGATGTACTGCAGCGCATCAGCAGCCTTGAACAGGTCATAGTTGATGGCCATGTTGTGGGCAGTCATGCAGACCGGAAATTCATAGTAAGCGCCTTCAGCGTTATGGCAGGCGGATTCGATAGCGGGATAGATTTCTTTTGCGTAATCGGCAGCCCACAGGTCAGCGAGGTCGACCATCAATCCTTTGGCGCCCCAGTTGGCAACCAGACGTTCTGGACCTTCGAAGATGATGTCGGGAGCCTGACCGCCTTCGATAGCGGTGTTGACCTGGTCATCACCGTTGGTGTAGTCCAGCAATTCAACGGTAACATGGATGTCCGGATATACTTCATTGAACTTGTCGATCAGAACCTGGACGGCTTCAGCGTTTCCCCAGCTGCCGACGGGGTAGGTCCAGAGCGTTATGTCCTGAGCAGAGGCAGCATTGACCAGTGCAAAGGAGAAGATCAGACAGAGTGCAAGAAGCAGCGATAAACGTTTGTTCATATGGTCCTCCTAAGACGAAAATAATATGTAATAATCGGGAAAAGATCCCTTTCTTACATACTATTTTACTGAATATATGGCTTTTTGGCTATATGATAAATGTCAGGTGTTTTCAGTGCACTGTCATATGTGAAAAAGATTTTCACTCCACATGCTTTTCTGAAATCGCAGAGGCGATCCGCTCACGGGACTTTCGTGCAGACTCATAATCCCGGCGGCAATATTCGGAGAAAAGCACATCCAGCATGAACAGTTGTGAAATTCGCGCAGGTATGGAGCCAAGCTGCAGCGGGCTTTCACTGGACCCGCACTGCAAAACGAGGTCTGCCATTTCCGCTCCCGGAGATTTTGGAAAACGAGTGAAAAGAATCGTTTTTACGCCCTGCTTTTTTGCCAGCGCAAAATTTTCCATCATATCACGAACAGAACCCGAGTAGGAAAAATAAATGAGCACGTCATTTTCTTCCATATTGCTGATGGTGATCACCTGCATGTGATTGTCCTGCACACAGCTGAATTTACCGGATACGGTGGAAAACAGATGAGCGGCTTCCATGGCGATGATCACGGAACCGCCCTGCCCCATGCAGATAACTTTTTTTGCATTCAGCAGCAGATCAATTGCGTGAAAATAAATTTCTTTATCGATGAGGTCAAAAGTTTGTGTGATAACGGCAAGATCGGCGCCGTGAATTTTTCTGCATTCATCTTCAAACGAGTCTTCCATCGTGATCTTGCCTGTGAGGAGCTCCGCGCTGCCGGATTTTGATGAAACTGCTTGAGCGATGGCGATCCGCATGGCGTTGAACCCGTCATACCCCAGTTTGCGGCTGAAGCGGGAGATCGTTGCCATGGCCGTACCGCAGGCATCCGCCATGTCAGATATGCCGATTTGCTGAACATGTTCCGGATCAGCAATAATATAATCCGCGATTTTTTTCTCGGATGCGGTGAGTTCATAATAATTGCTGCTGATCAGTTCAAAAACATTTTCGGTTGGGTTTTCTGCCATGGTTCTCATTCTCCCTCTGCTTATATAGTATACCATGAAAAACAGTTAAAGTAAACAAGGGAAAGGGCTGAATTTTCACTTTGGGAGGTCAAATTTCAAACCTCCTGCCGCAGATACAAAACATAGGATATAATTGAATCCAGAAACTTTACAGAAAAGGAATCCGCTTATGGAATCATTCTGCATTGAAGGCGGGGTGCCCCTTCGCGGGGAAGTGACCCCTTCCGGAAACAAAAACGCGGCACTGCCGCTGTTGTGCGCGGCGATCCTGACCGAAGAACCGGTCATACTGCATAATGTCCCAATGATCAGGGACGTTCTGGCGATGCGCAAACTCATTGAAAGTCTCGGTGTCACCTTTGAAGAGGTTGATCCGCATACCTGGAAGATCCAGGCGAAAAATGTGGAGGCATCCAAGCTCGATCCCGACCTGTGCCGCAGGGTACGTGCCTCGATCCTGCTGGCCGGTCCGATGTGTGCCCGCTCCGGGCAGCTGCTGCTGCCGCCCCCGGGCGGTGATGTGATCGGCAGACGCCGTGTTGACACCCACATTCTGGCGCTGGTCAAACTCGGAGCAAATGCCTACTATGACCGGCAATATCATTTTGAGGTCAAAGGCCGGCTGAAAGGCTGCAACATCCTGATGGATGAAGCTTCTGTGACCGCGACAGAAAACGCCATCATGGCGGCCGCAACTGCGGAGGGAACAACGGTCCTGCGCAACGCAGCTTCGGAACCGCACATCCAGGAGCTTTGCCACCTGCTCAACAAGATGGGTGCGAAAATCTCCAACATCGGCTCCAACATGCTCATCATCGAGGGTGTTGAATCCCTTCACGGTGCGGAGTTCACCATCGGTCCGGATTACCTGGAGGTTGTCAGCTACATCGGTGCGGCAGCCATGACGCACGGCGAACTGACCATCCACAATGCCGGGAATGAATATCTGGACATGGTCAGCCTGGTCTTCAACCGCATGGGTGTCCGCTGGGAGACCAATGGAGAAGATATTTTCGTCCCGGTTCACCAGCGGCTTTCGATAGAGCCCGATCTTGGCGGAGCGATCCCGGAGATCAGTGTGCTGCCCTGGCCGGGGTTCCCTTCTGACCTGATGAGCATTGCGATCGTGATGGCGACTCAGGTGCAGGGCTCCATATTGTTCCACGACTGGATGTACCCGAGCCGCATGTATTTCACCGACAAACTCGTGGGCATGGGCGCACAGATCGTCCTTTGTGACCCGCATCGCTGTATCGTTCAGGGGCCTTCCCGCCTTTACGCTGAAAATCTGGAATCTCCTGATATCCGTGCGGGGATGGCTTTGCTTTTGGCTGCGCTTACCGCTCCCGGGAAATCCACCATCCGCAACATCGGTCAAATCGAACGCGGGTATGAACGCGTCGATGAAAAATTGTCCGCCTTAGGGGCAAGGATAAGCAGGATCTGAGATCTGCGGAAAAAATAAAAAAAGGCTGACCCGGAAAATCGGATCAGCCCTTTATTTTTCCTAATATAAATTTTACGCTTTTTTCAACCCGACAACAACTTTAACGTTATCGAATTCATCGCTCACCTGCGCCCAATCTTCCGGAACGGCATCTTCCTTCAAAGAAAGGGCGAGCGTTTCACCGGTGATGTAGTCGGCATTGTTACGGATCGCTTCCGAGAGCAGTTCATCTGCCTGGTAGACAACATCAATGCGGTCGGAGATCTCCAGCCCGGCGGTCTTGCGCAGGTCCTGAACGTGGCGGACGAACTCACGGGCGAGGCCTTCCTTCACCAGTTCCGGCGTCAGGTCAGTTACCAGCGCCGCGATGGCCGCGGCTTCGGTGGCGACGGTATAACCGCTGTGAGCGTTGGCGCGGACTTCCACTTCATCCGGCTGGATGGCGTAAACCGTACCGTTGAGCTCCACATCGATGTTCTCACCGGCCAGCAGTTTGCGTCCGAGCGTCATGGCATCCTGTTTCAGGATCTCGGCACGAATCTGCGGGAAGAGCTTGCCGTACTTCTGCCCCAGCTGTTTCGGCAGCGGGTTCAGCTGGAAGTCCATGGCTTCACCGGCAGCATCCAGCAGGCGGACCTGTTTCACGTTCAGTTCTTCTTCCAGCACATCCGCGTATTTGGCGATCAGCGGTCGGTCATCCGCCTGACCGACGAAGAAAGCGGCTTCAGCCAGCGGCTGGCGGACCTTGCGGTTGGCCTTGTTGCGGGCGGCGTGCCCGAGCGAAGCCAGGTCGATGATCAGGTCCATTTCATGGTTGAGCTGTTCATCGATGAGAGCTTCGTCATACTTCGGCCAGTCCGCCATATGGACAGATTCCGGAGCGGAGGGATCCACGGAGACCACCAGGTTGCGGTAAAGTTCATCGGCGATGAAGGGCATGGCCGGGGCGATCAGCTTGGCAACGGTGACGAGCGCCTGATAGAGCGTCGCATAAGCGGCATTCTTGTCGGAGTCGCCTTCGCTCTTCCAGAAGCGGCGGCGGCTGCGGCGCAGGTACCAGTTGGAAAGGGTGTTGACAAAATTCTGGATCGGGCGGGTCGCGGCATTGACATCGTAGCCTTCATAGGCGTTGGTGATGTCGCGGACCAGCGCGTTCAGAGCGGAAAGCAGCCAGCGGTCCATGTCACTGTATTCCGGTTCGCCGGCGTTCTTCGGGTCCCAGTTGTCCAGGTTGGCATAGGTCACGAAGAAGGAATAGGTGTTCCACAGCTGCAGCGTGAAGCCGCGCAGCACTTCACTCACCAGTTTGGAAGAGAAGCGGCGTTCCTGTCCGGCAGGGCTGGCGGTGTAAAGGTACCAGCGCATGGCGTCCACACCGTTGTCCTTGATCACGTCCCATGGGGAAACGATGTTGCCCTTGTGTTTGGACATCTTCAGCCCGTTTCCGTCGAGCACCAGCCCGAGGCAGATCACGTTTTTGTAGCAGATGGAGTTTTTCAGCAGAGCGCTGACCGCGTGCAGGGAATAGAACCAGCCGCGGGTCTGGTCGACCGCTTCGCAGATGAAATCTGCCGGGAACTGTTCCTCGAAACGCTCAGCGTTTTTGATCGGGTAGCCCCACTGCGCAAACGGCATAGAACCGGAGTCGAACCAGACATCGATCAGTTCCGGCACCCGGTGCATTTCACCGCCGCAGTGCGGGCATTTGTAGGTGATCTCGTCCACATACGGACGGTGAAGTTCCAGCCCGGTCAGGTCACGTCCGGCCTTTTCAGAAAGTTCCTTCACGGAGCCGATGCACTCCTGGTGTCCGCATTCGCACTGCCACACCGGCAGCGGTGTGCCCCAGTAGCGGTTGCGGCCCAGCGCCCAGTCGATGTTGTTTTCAAGCCAGTTGCCGAAGCGGCCGTTCTTGATGTGACCCGGGTACCAGTTTATCTGTTCGTTGAGTTCGACCATGCGGTCCTTGAACTGGCTGGTGCGGATGTACCAGGTCGGGCGGGCATAATAAAGCAGCGGAGAATCGCAGCGCCAGCAGAAAGGATAGGTGTGCTTGATGCGGCCGTGCTTGTACATGATGCCGCGTTTGACCAGGTCCTTGATGATCAGCGGATCGGCGTCCTTCACGAACATGCCGGCCCAGGGAGTGATCTCCGGGACAAAGCAGCCGTCACCGCCGACCGTCATCAGGGTGGGCAGGTTTTCCCGTTTGCCGACTTCCATGTCGTCCGCACCGAAGGTCGGGGCGATGTGGACCAAACCGGTACCATCATCCACGGAGACGTAGTCTGCGGCCACCACACGGTGAGCAGGGCTGGTCAGCGGCAGGAAGGAATAAAGCGGTTCATAGCGTTTGCCGACCAGGTCGGTGCCCTTGAAATGCTCCACAACGGTCACGGGGTCGTCACCGAAAACCGGTTCGACACGTTTTTCAGCCAGGATGATATATTCGGAAGTGCCGTCCTCCAGCTTATGCTCGACCTTCACATAGTCGATCTCCGGGTTGGCTGCCACGGCGGCGTTCGCCGGCAGCGTCCACGGGGTCGTGGTCCAGACCAGCAGGGAGGTGTTGACTTCATCCAGCAGCTTCAGCCGGAAGGTGATGGAGGGGTCATCGGCTTCTTTGTAGCCCTGTGCCACTTCGTGGTCCGCAAGCGGGGTGCCGCAGCGCGGGCAGTAGGGAACGACCTTGAAGCCCTGATAGAGCAGACCGCGGTCGAAGAAGTTCTTCAGGATCGCCCATTCGGCTTCGATGAACTCGTCTTTGTAGGTGACGTAAGCGTCGTTCAGGTCCACCCAGTAACCGATGCGCTCCGTGAGACGTTCCCATTCCTGAATGTTGGTGAAGGCGGATTCTTTGCAGAGCTTGTTGAACTTGTCGATGCCGTATTCTTCGATCTGCTGTTTGTGCGTGAAGCCCAGCTTCTTTTCCACTTCGATTTCCACCGGCAGGCCGTGGGTATCCCAGCCGCCTTTGCGGGAAATGTGACAGCCCTGCATGGTGCGGTAGCGCAGGATGATATCTTTAAAGGAACGGGCCAGCACGTGATGAACGCCCGGTTTGCCGTTGGCGGTCGGAGGACCTTCGAAGAAGATATATTCTTTCCCGCCCTTGCGGTTTTCGGTCGATTTTTCAAAGATTTTTTCGTCGTTCCAGAACTTCAGGATCGACTCTTCCATTTCGTTGACATTCAATTTGGACGAAACCGGTTTAAACATACTGTAAACAAACCTCCGGATTATATGAAAATGAAGAATGAAGAAGTAAGAATGAAGATTTTCCCTGCAGCGGGTCAGTTCTCCCCGGCTGATATCTCTTCATTCTTCATTCTTCCTTACTTCATTGAGTTTACGCTCTCCCTATTCTTAATTAAAAAATCCGTCCTTCCAAAAGGGACGGATCATTCCGCGGTACCACCCTTCTTCCCGCCTTGCGGCAGGCGCTCAGAGGATTTTTATATCGGGAAATCGACCCGCGCGGCTTACTTGCTTTCGTGTTCAGCTTTGTGCTCCGGAATGATTTTCGTACGCTGCCTGTCCTCCGGCTTCCACCAACCCGGATTCGCTGTGACCGCATTTCGGACTACTCGTTTCCATCACCGCATTGGATACTATTTAACCATAAAATTCTGCCATTTTCCCGGCTTTGCCCGAAATAAATGATTAACCGCGCCTCTGACACATGATTATTCAAATGGGCTTCCAAATTATGTTATGATACATAACAGAAAGGAAAATTGCAATGAAAAAAGTTTTACCTATCATTTTGATCCTGATTTTTGTTTTGACAGGGATCGCTTCCGCGGATGCTCCCTTTGAAATCACCATCGGCCTGACCGCGGAGGATGCACCTGACTACAGCACCTCTGTGATCGTTTCCAGCGGGGATCAGATCGCCATCCGCCTGGGCGAAACAGACGTCATGCTGACCGTCCAGAACAAGCAGGACGGTGCACTGAACTTCAAGCTGGAGCCGGCTCTCGACCACAACGATGAACAGTTCGGCCTTGCGACCCTTGCTTATTTTCTCCACCCGGAAAACGATCCGATCGAGTTCACGGAGCCCGGCAAGACCAGCCCGGTGCTGCGCATCAGCTGGAAAGAAATGACCATGCCCGCGCCGTATGAAGCCCTCATCAACCGGGTCAGCGCGGTTCTGCAGGGGAACGGTGAAGCCAGTGATGATTTCAGCGTGATCTTTCCCATGATTGCCGGATTTGGCGGCGCTGAGAACGCAGGCTTTTATGTCACCGACCTGGACAGCGACGGCACTCCGGAATTGCTCCTCGGGGAGTTCCAGCCCGGCATGAAGGCCACGGTCTTCTATGACCTCTATACAATCAAAAACGATGAGCTTGTGCATGTCTTTGACGGCTGGGATCGCAGCCGCTATTACCTGTGCGAGAGCGGCGAGATCGCACATGAGGGGTCTAACTCGGCTTTCAATTCCTTCACCTCTGTCAGTAAATACGAAGACGGCAGGCTGCTCCTGGTCGGATCGGTGATTTACGATTCCAACGCGAACCCGAATTACACCTGGTTCCTTTCCACCTCTTCCGAGTCTGAAGTGGATGCCGATGCCAGACCGCTGGACGAGGCCGACGCGAAATATACCCTTGCGATGTACCCCTACAAGCAGGTGGAGCTGGAAAGCTTTGTGAAATAGGGTATAGGATATAGGATATAGGGAATAGCGTATGTACGGCCGCGGTGATTTCACCGCGGCCGTTTTGTCTAAAGTCTAACGTCTAACGTCTAACGTCTAACGTCTTACCTTCTCAAACGCCGGTTCGATGAACAGTGACCACAGCAGCATGGTCAGGGCGGGCATGAAGGTGAACGGGAACAGCATGTTCAGCGACCACTGCAGCGCCTCGATGGTCATCAGCACCAGAATCAGCGTCCGGGGCAGAAAAGCAAAGGTGAAGCGCAGCGCGGTCAGGTTCAGCGAGCGGAAATCGAAGGTGAAGCGGGAAAGGATCGGGAACACCCAACAGGCGGAGCCAAGCGGGATGATCAGCACCACATAATAGGCGATCCCGGCGGCAAAAGCACTGCGGGAGCTCTCCCCCAGCGCCAGCAGATAGCGGACGGTCAGGACGGAGACCAGGATCAGCACGCCCCACAGCAGCCCGGAGAAAAAAGCGGTCTTGAACTCCGTCTTGAGCACGCGGAAAAAGCGCGGATAGACGTCCGGTTCCCTGCGCCGAATGCCGTGGACTACCGCGTCATAGAGGGCGGTGGTGGCCGGTCCGATGGGGACAATGAGCAGGCAGAGCAGAAACCAGAGCATGCTCAGGAACACGACGTCCGTCACCACATTCAGCCCCTTCCACAGGAAGCCCTCCTGGCTGAAGAGTTTTTTCAGCATGCGGCTCCGAAGATCTCCCTCACCTTTTCTGCCAGGGCTTCTGCCAGCTGACGGTGGCCTTTGGCGGTCAGGTGCATGCAGTCGACCGGGTTGAACTCAGCCACGCCTTCCGCATCCATGAATTCGCAGCCCAGCAGGTCAGCGGCCTGTTTGAAGTGTTTCGCCAGCCCGCGGGAGCGCTCCGGACAGCCGGCGCCCATAGGACCGCCCGCCGCTTCATTATTATATAAGCCCTCTCCGATGTGGGGCGGCGCGACGATGAGGATCTTCGGTTTATGGGTGCCCCAGCAGGGGACGGACTGGGCCTTCAGGATCAGGCGCTGCAGCCCGATGCCGATGGCGGCGGCGTTCACGCCGAAGCGTTCCTTGGTGTCGTTGGTGCCCAGCATGATGAGGAGCAGGTCCACCGGTTCGTGGCTCATCAGGGTGGAATAGATCACGTCGATCCCGGCCATGCTCTCGTGCAGCGGGTCCTGGAAGACCGTGGTGCGGCCGGAGAGCCCTTCCTCAAGCACCAGCCAGTCGCTGCCGAGTTTCTGCTGGAGCAGGCAGGTCCAGCGTTCGTCTTCGTTGAAGCGGTCACCGTGGTCGGCGCAGTCCGCCGGGTCGGCGCAGTAGCCATGGGTGTTGGAATCGCCAAAACAAACGATATGTTTTCTCATAATGACTCCTCTGATCTTTTTTATTATTTATTTATATCACAAAAAAATCCTCTTTCGATAGA
>CAYWKZ010000023.1:0-27902 GCA_964459115.1 uncultured Leptolinea sp. | reverse complement strand
CCGTACGTACGGTGCAACGGGAGGGAGGGCTTCAAAACCCTCTCTACCCTATTTTCTCAATAGAATTTTTCCATTTTGATGAAAACTTATGTTTCCATTGGTATAATGGAGTGTAATTTGACAGGAGGTGTTATAAAGTGAATCAGCAAAACAAACAATCTTCCATTGTTTACTTCCTGCTCATTATCGGCATTATTTCGCTTGTTATTTATGCCTTTTCCGGCGAACGGACTTCCAGCGATGTGATGTCTGTCAATGAGTTGGCTGAATCCATCAAGACTCACCGTGTCAAAAGCCTGTTGATCGATGACAACCAGGTGACGGTGAGGTTTAATGATACAAGAAACAATGCAAAAACCTATATCGAATCGAATGCAACGCTTTTGGAACAGCTTTCGATCTTGGGTGTGGATGCATCTGATCTTTCCACGAAAAATATCAGCATCGAAGTCAAGCAGCCTTCAGCATGGATGACGGCGCTTTCACTTCTGATATCTTTCCTGCCCATTATCCTCTTCGGAGCGTTTATGCTGTTCTTCTTCCGACAGCAGGGGGGCGGGGCCGGTCCGATGAGCTTTGGCAAATCTCATGCCAAGATGCTCAAGGGAGACCGTCCCACGGTCACCTTTGCGGATGTGGCAGGGATCGAGGAATCCAAGGCTGAGCTGGCGGAAGTGGTCGAATTCCTGAAGGAACCGCAAAAGTTCACTTCCCTCGGTGCACGTATCCCGAAAGGCGTGCTGCTGGTAGGTTCTCCCGGTACCGGGAAAACGCTGCTTGCCAAAGCTGTTTCCGGGGAAGCGGGTGTGCCTTTCTTCTCCATCAGCGGTTCTGAATTTGTGGAAATGTTCGTTGGTGTCGGTGCCAGCCGTGTTCGGGACCTGTTTGATCAGGCGCGCAAAAACAGCCCTTGTATCATCTTTATTGATGAAATCGATGCGGTTGGCCGTCAGCGAGGCGCCGGTCTCGGCGGCAGCCATGACGAACGGGAACAGACCCTGAACCAGATGCTGGTGGAAATGGACGGGTTTGGGACGGATACCAACGTTATCGTCATCGCGGCTACCAACCGTCCTGACATTCTGGATCCTGCTTTGCTGCGTCCGGGACGTTTTGACCGTCAGGTCGTCATTGATCGTCCGGATGTACGCGGACGTGAGCTGATCCTTGGCGTTCATACAAAGGGCAAGCCGATCGAACCTGATGTCGACCTTGCAAAGATCGCCCGCGGAACCACCGGTTTTGTCGGTGCGGACCTGGAGAACCTTGTGAAC
Organism: uncultured Leptolinea sp.; assembly: GCA_964459115.1. Taxonomy (GTDB): domain Bacteria; phylum Chloroflexota; class Anaerolineae; order Anaerolineales; family Anaerolineaceae; genus Flexilinea. The sequence goes on along the minus strand of CAYWKZ010000023.1, from coordinate 26,628 downwards.
GAGGCTGCGATCCTTGCCGCCCGCCGCAACAAGCACTCCATTGGTAATCCGGAGTTTGAAGAAGCGGTGGAAAAGGTCATGATGGGGCCGGAAAAGAAGAGCCGTGTCATCTCCCGCGCTGAACGCCGCATCATCGCTTACCATGAAGCCGGTCATGCCGTGATCATGAACGTCCTGCCGGAATGTGATCCGGTTCATCGCATCACGATCATAGGCCGCGGTGCGGCGGGTGGTTATACCATGCATCTGCCGTCTGAAGACCGGGTTTTGAACTCAAAGAAACAGCTGCTGGCGGAAATGGTCTCCCTGATGGGCGGACGGGCTGCCGAAGAGCTGAAATTTGACGACATCACCTCCGGCGCTTCCAATGACATTGAACGCTGCTCTCAGCTGGCGCGCTCGATGGTGACACAGCTCGGCATGAGCAAGCTCGGTCCGATGGCTTACGGCAAGAAGGATGAAATGGTCTTCCTCGGCCGTGAGATTTCCGAACAGCGCAATTATTCTGAGTCTGTCGCGGAGAGCATTGATTTGGAAATCAAGCGTATGGTTCAGGAAGCTTATGAGCAGGCGAAGTCGATTCTGCGTGAATATGATGAAAAACTTGTACTGGTCGCCGAAAAACTGCTGGAAGTGGAAACACTCAGCCAGGCGGAATTCGAAGAACTCTTTCCCCCGCCGAACGGACGTTTTTCCTCAACGCCTCAGCCGGTATAAGGCAAAAAAACAGTTACTGTTCAGGGTGTGCACAGGCATCTGTGTACACCCTGTAACGTTCCTTTTTGAGAAAAAATTCAATTTTTTGTCATTCAGTTGCCAAATTTTGAATTTATGGTGTATAATCTTTCATCGATAGTTACGGAGAGATAGCGTAGTCTGGCCTAACGCGCGCGCCTGGAGAGCGCGTTTACCGCAAGGTAACGAGGGTTCGAATCCCTCTCTCTCCGCCAGAAAAGTACCGGATCAATTCCGGTATTTTTGTTTAATCATATTATTTCACTGTGCAGCACACGGGGACTGTACTCCGTGTTGCGCTGCTGATTTTGAGCATTTACTATTGTATATAATTGGAAATATGCCAATTAAACTGTAATATAAGAGCTGAAATATTTTTCCTGAAAATCAGTCAGTTTTTTGATCTCCGCGATGGAAAAATGTGTTCCGGATGGTGCGGCGACCCATTTATCTTCAGAATCATCGTTCCTGTGGATGACAGCGATAACAGTCCCGACCATTTCCAAAATTGGTTTGTCCATGCCGAGAACATAGGCATCCTGAGGTTCACCGTCGCCTCCGGGTACGCCCTCGATATATCCATAGTTGAGCGGATAAACAAGATCAGGATATTTCGGGTGCGCACTGCCCAGCGGACGGTCGATTGTAACGCGAACGATTTTTCCCAGAACATCTTCCCGGAGCTTGCTAAAGCGCATTCGCGCTTCATATTTGTCGGTACCGGACACAAATTGACGCTCCCCGGTGAAACAGAAGCCATGCTTTTGATAGAAGCGAATCGCCTGGTCATTGCCTTCCAGTACCCAGAGCCGCGGGTTCAGAATTTTCGATAGGGCAAAATTCATCAGCACTGAACCGATCCCCTGTCGCTCAAAAAAGGGATCGACATAAAGCTCTGCAATCTCATCCGCTTCCAGATGGAGCAGACCCTTTACAAAACCATCGTCATAGACCCAATAGTTTTTGAGCTTTCCCGGTTTTTTCAAAAGATCCTGAACAGCCGGAAAGACCTGCAGCACACCGAAGGAAAATTCATCATCCTGAAAGATTCGGCGGTAATGGGTCCGTTTTGAAAAAACGAGGATCTCCGCGATGCGGGATACATCTTCTTCCGCTGCATTTCGGACATGAGAAATCAAATCATCCATGTCAGCATTATATCATTTATTCAGGAGCCGATAAATGAAAAAGACAGACCCATCAAATGGATCTGCCTTTGTGGTTTACATTTTACAATTTACCTGATCAGTATCGTTTGCATTCCGGTGCGTTGGCGTTGAAGGACTCTTCATCAAACCAGATCAGGTTGCGCTGAGTTTCCTTGTCGAACAGCTGGATCAGTTCCGGCATGGTGGTGAAATTGACCTTGGAACCCATGGAGACATCCGTCTTCAATCCCATGGTCGGGATCACCATCACGACTTCATCACCGCCGCAGCGGGCATGGATATTGTATTCCGTACCCATCATTTCACTGACTTCGATGGTAGCGGAAAGATCACCTTTGCCGACCGTGATGTACTGCGGGCGAATGCCGGCGATGATGTCGCAGGGTTTCTGGTTGTTCTGTTTGAGCGCTTTCTGCTGGAATTCGCTCAGCTCGAACTTGACACCATAGACCTGTGCATAGTATTTCCCGCCTTCCAGCAGCAGCTTGCTGTCGGCGAAGAAGTTCATCACAGGCATACCGATGAAACCGGCAACGAAGAGGTTTACGGGTTTGTCAAAGAGCTCCTGCGGAGTTCCGATTTGGTTGACGAAACCGTCTTTCATGATGACGATGCGGTCACCGAGGGTCATGGCCTCAGTTTGATCATGAGTAACGTACATGAATGTGGTGTTGATGCGTTTGCGCAGCTTGATGATTTCCGCGCGCATCTGGTTGCGGAGCTTTGCATCCAGGTTGGAAAGAGGTTCATCCATCAGGAAGACTTTCGGGTCGCGGACCATGGCACGGCCAATGGCGACACGCTGGCGCTGGCCGCCGGAAAGCGCTTTCGGTTTGCGGTCCAGATACTGGGTGATATCAAGAATCTCGGCGACTTCCTGGACTTTTTTGTTGATCTGATCCTGCGGGGTGCGCTTGAGTTTCAGCGCAAATGCCATGTTGTCACGGACGGACATATGCGGATAAAGCGCATAGTTCTGGAAGACCATGGCGATATCGCGGTCTTTCGGGGCGATATCGTTCATCAGATTCCCGTCAATATAGAGCTCGCCGCCGGAAATGTCTTCCAGACCTGCGACCATGCGCAGGGTGGTGGATTTTCCGCAGCCTGATGGCCCTACGAGGACGATGAATTCCTTGTCTTTGATGTAAAGATTCACATCATGTACGGCGGTCACTTTGTTATCGTAGACCTTTTTCATGTTTTTGATCAAAACTTCGGACATAAGACTGACTCTGATGATCCTGCCCACGCGGGGTCATCTCGCGGACGTCCGCTCAATGGAACGTTCCGCATTACGACAGGTCTCCACGCTGCCGCACCGCGAGCCTCACGGAAAATAAACCTCCTGTTCGATTGACGCCCATCATAAAGTGGAGTGAACCGGGTGCCATTTGAATTTCCACGCAGTTGATATCGTTTTACGCGGTACTATGATTTTAGCGGTACATGTCCTGAATTGGTATAGAATAATGTCGCTTTTTCTTATATAAATGTGAGATAGCAAAAAATCCGATTTTTGTATAACTGATTATGGTAACGATAAATGTCATAATAATCACCATGATATTCGGCATAAAAATTTTAAATTTTATTTCGTTACCACATTTTTCCATCTATAAATCACATTATTCCATAACACATTTTTCCATGCGGTAGTAAATTTATATATGAACCATGTCCATAGATGGATGAAATCGTTTCATGCCTCAGTACAGGACAACTTGTTTGATGGTATATTGCAAACAAGTTATTTCAAAGGTCGTAACAGGTTGGAAAATATAAATCCGGCCTGCAATCAACCTGATTGTTTACAATCAGGAATCATCCAGCCTCTTGACAAAGAGGGAATCTAAATCAGGAGATTTTATAAAATGAAACGTTCTATTGTTTTGATGGTATTGCTTGCCTTGGCAATGACTGTCTGTTCAGCTTTCGCTGAAACCCTGACCGTCAATGTGTGGGACTCCAACCAGGCTCCCGGCATCCAGCAGATCGCGGATGAATGGTCTGCCACTTCCGGTATTGACGTGAAAGTCGAAGTTATTGACTGGGACAACTACTGGACCCTGCTTTCCGCCGGCGCTTCCGGTGGTACGATGCCGGATGTCTTCTGGACTCATTCCAACACCGTTCAGATGTACATGGACTATGATCTGCTTCTGGATCTGACCGACTACATCGCTAAGGATGACGCGATCGACCTGTCCAACTACTATCAGGGTATTGTCGATCTGTACACCCGCGATTCTGACGGCAAGGTCTTCGCTGTTCCGAAGGATCATGACACCATCGCCCTGCTTTACAACAAGGCCATTTTCGATCAGTACGGTGTTGCTTACCCGACCGACAACTGGACCTGGGAAGATATGTACGAAGCTGCGAAAGAGATCACTGAAAAATCCGATGGCAGCGTTTATGGCCTGGCTATGAACACCTCCAACAACCAGGACGGCTGGTACAATCTGGTTTATGATTACGGCGGAAATATTGTCTCCGACACACATGACAGCACTGCCATCGACTCCGAAGGCGGGAAAGCCGGTATGGAAATGGTTCGCAAACTCCTGACCGTCGGCGCTCCGCAGTCCGTTGTTGCCGAAACCGGTACCGATTCCCTGTTCCAGTCTTCCAAGACCGCTATGATTACCCAGGGTTCCTGGATGATCACCGCTTTCTACAAGGCTGAAAATCACGATGATTACTACTGGGCTCTGCTTCCGTACGCTGATGTCAACGGAAACGGTCAGCCGGATGCCGGCGAACGCTGGTCCTGCTATAATGGCCTCGGCTGGGCTGCTTCCTACAACACATCCAACCCGGATGCCGCCTACTCCCTCATCTCCTACTTCTGCTCCAAAGAAGGTCAGCTGAAACAGTCTGAACTGGGTATCACCATGGGCGGTATGTTAGGTGTCTCCGAAGCTTTCGCCAATGCCTTCCCGGGCATGGATGTCTCCGCTTTCCTGGTTGCTGAAGATTTCGATCTTTACATGCGCCCGTACACCAAGATGACCACTGTTTGGGAAGACCCCATCCAGCAGGCCGGCGGTTTCCTGGATGCCTGGCAGAATCCTGAAGATCCTGCCATCATGGAAAAAGCCTGCGACAATGCAGCCGCGATCATCCGCGATGCCATTGCTCAAGGTTACTAATCTGTAAATTTTGAAGGACAGTTGGGGATTTTTGATCCCCAACTGTCTGAATTGAGCCAATCAGGACGTTTCCTTTTGGTTCAATAAGGTTTTATAAGGAAACGTCCTGATTGACTCAATCTGGTTCATTTCTGGTCATTATTAGTAAAGGAGAAGTATGAGCGAACCTTCCCTGAAAAATATGACGGCAGCGGAAAAGAATGAGGCAAAATGGGCCTGGGCATTTATTGCCCCAACCATTCTCGGCTTGATCATTCTGAATTTTTATCCCGCTATTAACACCGTCTGGCAGTCTTTTTTTAAGTCAGACCCGTTCGGACGCAGTGGAAAATTTGTCTGGTTCGATAATTATTCCAAGGTGTTGGGTAGTTCTGAGACCTGGCAGTCTCTATGGAATACGATCAAATACGCAATTATTGAAGTTCCTTTTGGTGTAGTTATCGCTTTGGTTCTTGCTGTATTCCTTAACAAGAAACTCAAAGGAACATCCTTCTTTCGCACTGTCTTCTTCCTGCCGATGGTCTGTGCCCCGGCAGCGGTCGCGATGGTTTGGAAATGGCTCTATAACCAGCAATTCGGTCTGTTGAACAATATTTTCCACACCAATATCGCCTGGATCTCCGACCCGAAGATCGCCTGGATCTCCATCGGCGTCATCGGCGTCTGGTCCGTGATCGGTTATAACATGGTGCTGTTCATCTCCGGTTTGCAGGAGATCCCCGGTGACTACTATGAAGCCGCGGAAATTGATGGCGCCACCGGCATCCGACAGTTCTTCCACATTACTGTGCCGCTGCTCAGCCCGACTACCTTCTTCATTGTTCAGACCCGTTTGATCGGCGCTTTGACAGTTTTCGATTTGATGTTCATGGTTATGGACAAGACAAACGTTGCGCTGAAGAGTGTACAGTCCCTGGTTTATGTTTTCTACACATACGCGTTTACCCAGAATAATAAGGGCTATGGCGCCACTGTGGTCATCGTCCTTGTTGCTTTCATTATGGTCGTAACGGTCATCATGCAGAAGCTGGAAAAGAAGTTTGTATTTTACAACTAAGAAGAAGGAGATCGAAATATGGAAAGCGCACGCGCACAAGCCAGATTGAACAAGGCGATCATGTACATCATTTTGATCATCATGGCTTTCATCATGATCGTTCCCTTCGTGTGGATGATCCTTACAGCTCTCAAGACCAATCAGGAAGCGATTTCTGTTGATCCGTTTTATATTTTCCCGGCTCATGGCTGGCACTGGGAAAACTTTGCGGAAGTCTGGCAAAGCTATAATTTCGTTATTTTGTATAAAAACACATTGCTGATGATCCTCCTCCGGGTGGTCTTCGCCTGTCTGACAGCGACCATGGCCGGTTATGCCTTTGGCCGTTTGAACTTTCCCGGGAAGAAATTCTTCTTTTCGCTGGTTCTGATCCAGATGATGATCCCGTCCCAGATCTTCATCATTCCGCAATATGTGATGGCCTCCAAACTGGGGTGGCTGAACACGACGATGGGTCTGGTTTTCCCGGGCCTGGTGACGGCGTTCGGTACATACCTTTTGAAAACAGGCTATCAGGGGCTGCCGAAGGATCTGGAAGAAGCGGCCGCCATTGACGGCTGCAACATCGGACAGCGTTTCCTGAACATCATGATGCCGCTGACCCGCAGTTCTATGGTGTCCCTGGGCATTTTCACTGCCCTGTTCGCGTTCAAAGATCTGATGTGGCCGATGATCGTCTGCACACGTTCCGATACCACCACCCTGTCCGCCGGTCTGGCGAAAATGCAGGGTCAGTACGGCTCCAACTATCCGACCATGATGGCTGCCGCGGTTCTGGCGATCGTCCCGATGATCGTGATTTATATAATCTTCCAGAAGCAGTTCGTGGAAGGTATTGCTACTTCCGGCGGTAAGCTGTAGTCACACAGCTCCGTGCGGATTGATTTATGAAATAACGCCGGATTTATGGTTACATACTTCCGGCGTTTTCAAAATGAGGAATAAGAAATCAGAATGAATTGCCCGTGCAGTTTATTTTTCTGGTCATCACCCGATGGAAGCAAAGGTCTGAAAAACAAAAAAATCTTATTTCTTATTTCTTATTTTAATTTGGAATTATGCGTCTGCCTGAAAAACAAAAATCCACTTTGTATGAAACCAATTATTACCGCTGTCTCGTTTATCAGGAGAAGCAGACGAATGATATCTATCTGACCCTGTGCGGTGTGGAAAGATGTCTCCCCGGTTACGAATTCGATTGTAAAGACCGTACGGGTTATCACCTGCATGCAATCCTTGAGGGAAAAGGCATTCTTTCTGTCAATGGCGCTATTCACCAGCTTCATCGGGGACAGATGTTCGTCACCAAACCGGGCGAACAAACCTGGTACCGTGCTGATGAAAAAGATCCATGGATTTATTGCTGGGTATCCTTTGATGGAAACAAAGCTGCCAAATATCTTGAAAGTACCGGATTGGTTCCGGGTGTTAATTTTCGTGAGTGTTACACGGAACCGAAAAATTTTTATGCCTTTGTGAAAGATATTCTGGATCATCCGGAAATGACGCTTGCAAACGACATTCAACGTTTGGCTATGCTGTTGGAATTTCTTTCACTGGCGATCGATTCCGGAGAAAAGAAACAACATATCTCACACTATGAACGTGATGACAATGCCAGCACGACAACTGATATGTATGTAGACAAAGCCGTTACCTATATTCAAAGCAATTTTGCCAATGTGAAAATCAACGACGTTGCCCGCAACATCGGCATCAATCGTTCTTACCTGACCAAGATTTTCAAAAACAAAATAGGAGTTTCTCCGCAGGAATACCTGATGGAATGCAAACTCAGCTATGCCTGTAAATTGCTGATAGAAACAGATGCACAAATTCAGGATATTGCGCGAAGAATCGGTTATGATAATTTATTGACTTTTTCGAAAATATTCAAGGGCAGATACGGCATCAGCCCGAAAAATTACCGCCTCCAAAACCGGAGAGGGAAGGAACAATTCTTATGAGCATTCTGTATGAACCGCAGAAAAAACTGCTGACACTGACAACGGCTGCGACAAGTTACCAGATGCAGATTGATGATTTGGGGTATCTCCGCCATCTGTATTATGGCAGCGGCACGGGACTTCAGGATATGACTTATCAATTCTATGAATTTGATTATTCTTTTTCCGGAAATCCCATTGAGTGCCGCAGAGAACGCAATTTTTCTCTGGATATCGTACCTCAGGAATATACTTCCTTTGGCGTTGGGGATTACCGCATGAACAGTGTTGCGGTCATTAATGCCGATGGCAGCCGAACCGCCCGTTTTCAATATGTTTCCCATGAAATCCGTAAAGGAAAGTATGCTATTCCGGGACTTCCCGCTGCCTATGACAATGGGGACGAGGCTGAGACGCTTGTCGTGACACTTCGTGACGGTGTCACCGGGCTCACGATCCGCCTGTATTACGGTGTTTTTGAAAAGCTTGATGTCATTACCCGTTATACAGAATTTATTAATGATGGGAATGCTCCGGTCTCGCTTGAAAAGGCGGCTTCTGTGTGCCTTGATTTTCCGGGGGATGATTGGGATCTGCTGCATTTCCACGGCAGGCACTGCCTGGAGCGTCAGCCGGAACGTCACACCATCGGCCACTTTGTGACGACTGTCGGCTCCGACCGCGGCATGTCCAGCCATCAGCACAATCCTTTCATTATTGTTTGTGATCATGATGCTGATGAAGATCACGGTGATTGTTACGGCATGATGCTGGTTTATTCCGGCTCATTCCGTGCTGAACTGGAAAAGAACCAGATCGATCGTGTCCGTGTGATCATGGGCATCAGTGAAACGGCTTTCTCCTGGTCTCTTCAGCCGGGCGAAACCTTTCACACCCCGGAAGTCATTCTTTCCCATGCGGATGGATTGGCTGCCCTGAGTCATAACTATCACTATTTCATTCGTCACAACATTTGCCGCGGCGTTCACCATCTGGCAAAGCGTCCGGTTCTCATCAACAGCTGGGAAGCCAATTACTTTGATATCAATGAAGAGAAAATGGTCGAATTGGCGAAAGAGGCTGCTGCTTTGGGTGTCGACCTGTTTGTTATGGATGACGGCTGGTTTGGATCCCGTTATGATGACAACGCCGGTCTCGGTGACTGGTATGTGAACCAAAATAAACTCCCGGATGGCCTGCCTCATCTGATCGAACAGATCAACGGACTGGGCATGAAATTCGGTATCTGGGTGGAGCCGGAAATGGTCAATACAGATTCCGATCTGTATCGGGCACATCCGGATTGGGTTCTTTCCGCACCGGATCGGGATCCGAACTTCTGCCGCAATCAGCTGGTGCTGGACATGTCCCGTCAGGATGTCCGTGACTATCTCTATGACTGTCTTTCATCTTTGCTGCGGGACAATAACATCAGTTATGTCAAATGGGATTTCAACCGTTGTGTTTGTGATCTCTATTCCCACGCTCTCCCGCGAGAGCGGCAGGGCGAGGTCATTCACCGCTTTTATCTCGGCCTTTATGAGCTGCTGGAACGGCTGACAAGTGAATTTCCTGAGGTCCTTTTTGAGAGCTGCTCGGGCGGCGGCGGCCGTTTTGACGCGGGTATGCTTTACTATACTCCGCAGATCTGGTGCTCTGATGACACTGATGCCATTGAACGGCTGCTGATCCAGGGCGGTACATCTTATGGTTATCCGGTAAGCGCTATGGGGTCCCATGTTTCGGCAGCGCCAAACCATCAGACTGGCCGCATGGTTCCTATCGACACCCGTGGTGTGGTAGCCATGTCCGGCGCCTTTGGTTATGAACTGGATCTGAAGAAGGTCTCTGCAGAAGATAAGCAGGAGATCAGGGAACAGATTAAACAGTATCATCAGGATGAGGAATTGATCCATCAGGGGCTGTATTATCGTTTGACCGATGTTTCGAAGAAATCTTATTTCACTGCCTGGCAGATCGTCAGTGAAGACAGGACGAAGAGCCTTGTGAACCTGGTCATCACCGACCCGCAGCCGAATCCGGCTCCGCTTCATTTCCGTTTCAAAGGATTGGATCCTGATGCGGTCTATGAGATAGAAGAGGATAAACGAATCATTTCCGGTATCGCGCTGATGAAAGCCGGTTATACTTTTCTGCCCATGAGAGGTGACTACCGATCCCGGCAGCTGCACCTTATTCGTAAGGAGAAATGAAGAATAATAAAAAGTTACGATTCAGGGCGGAGCACACGGGGACTGGCGCCATGTTGTCGTGAAACCGACACCTGGGGCCTGTCATCATGTGTGTCACCTCGGGCTCTGAACAAATATCAATAAAATTTGATCGGGGACTGCCCCTTGATGGGATTGTCTCTGTTTTAGGGAGATAAAGGAAAACAATCTGTGCTGAAAAAGTTTTCATTCCGGGAATGGTGGGCAGAAGAACGCGCCAAACTGTCTGAGATGAGCTTCAAAAAGGCTGTCAAATATATCTGGCAGTATTATTGGATCTTCATCCTCGGTTTTATAGGCCTGATCTGGTTCCTCATTTTTTTTATTCACCGCCTTCTGGTTGGAACTCCTGACTATTGGATCTATGCCTCTTTTGCCAATTCTACTGTTCCTTCTGCAAGCATTACCCGGCTCAGAGATGACTTTGCGTCTTATTCCGGCTGGGATAGAAAAGAAAAACAAATCGAATTTTCGACAAACATGTATTTTGATTACAATCACGGACGGATAAAGGGTAATGAGTATTACAACAACTTTGTTGCTTTGGCTGATTCCGGGACGCTGGACATCATTACCATGGATCGGGAACAGCTGGCTTCACTCGGTCAAAGCGGCCGGCTGATGAACTGGAATTTTGAAGAATGTGACGCGCTGCGTGAGAAATACGCAGACCGGCTGATCTGGTATCAGCCGCCGGAGGATGCGGAAATAAGCGAATCTTTCCCGGTAGGTATTGATATCTCCGAAAGCCTGCTGGTAACAAAGTATGGCATTTATCCCGGATCCGCCGCCCTTGGCATCGCCGTCGGTACCACCCGCCTCGATGCCGCTGCAAAATTTCTGGAATTTATTTTCGGTCAATAATATGTTACAATTCAGAGAATGATGTGAGGTGGTGACATATCTGTCTTGAATCTGAACAGACCAGGCAGCGTAGTGCACATGCCAGCAATCGAAAACTGACAGAGGCCGGTTCTGCAAAATTTTTCGTAAGAAGTGATGGCAGTTCATATGTACAACATAAAGGTATGTTGACGGAACGTGAGGTTCGTATCATTCAACGTTTTATCAAACTGCACTATATGGAAATGTATGAGAGATGGATACGTGAAGGCGGCACAGATTTTTATCAGGATAAATGAAATTCGGTAGGAAAAGCGATGTATGAAATAATTCAGGGACTCATCAGCAACGATAGCCTGTTTGGGCGCATTATGACCCGCATCGGTACGGTGATCGCGGCAAACATCCTGTTTGTCCTTTTCTCCATGCCCGTCGTGACCGCAGGCGCCGCTTTTGCTGCCCTGCATCATACCATGTTCAAAATGCTTCGCTCCAAAGATGCTATCAACCCCTTCAAGCAGTTCTGGAAAGGGTTTACCGGAAACTTCAAACAGGCGACGATTGCCTGGCTGATCGCACTGGTGCTGGTCGTGATGGGTTGGTTCAATGTTCGCATATGTCAGCAGGCCGGCGGGTTCATCGGCAGCATCCGTTACGGTGTCTATGCGCTGGGAATTATCCTTTTCATTATTTTGATCTACCTCTTCCCTACCATGGCTGCTTTTTCCAATACGCTTCCGAATCTTGTCCGGAATGGTGTCTATTGGGCGCTGCGCAAACCATTCAAGCTGCTGGTGAACCTGTTCTTCCACTTTTTCCCTATGTTTCTGACCTACACAGACCGGCAGTATCTGCCCCTTTATGCATTCCTTTGGACCACTTTCGGCTTTGCGGCTGTTGTGCTGCTGATGGATTACCTGATGCTGCCGGAATTCGAGCCTTATCTGCCGTTGGTGGATGATTGCGGGGACTTTATTCTGGATCCCGAAACCGGGAAGCCGCTCATGCCCGGTGAGGAATATAAGCTTGATCCCGAATTTTTCGGATCTGAGGCTCCGGAAATGTCCGAAGAAGAGATCCTTGAGGAAATGCGCAAACTCGATGGGTTTTGATTTTCTTTCAAAATCATTGAAAAATTCACATTAAAAATTTAAATATCTGAACTATAATTAAGTTGATACGAAAGGGGAATCAGTCCCCGGAAGGAGTAAACACGCATGGAAAATCTGAATGAACTTGTTAATTCCCAAAAAAGCGGACTGCAGAAATTATGGGAAAAGATTCCCGGCATCAAAGGATACGAGAAAAAGGAAGACCGCCGAGATACCGATAAAATCGTTCGTGAAAACATCTCTCAACGTTTTTCCGAACAGTGGGAGCGCATATCTGCCATCGAAAAAGAACTCGCAAAGGGGATGGGGATCATCTACCTCAGTGATTTGGAATCGGCCGCACTGAAGATTCGTCAGTTTGCGGACCGCATCAAAACTGCGGCATATGGTTATGCCGGGCTCAGCGACGCGGTGAAGGTTGACGACATCGCTTTGCAGCAGCTTTATGATTATGATCTTTATCTTTTCAATCTGGCTGACACGGTCAAAGAATCTGTAGACAAAGTGGAAGATGCCGTGGCTGCGAATGACGGGATCGATACCGCGATCAGGGATCTGAACAAAGTTGCCGGAGAGTGCATTACCGCCCTCAACCGCAGAGCGGAAGTGAAACTGGGAACACAGAATATTTAGGAGTAAAAAACAATGGCACGAATTTTTGATGTTGTTGAATATCCGAGCGAAATGCCGGATGAGATCGTACACCATTTTCCGGAAACCGGTGTGGCGGATATCCGCTGGGGTTCCCAGCTGGTCGTCCGGGAATCGCAGAACGCGATCTTCATGCGTGACGGCAAGGCGCTGGATGTTTTCGGCCCGGGACGTCATACGCTGTCGACTGCCAATCTGCCGCTGCTGACAAACCTGCTTGGCAAAGCATTCAATAACCGCACACCTTTCACTGCGGAAGTTTTTTATGTTGCCATGCGGGAGTTCGCCGACCGCAAATGGGGGACTGCCCAGCCGATCATCATCCAGAATGCCGGTGTCGGTCTTGGCATGACCCTCCTGCAGGGTTATGGAACATATAGCTTCCAGGTCGCTGAGCCGCAGCAGTTCGTTACCCAGATCGTGGGTACCACTTCCAGCTACACGCTTTCTTCCATCGAGAACCGGCTGCGCTCCATGCTGCTTTCCAAGCTGCAGGATACGCTGGCTACCATGGCAAGCCAGGGCCAAAATATCTTCCAGCTGATGAGCCTGACAGAAGAGTTGGGTACCGCTGTCCGTGCCAAGGTCCAAGATGACTTTGCCGCGATCGGACTCACTCTGAAGTCCTTCTATATCACTAACCTGAAACCTTCCGAAACAAGTGCTGAAGATCTGCGCGCCATGGGCATGCTGGACATGAATACCTATACTCAGCTGCAGGCTGCTGACGCCATGCGCGATGCAGCCAAAAATGAAGGCGGCGGTGCCGGCCTGACTGCCGGGATCGGTGCCGGGATGGGTATCGGCAACTACATGAGCCAGGCCTTCGGTTTCAACCAGCAGCAGCCTGTGCAGCAGCAGGCAGCGCCCGCTGCATCCGCTGCGGCGCCTGCCTCCGGCGGTGTGATGACCCCGTCCGAAGTCGCCCAACTGTTGAAGGTCTCTGAAGAAGACATCATCGCAGCGATTCAGGCCGGCGATTTGAAAGCTCGTAAGATTGGCAGCGCCTATCGCATCAGCAAAGAATCTGTTGACGAATTTTTGAAAGGATAAAACAGGTGCAGGGTGTCAGGTTTCAGAAATCAGTGTATTCGTCACCTGATTTCTGTTATCTGACACTTGAAACCTGAGCTTATGAAACTGCAAGAGTACCAGCTAAAAAATATTTTTCGGCAAAATGGGATACCGGTTCCTGACGGACGGGTGACATCTTTTGCCCGTGAGGCGAAACGTATTTCAGAAATGATCGGTGCACCGGTGGTGGTCAAAGCTCAGGTTCTTTCAGAAGGCCGCGGCATGTCCGGCGGGATCCGTCTTGCCCGGACACCGGAGGAAACCGAAGAGTTCGCTTCCGAGATTCTTGCTTCCCGCATCAATGATATGCTGGTCAGCAAGGTTCTGATTGATGAGGCGGTGACCATTGATGAGGAATACTACCTGCTGATCACCTATGACCGTGCCGAACAAATACCGGTGCTGGTGATGTATGATACCGGCAGTCTTTACATCGAGACTGCGGCAAATTCTCTTTATGAAAACCTGGAACGTGTGAAGATCGACCCATTGATCGGCTTGCAGCAGTTCCAGATCTATGATCTTGCTTCTCGCTGCAATTTCCCGCAGCGCTACATGCGAAAGCTCTTTGAGATCTGCAAACAAATGTGGAAGATCTTCTGCGATCTGGACGCTTTGTTGGTGGCAATCAATCCGCTGGCGATCTCAACGGACGGACGGATGATGGCGCTTGACGGCAAGATCACACTGGATGATAATGCCTTTTTCCGGCAGCAGGCACTCTTTGATACGCAGCTGGGTTTCATCTCCAACATGACCGAATATGAAGCCCAAAAATATGGGATGTGTTATTTCCGTATGGATGGAAATATCGGAATTCTGGCGAACGGGGCCGGACTGACCATGAGCTGCATCGATTACCTGCGGCACCGCGGTGGACGCCCCGCCAATTATCTGGATATGGGCGGCAGTGTCCATGACCAGAAGGCGGAAAAGGCGCTGCGGCTGCTTTATGAAGATCCGCGGGTCGATGCGATCATCATGAACATTTACGGTGGCAAGACGCATTGTGACCGGGTCGCAGAAGGACTAATGCGTTCCATTTCCAGCAATAAACGGAAAATTCCCACCATCGTGCGTTTCAGCGGTACAAATGCCGATATCGCGCTGGAAATGCTGAAGGGGTCGCTGATCGCCACCGTGCCGGACCTGCCGGAAGCTGTGGACAAAGTTTTTGAATTCATCGGAGCACCGGCCAATGAGCGTATTAATTAACAAATCCACCAAGGTCGTTGTACAGGGGATAACCGGCAGGGAGGCAAGCTTCCACTCGCTGGATATGATGAATTACGGTACCCAGATCGTTGCCGGTGTGACTCCCGGAAAGGGTGGCAGCTGGGTCCTGAACGAAAAGGTTCCCGTCTTTGACAGCATGCAGATGGCTGTGGAAGCTACCGACGCCAACACCTCCATCATGTTTGTTCCGGCCCATCAGGCTGCAGATGCGCTTTATGAAGCTGCGGATTCTGGGGTTGAGCTGGTCGTTTGTGTTACGGATGGCATTCCTGTTCAGGATATCGTCAAAGTCAATGCCTATATGAAGACCAAAGGGGTGCGTTTGCTGGGACCGAACTGTCCCGGTATCATCACACCCGGTGAACAGAAAGTGGGAATCTATCCTTCCGATTGTGTTATTCCCGGACGGATCGGTGTTGTCAGCCGTTCTTCCACCATCAGCTATATGGCAATGGACCGCATGAAAACGGTTGGGCTGGGTGTCAGTTCCTGTGTCGGGATCGGCGGTGACCTGATCTGCGGAACGACCTTTGTTGATATCCTTGAGATGTTTGAGATCGATCCCTACACGGATAAGATCCTGCTGATGGGCGAGATCGGCGGGCTGGAAGAAGAGCGGGCTGCGAAATATGTCGCATACCAGATGAGCAAACCGGTCATCGCTTATGTGGCCGGGATGAACATTCCTGAAGGAAAGCGTACCACCCATCCCGGTGCTTACATTGATGGCGGGATCGGCAGCGCACGGGAAAAGCTGGAAGCGTTCCGAAATGCCGGCATCAAGGCTACGTCCAACTGGATGGAATTGATAGACCTGCTCAAATAATTTGCATTATGAATCAATATGATCGCCGGATCGTGACCGCGCCTCAATGGATGGAGCGTTTCCAATGCATCGCAGGGGCGTGCCCGGAAACATGCTGCCAGCAGTGGAACATTGAAGTTGATCCGGTTCACGCTGACAGTTATACCCATCTGGGGGATCCGGAGCTGCAGGCAGTCATGGATCAATTGCTGCGCAGTTTTCGTGTGCGGCGCCCGGGTAAACGAAATGCCGTGGTGGAATACCGTCTGCAGCTGCTGAACGCTCCGGACCGGCGCTGCCCCATCCTGAACAGTAACGGGGAGTGCCGACTGCAAAAAAACTACGGTCCCTATGTGCTCTGTGACACCTGTTATTTCCATCCGCGGACCTTTTTCCAGATCAATGAAGAGACCTTTCTGAGTGCCTGCCTTTCCTGTCCTGAATGTGCCCGCCTGGCAATTCTGCACAGGGAACCGACAGCCTTTTCCCGCTTTGAGACTGAAATTGATCCGAATACAGAATGGCTGGAAACCTCTCTGATTTCTGATGCCGGTACACGGCTGCTGATGGAAAACCGCGATCAGCTGATCACCTCCCTGTGTGAAATATTGCAGGACCGGACGCTTCCTTTTGAGGCTCGTTTGTCCCGGGCAATTGATTTTCTTGAACGTCTTGCAGAGGAAAAGTATCCGGACGCGGTCGGTATCCGCACAGCGGCTGAGAATTCACATGTCCGTACTGCCGAGGTCATTCCCGGAGATTCGCTGGGAATAATGGACTGCTGGCTGAAGGTGTTCGTTCCGGTCCCGGAGACGCTGGAAAAACCGGTTCAGGCTACCGCAGAATTGACCCGTATGCTTGCCGGAGGCAGGGAAAGCTATACCCGGCTGCTTGCGGAAAATTTTGCCGAAGGGGTGAGGATCCTTGGTCCTTTTCTGGCTGAAAATGAATACCTGGTTGAAAATTTCATGGTTCACTGTGTGTTCTCCGACAGCTTCAAACAGTTTTTTCGCTGTCAGAATGAACTGCTGAAAGTCCGGGATATCCTCTGCCATGAGTCAGCTCTGCTGCGGGTCTGGTACATTTTTCTTAAAGTTCAGCTGGCACAGGCAGCACTTTCTCATGGAACTATGAATGAAGATCTGTTTTTGCAGACTGTGATCCGGGCTGACAGAGGTTGGTGGCATTACCCTGACTGGTTCGCCCGTGCAGCCGACAGATATGTTCAGGAATTCAGTTAAACAAAAAAGACGCTCAGCGCGTCTTTTTTGTTAGTTTCAGTTGACTTCCGGCTATTTGCAGCCTTCGATCAAGCACACTCCATCATCAGAAGCCCGGAAAACCACGGCAGGTACTTCCGGCAATTCCGCGGAAACAGGCGCTGACTCGGTATTTTTCGTCTCAAGGATCGGGGTCACATTGATCAGGTCCATCACATTGCGGTCGGCAAAGACCCACCCCGTGATAAACAGGACTGAGAGGAAAATCGCGACGATCAGCGCGAACATATTTTTATCTTTACACATATCAGTACCTCACAAATGACCTTTTTCTATATAATAGTGCAAGGTTAGTACCAACACAATGTTCACTATCATACCCTAAAACGCCCGTCAGGTCATTAAAGAGGTTACAAATCCCAAGCCTAAAGCTTCTTTATCAGCCGCTGCAGGAGAGAACGGCGGTCTTCTGCGGAAAGATTCTCTTTTGCGTCCAATTCATTCTTTATCTGTTCGATGACCGTTTCAGAAAGATCCTTCCCGGATTTAGAAACCCTTCCGACAGCTGCGCCTTCCAGAATTTCATCGTTCAGCTGATAGATGCGCAGCCCGTCGAATTGCCGGATCAGTTCCAGCATCCGGTTGAAAGGTTCCGCGTCTTTTCCTTTGTCATCATCTGAAAGGGTCTTAAAGTGCTCCAGCACTTCGTATTCGCTTGGGTCACCATCCATGGTCAGCTTGTGCATGCGGAACTGCTCCCGCAGGGCGCTCCGGAACCTTTTCTCTTCTTCCTCATCTGCGAACACCTTCTCTTTCAGCGGCACTGTTTCATAGGCATTTCCGGAGATCCAACCCATTGCGATGTGTTCCCGGATCCAGCGTTCGTGTTCCATCGGTGCGATGATTTCAGTCTGTTCGGGCTTAAAGTGAGTGATCATATCATAGTCGACCGGTTTGTCCGTGAAAAAGCATCCCAGCGCGTTCAGATATTTCCCGAAACTCTTTGCCTGGTTGATGTTGGAAAGCTGATATTCCAGAGAAAGATCCTCAAATTCAGCCTCCAGACGCTTCACCGGATATTTATCCTCATCCTCCTGGTAGTTATAGCGTCCGTTCAGAGAGACTGCAAAGTCATACAGGTGAAGGAAATTACTGGTGGACAGGAAAGTATGTTTGCTGGAGCGGTCCACGATCTGCTGATCCTGTGTGACATTCAGCGGGATCTGAGAGGTGTCAACGATCCGTTCGATGTCTCCTGTAAAGCGCTTTTCCTGAGCGGCCATGTCACTGTAATCCTTCAGGCGGGGTTCCTCTTTCGGTGGTTTCCCGTTTGCTTTCCATATCTCGTATTGTTTCTCATAATCTGTGATTTTGTCATGCTCTTCCATATCAAAATGGTAGACTGCGGTGATGGCATTATTGCTGAAATCAAAATCAACGCTCATCGGATGCAGCTCGGTACGGGAATTTCGTCCGTATGCGGTCCGGTCCCAGCACTGCAGCTCGTCGCAGAGCATCAGGAGGTATGCCAGCGGATGTGTTTCCATCGGGAGCGGATCTTTGCGTTTTTTTAGATCGTCATCCTTGTAAAAAGCGATGGCAAATTTATACAGGCTGTTGTGCAGCATGATCGCGGTCAGCGCGTCCAGGTGTTCCTGCCGGAAAATTTCCGGTTTGATCTTATCCGGGTCAAAGGGATCTTTGATGATCTCATGATAAAGCCGGACCGCACTGAAGTAGGCATGGTCCATATATAAACCGAAGGTCTCCGGGTAAATCGGTTTTTCATGAATCTTCCTGAGCAGGTAACCTTCCGTGAAACCGTAATCTTCCCCCAGTTTTTCGGAAATTCCCCACGCCAGCAATTCTTCGATCGTATAGAAGGTCTTATGAAAATAATTCTCGAAACATGTTTGTTCCTCTTCTGTCAGGTTGATCAGCATGTCCAGGGCCCGGTAAGACAGGTAGGGCTTTTGCGGCCCTTTTCCGCGTTTTTCTCCTGCGACTTCATAATAGGAGATCGCCTGTTCAAAGGGCAGTTCAAAGGGATAACCGATGTCATGGAAGAGTGCGGTCAGCCCCCAGTATTCCAAAAAACTGTTGGCCGCAGCCCGGTTTTGTTCCGGTGAATCCGTGGTGAACCCGTAATGATTTTTGAAGGCCTTCCGGAAGTTCTCGTTTGTTTCATAAATAGCAAGGCCCAGTGTGAACACATAAACGGAGTGAGAATAGTGATCCCGGTGTTTCATCAGCAGGGAACTGCCGTTTGACTCGAACTCGGAGAGCAGTTCCACCATTTTCTTTGATTTGCCGTAACGACCGAAGAACATTTCCAGATAGCAGTAATAAACGTTATAAGCGTCCTCTGCGACACCGGAGTCAATGAAATGTTCCAGTTCCCGTTCCAGACACAGCCGATTGATGTCCATCTGCATGTTATAGGGGATCTGTCCGAAATAGGTTCCGGTTCCCTGAAGGACACCGTTGGCCTTTTCATTTTTGGCGATGGTTTCATCAAAGTTCAGCATTTCACAATGATTATGAATAAAGCGCAGCGCTGCCGATTTCAGGTCATTGCCGTTACCGGCTGAAGTACGCAGGTAGGGTTCGGCAGGTCCGGTAACTCCATAAAGCTTCATATTGCGCTGGCGCACTTCTTCAAACGATGTATAAGCCATAATACCCCCTTTTCAGCGGTTGATCTTGTTGTTCAGGATCGCTATCTCCTGCCTTGCCTTTTCGGCCCATAAAGAATATTTTACATCCTCGTTTTCAGCGTTCAAGGCCTTGCTGATCTCAAGGAATTTCTGCCAATACACAAGCCGCTGTTCATCAGGGATGATTGTCAGCCCACCCATATTGTAATAGCTGAGTGCAAGGTCCTTCCTGCTTTGCACTGTACCTGTGTTTTCCGCGATTTGCTCCGCGATTTCCAGACCTTTCTCGTACCAGACTTTCGCTTCTGCCTGATTATCCTGATTTTTATATATTTTTCCGAGCTTGTGGCAATTGACCACAGTATCCCGGGCTGATTCGGTGCTGCCTGTTTTTTGGAAAAAGACATCTCGTGCTTCAATGCCTTTTTTGTAATATTCGATCGCCCGGGCGTCATCCTTTTTGCCCGAACAAATGTCTCCCAGCCGCTGATAACATACGATCAAATCTTTCCACATGCCGCTTGATTCGGAACGCTCAGATAACTCGATCGCCTTTTCATACCATTCCTTGGCTTCATCTTTCTTCCCTTCACCGTTGGCAAGCTCTCCCATGTCCATGAAACTGATGAACAGGTCTTGTTCCGCTGCGGGAGAAGGGTTTTCCTCCACCACAGCCAGCCTGAGTGCCAGACTTTTCTCATACCAGCTTTTTGCAGATTCTTCTTCCTTTTTCTCAGCCGGTTCAACTTTCTTCCCGGTTGATACGGCATAAGCCCGTTGGATCATTGTTCTCAGGCTTTCCATCGGGTCATGCGAAGCCTTCGCACAGGCAGCAAAAGAATCATAGAGATCTGCCAGGTCCAGCTGTGCCTCAGGACTCCCTGTCTCCTTGAAAATGCTTTCAAGGAGCGCCAGACTTTTTTCATAATAATCTTTTGTTTCCTGTAATTGATTTTTTGCTCTGCTGAGGTCGCCCAGACGGTGATAACAAAGGGCAAGGACCCGGCGGATACGCGGATTCGTGAGGTATTCGTCCTGTTTTGTGAGCGCTTCGATCCCTTTTTCATACCAGGTTTTTGCTTCTTCCGTTTTTCCTGCCTTGTGGCAGGCAATTCCCTGGTTATAATATCCGAGAAACTGGTCATGAATGGCTTCTGTTGTCTGTGACTGCTGTGCGATCGATTCACTGATCTGCCGGCTTTTCTGGTACCATTCGGCAGCTTTTTTCGTTTCTCCTTCCTGTGTGCAGATCATTCCAAGCTGGTTATATCCGACGAAAAGAACCCGCTGCGCGTCCATTGCGCGCCTTTCCTCCGGGATCTCTTCAATGATCCCCGTTCCTTTCTGGTATAAGGATTTTGCCTTCCGCGGATGCCCTTCTGCCAGGCTGAGATCGGCCAGCTTATAAAAACTTACCGCAAGATCCTGCCGGGAGACCATGGTTCCGGTTTCCTGATAAATCGTTTCCCGCAGTTTATGGCTTTCCCGGTAACAATTTCCTGCTTTTTTATAGTCTCCTTCATTTTTATACATGTCCCCAAGGTTTTCGAGGCTCACAGACAAATCTCTTTTTGCATTGATCGTTTCTGTTTTTTGAAATAGCTCCCGGCTGAGGGATAAACTTTTCTCAAAGCAATCTTTTGCTTTTTCAAAATCTCTTTTTTCTCTGTAAACGATGCCGATAAGGCTTTGGCTAAGAGACAAATTCCGCAGATCTTCTGCATCACCTGTTTCGGCATAGATCTTTTCCGACAGTGCAAGATGCTTTTCATATTGTTCAGCCGCGCCTTCCAGGTCACCTGTTTTCTCAGCCGCGGATCCGAGCCGGTCATAACTGATGCAGACATTTCTTCTTGCGTAAAGCGTTTCTGTCTCAGCGGCAATTTTTTCCCTGATTTCCAGACTCTTCCCATACCAGACTTTTGCAGCTGCGGGGTCTCCTTCGGCTTCACACATCATCCCCAGGTAATCGTAGCTGATGGGAAGATCCTGCCGTGAGAAGAGCCCCGGATTTTCCCGGAAGATCTGCTCTCTGATTTTCAGCCCCTTTTCATACCAACCTTTTGCCTCGGTCGGATTTCCTTCCGTCCTGCAGATATCTCCGAGCTTGTCATAGCAGATTGCTGTATAGCGCCAGGCATTATCAGCCTGTAAAGTGATCAGACTTCTTGCAGTGTTCAGCATGAGCTTTCCGGTTTCTTTTGCTTCATTCAGCGCGCCCAGCTCCTGCTGAAAGTCACAGAGATCGGCCTGTGCGGCAAACAGTTTTTCATATGAGTTGATATCCTGTGTTTCGGCTGCTTTTTGCATAAGCAGCTGAACGAATTGTTTCTGCCAATTGAGAGATTCATGGAAATCCCGCTCAACCCCTTCACCGGTGCGGTACATGGTGACCAGCTTTTCGCATGCCTCCGGAAGGCCGTCATCAGCCGCCTTTGTGATAAGCTGTGCGGCTCTTTCATGATCCACTTCAACATCGATACCTGAAAGGTAAGCCAGGCCGATCAAAAATTGATGAGACGGATCATGCTGACCTTCCTGCAGCGCAATATCATGCAGCAGCGTATGGAGCCGGGCGGCCACACTTGCCGGATCTCCTGTCGGGTCATAATTTTCGATCCCTTCATACATGTCGATCAATTTTTCCGCGTCCGTATCCTTTGCGATAACTGCAAGAATATCTTTTTCCTGTTTGATGGCTGAGGGATATTCATGGGTCTGGACATAGTTTGGATCTTCCAGTAGGTTTGGCGTAACCACCAAAGCAAACAACCGGCTCTTTTTCATGGCGGCGCTGATCTCTTTATTAAAATTTTCTCCCGGCGTCAGGAATTCGTCATACCAGATCGCTATATCCCGGCAAAATTCATTTTTATGGATCAGGCGCATGATTTTTTGCGCTTCACTCCGGTCCTTTTTGCGGTAACTCAGGAAAATGTAAGCATCAAACGCTTCACGGATGCGGGCAGCCATTTCATCCCCGACCAGAACAGCCTCTAAAAATTTTCTGAGTTTCCCTTCATAAGGCAGGGCCGTCGGATCTTTCGCGGCTGCGGATTTGTCAAGGAACTGCAGCTCGCCGCAGATTTCATTAAAATCATTTTCCAAACCTGATTCCTGCATTAACGGCAGGACCGGTATGTGAGACTGAAATGCGAAAGCCATCTCTTTCGTTCTGGATGGGTCATCCTGATAAAGGAAGCGGGATGTGATGGGTATAACAAACAGCTGCATCAGTCCCAGGTCAGAAAGGAACTGTTCGTCTTCCGGAAAAGGTTTGCCCGGGTCACGGTACCAGATCACCGCATTCTTTTGGATCTCCAGCAATTCATCGGTGATCGGCCCAAATGTGCTTTGGAAATCCTCAGGGTGGCAGCAGAAATAGATACGGGGACGTCCCTGTGGTTTGGCATTTCCTCTTGTCTTATAAAATAGCACCTGCGAAGGATCCGGTTCGGTTATGTCGGTCTCATCTTCCTGGCCGACCTGATCGGTGTCTGTATCGCCGGTCTCGTTTTCAGGCTGTGCTTCGCTCTGCACTTCAGGAGGACGGACAAGCTCTTCCTTGGGTGTCGCCTCTTTTTCAACCCTGGTTTTCTGTTCAGGAACGGCAGTCTGATGGCTCAGATTGATTTCATTCCGCATTCCTTTGTTAATGAAATTGACCGCATTCTGATATTCCAGTTCGGCTTGTCGTTTCATTGCTGCTGATTTTCTGATTTTCCTGACCAACGCCAAAAGGCTGAAAAACAACGCGGCAGCGGCGGCAGTAAGTAAAATCAAGTAAAAGAAATTCATCCGTACCTCCAATGATTTTCTTTCAGAACGAAAAACCCGGTGGCTTTATTTCACATTTCATTATAAATAATAATATAATTATATAGGAAGACAGGTCAGAACTGTCAAAAAGGATATAACTCGCAGGAGGTTTTCTATGCAGCTCCCTTATGGTTTATGGAACGGACATATCGACCCGGACCTGGTGGCAAATCGTGCCCGGGTGAGTGATTTAAAATGGAACAGTGACGGCAGCGGATTGGTTTTTTCAGCCAGATCCACGCTCTACCGAAAGGCAGAAGGAAAACCGCTGGAAGCGGTGCAGACCGGACAGGACGTTTACGGCAGTGTGGGTTATGGCGGCGGAGATTTGGATGTACACGGTGATCTGACCGTTTTTTGTTCCGGCGACAACGGGCTGTTTGCTGTTCGTGAAGGGTCCGACCGGGCAGTCCTGCTGACCAATGACCGGTTTGACCGTTCGACGCCTGTCATCAGCCCAAACGGGAAATATGTGGCTTATGTGACCACCGATGGCGAACATGACCAGATCGCGCTGCTGGAGCTTTCCGGGTATGCCTGGCCGAGACTCTGGATCAAAGGCGCAGATTTTTACATGCAGCCCGAGTGGAGCCCGGACGGGACGAAATTTGCCTGGGTGGAATGGGATCATCCGGAAATGCCCTGGAGCGGTTCCCGGGTGATGCTTGCGGATGTGGAACCGGAGACCATGGAACTGAAGAATGTCCGCTGTATTGCGGGCGGCAGACCGGACCCGGCGTCTCAGCCGCATTTCTCACCGGACGGGAAAAAGCTGGCCTTTATCGCTGCTTCCGGTGACTGGGAAGACCTGGTCGTTTATGACCTGACAACCGGTGAGCGGCGGACTGTCATCCATGGGGATGGCTTCGCGCTTTCCGTTCCGGCTTTTACACAGGGAAATTGTTCTTACGGTTGGTTTGCGGACAGCCGCCGGATCGCTTATACCCGTATGTACGGGACGAAGAGCGAGATCTGGATCTGCCACCCGGAAACCGCTATCGAACAGCGGATCTCCCCGGATCACCTGACCGGCTTTGAACAGGTTCGTGTCTCCCGAGACGGGAAGGTAGCGGCGATCGCGTCCGGACCGTTGGATTTTTCACAGGTGATCGTGATGAGCAAAGGTGAATGTGAGGTGATCTACCGCACCAATGATCTCAAGCTGGACGCGTCCTTCGTTTCCCTGCCCCGGGAGATCAGCTGGAAAACCAAAGGCGGCAAAACGGCTTATGGACTTTATTATCCGCCCTGCAGCCCGGATTACGGCTGGCACGGTGCCCCTCCTGCCATCGTACAGGTCCATGGCGGGCCGACCGGGAAAGCCGACCAGAGTTTTTCCGCGGAGACTGCCTATTTCTGCTCGCTGGGCTATGCTTATGTGCGGCTGAATTACCGCGGCAGTGCGGGCTACGGACGGACGTACCTCGAAAGCCTCAACGGACACTGGGGCGAATATGACACGCAAGATGCCGTAACATTGGCGAAATACCTCGGAGAAAAAGGCCTTGCGGATCCGAAGCGGCTGCTCATCACCGGCGGCAGTGCCGGAGGCTTTACCGTGCTGAACGTCCTGACCCAGTATCCGGAGGTCTATGCAGCCGGTGCTTCACTTTACGGTGTGTCTGACCTTTATGGACTGGCTCGTTCCACCTGGAAGCTGGAACTGCATTATACCGAAAGCCTGGTCGGTACCCTGCCGGAAGCGGAGGATAAATATTTTGCCTGGTCGCCGCTCTATCATGCCGAAAAGATCGCGGTTCCGCTGGCGATCTTCCAGGGGGACAAAGATGTGGTGGTGCCGAAGGAACAGTCCGAGGGGCTGCTGAGCCGCATCCGCGTCCCGCATGTCTTCAGGCTTTATGAGGGCGAAGGGCACGGCTTCCGCAAGGCAGAACACATCAAAGATTATCTGCTCACCCTCCATCAGTTCCTCCAGCAGTATCTTTGAAATAACTGGGAAACAATGAATAATATGTCAAAATCAAAGGAAGACAATACTGCATATCTCAGCAATGAAGGGAGATATACGATTTTTTCATTTGGAAATAATCGTCTCAAATTTATTGCTCCTTATTCTTTGGAATATTATGTGAATATTAAGGAATGGGACGATGGCTATATTGTTGTGGATACAAAATATGCTCATGATGAGAACCCTATTGAGGAATATATAGATCTTATTCCCATTTTGGATAATCTTTTGATGGACAAAGAGGCTTTTCTCCAGCCAATTAAAAATGTGAAGGTAATTCATGCTTGATGTAAGACAGGAAGCTGATAAGGCAGATGTAATAATCAAAGGATTTGCCGTACAGAAATGCAGAGATGGATTCCGAATACTGAACCTGAATAATCAATTTGGCGCTGCAGTATTACAGGAAGATGGAACATTGATTGAAACGAATATGGATGAAATAGAGCTTTCTATTGCGCGGGATTGCATGTTTCAAAGCCTGAAATATATGGAGTAGCTGATGCCAAAATATAAAGAAATGTATCTTAAGATGGGCTGAATACAGCGATCGGGGCTTTTACCGTGGAAATTAGAAAGCAAAAGACAACTGTTTGGATCTTGATCCTGCTCGGGCTGATATATTTCTGTGCACTGATCCCGGCGAACCTGACCGGGGCGGAGACGCCGGAGATGCTGGAAGTGTTCGAGGTCGATGAATATGCCCAGTACGGGCACGTGATCCGCATGCTCACGCCCGGGGACAGCCTTTATCAGACCCTGCGCAATTTCTTCATCTACCTGCACTATTTCTACGGCTTTCCCTTTTACTTCTGGTCCGCGCTCAGCCTGCTGCCGCTGAAGCTTTTTCCTTCGGTGTGGCCGGGGAACACCCGGGTGATCGTGTGCGTCCTGCGGCAGATGATCAGCGTCTTGCCCATGATCCTTTCAGCAGGACTGCTGACCT
>CAYWKZ010000022.1:15294-28383 GCA_964459115.1 uncultured Leptolinea sp. | reverse complement strand
GCCGGGGCCATTGCTGCTGCTCGATCAGCGACGCTGCCAGCAGGTGCTGGTCAGAGAGCGTTCCGCCATGGGGCAGGTTCTCCGAATTGCTGTTGACCTCCCGCAGCCAGGCGTTGTTGCCGGAGTCCCGGCTGACCGCGATCAACCGGCGCTGCAATAACGGGGATTTGCTTTCATAAGCTATGCGAATAGCTCTGTAGTCACTGTCGGAAGCGTAATACTTCTCCCACTGGCCGCTGAGGAAATAAAACAGTGCGTGTTTTGCCGGGTCCGAAGGCAGCAGTCCGTTTTCCACGCAGAGCGCTGATAAAAATTCATCGTCATAACTCAGCAGCAGATCCGCGGGAAGGGAACTGACGGAAGGCTCTTTCCCGACGCAAAAGGTCAGCAGCTTCCGCTCATCCGGTGAAAAGGACCGATAGTTCTCTTCAATATCAAGCCGACGAGGGAGGGTCGGTTCATCAAAAAAGCGCATGAGCAGCGCCCAGTGGGGAAGGATCTTTTTTCCCAGTTCCATCAGCCGGAAACGTTCCGGTATATCCCCGCGCAGATAAAGCCCGGTCAGATGTTCCGGGCCGGGGTCCGCTTTGAGCAGCTGGTTTTTCTGCTCAAACAACAGCATCCGGGCACTGTTCCAGCCCTGATCTTCATCCTGCAGCCCGCTTTTCTTCAGGAATTTCCCGGCTTCCGGGATGCCGTCCAACACCGCCAGTTCATACAGGTGATGGACCGCCTGTGCGGAAACGGGTAAATTGGCAAGCGCGAGACTCTCGAGGGCAGACAACGCCCGGGCGCGGCTCTCCGGCGCGGAGGCATTCCTCACCGCATCCGTCAGTCCATCACAGTCTCCGGCCTCGAAGAGCAGCATCACCGCACCGATACAGGCGGCACGGTAGGCATCTTCTTCCGGGAAATCGATCGGGAACCCCGGAGCCTTCAGCAGATCCAGCCACTTCTGTTGAGAACTATTGGGCATCATAATTAATATTCCGTCCGGCGGAGGAGGATATGGACGCGCTGTTTTTCGTCCTTCGTCTCTTCCGTGATGAAGTAGCCCTGCTTTTCAAGCGACTGCTTCACCGAAAGATATGCGTAGTGCTGTTTGAGTCGGTTCTCGAACTGCTTCCTGTCCAGATTCACCCGGAACCAGTCCGCGGTCAGCTGCCAGCCGTTTTTCCCTTTGCGGAAACCGATGGAATCCGTATAAGGGACCTTGACCAGGAAGTCGACCTTCACCGACTTCACGCCATTGGTAATGCGCAGGTCATCCCCTTCCTCAAGCTCATAGCCAAGGTCTTTGAGCGCGAGCTGCAGCAGATCCCGGTCCGCAAAAGCGATTTTCATGACAGAAATGTGTGACATAACAAAGGCCTTATAACAAGCTTGGTTGGATAGCCGGTATCTCCATTCCCGGATGCTGTATTTTCTTATTTCTTATCAGGATACGAAAGTATGTCGATTTTCCGTTAATTCTAAGATCACGATCGTCATCACCTTTTCTGAATTTTATGATCTCAAACTGATCCGGATTGAATTTATTCAAAAAGGTAATCGGAACTCCCATTACACCTGTGAAATCCGCCGGAATATCTTTTGTCTTATTAACATTAATTCCCTGATAATTATCGTAAAAAGGATATTCTTTTTCGTTACCTTCATAATTTTTTATGAGCTCGATTGGTTCATGCCTTTTTTCGTTATCAAGGTTTGTCAACCACATACAATTATTTGGGGAAATAATTCGTTCTCCCGTTTCTTTTATTTCAGTTTCCAACCCGTAAAGCTCATAATCCGAAGGAACAATAAATCCCGAAATTCCTCTTCCAAAATTCATTCCAAGCCATATTTTATTTTTTTGGATTTGCGCAAATACTTCTTTATATGTAATAGCATTTATGTTGCTGATTATCAAAAACTCTTTTTTGAAATCAATTAATTGTCGAAAATATTCCCGAAAAAGAGAGAAAGGGGGATTTGTTACAACAATATCAGATTGCTGTAATATTTTTTTACATTCCTCACTGCGAAAGTCGCCATTTCCATGCAGTTCCGTTTTTATAATTTCATTTCCGTCATATTTCCAGCAGATTGATTCAATATTGTAATATGTCGCAATCAACCCTTTGAGTTCTAACTGTACAAAATGGTCATAAAAATATTTCCAAAAGTTTGAATATTGCGGATTGTCACAGTTGCAATAAACCACCTTGCCATGAAACAGATGTGTATAATGATCAATTTCATTCTCTATATCTGAAAGAATAGTATAGAATTCGTCTTTTTTGTTTGTCTTCGCATTATCTAACAGTGCGTGATCTATCATTCTTTTCATTGGATATTATCCTTTTCGGGTAACTTGAGTAAATAAGTCTTTCCCTAATATTTTCAATGATGTTTTTGCAATCTCAAGCAGTATTTCCGTCATCTCGGTTCTCCCCCATCGTTCGCCGGTTCCTTTTGTATAAATTGAGGCCGCCTGAAGCATGACAGTATGTCCATTTATCGTTATATGCATATTTTCGCAGAGATTTTTATTGATAGACATCCCATAGTTTGCTGCCGTTAACTGATCCAGACGGTTTAATGCACCGGATTTGTAATGAAGTGTAACTTCACGTCCATCCGGTCTGATGATTGTTATATCCCTGGTAAGAAAATTTGACCCTTCAAGAAACAATACATAGGGAAAATGAGATTCAGACAACATATAATTCGCAATTTCAGAAATATTTTTATAAGCTCGTTCAATGGCGTTGCCTGCCGTCATAAGGTCCTGATCATTGTTAATTCCAACGAGTTTTCCAGAACGTATATTTTCAATGTCTTTACCCTGATACTTTGCTTCAGAAACTAATATGACTCGCCAGTTGTCATTATCATCTTTAACTTCCAGTATTCCTCCGTCAGGTTTAACTTCAGCATTATCAACAAACAAGGTTTGACCTAAAGATTTGTCTATCTTTTGCAGGGCTGCATTGATATCTTTTTTCAGTATTGATTTTCTGTACCGAAATATGAGTGATGGATATTCTTTTTCCAAAATATCCATTATGTTTTTTGAAATATTTGATACCTTTGAATCATGAAACATGGTTTCATCATTAAGAATTCCTGTTACACCATGTGAATCTTTCTGCTGTCCAGTCAGTCTGTCTGATTGTCTCTTGGTATTCATATTGTTTCCATCCTCAACTGCTGTTTTGTTATATGATTATAATTCAATCTGGATGGGCACGAACTGAGACTCGGCATCGGAAGCATCGGAGAAGGACGCGGACTGTGCCCGGCCTTCGCGCAGCCAGCTGCGCAGTTTTTCGATCTGCTCCCGCTGGGAAACTGAAAGCGGCACCTGATGCCGCAGGGCGTGAAGGATGTCTTCCGTCGTGAATTCGCGTTCCCGGTCATTGAAACCGATGTACATGGCGTCGATCACGGCCTGCTCGATTTCCGAGCCGACAAAACCGCGGGAAGCTTTCGAGAGCCGGTCCAGGTCAAACATCTCCGGGAGACGGGCACGCTTGAGGATGTGCACCTCAAAGATCTCGCGGCGTTCCTTTTCCGTCGGCAGGTCCAGGAAAAAGATCTCGTCAAAACGGCCCCGGCGCAGCAGCTCCGGCGGCAGCGCCGTCACGTCATTGGCGGTCGCGACCACAAAGACCGGCGCCGTCTTTTCCTGCATCCAGGTCAGGATGTTCCCGAAGACCCGGGTGCTGGTCCCGCTGTCCAGTCCACCGTGCGAGAGGGCTTTTTCCAGCTCATCGATCCACAGAATGCAGGGGGCGATGATCTCCACCACCGAAAGCGCCCGGCGGACACGCTCTTCCGACTCACCCACCAGCGAGCCAAACAGCGCTCCCACATCCAGGCGGATCAGCGGCAAATGCCACATGCGGCTGATCATCTTGGCCGTCAGGCTCTTCCCGGTGCCCGGAATGCCGATCAGGGCAATGCCTTTCGGGGCGGGGAGTCCGTAGGCACGGGCTTCACTGCTGAAGGCCTTTTCGCGCAAGTTCAGCCAGTGCTTCAGCTCACCGAGACCGCCCACGGATTCCGGTGTCTCGGAGGCTTCCGTGAATTCCAGCGCCTCAATGTCGCGGATCAGCTGTTTTTTCTCCTGCATGACGAAGTCGATATCTTCATCCGTCAGTTTCCCCGAGCGCACGATCGCCCTGGCAAAGACCCGCTGTGCCTGGGAGGCCGTCAGCCCGAGCGCGGCCTGAAGCAGCTTTTCCTTCCCGGCAGGGGAAAGGGCAATGCTGACGCCGGGCGTGAGTTTGAGTTTATCCAGAACCGCTTCCAGCGTTTTGACATTCGGCAAGGGGTAGTCCATCACCACACATTCGTTGACCAGTTCCGCAGGGATCTCCGCAGCAGGCGCGGTGATGAGGATGGATTTTCGGGTGTATTTCAGCTTTCGGGCCAGTCCGCGCAGCTTGCGCTTGATGTTCGGGTTATCCCAGCATTCATGAAAATCATGCAGCACAAACAGCGCCGCCTCGTCAGCATCAGCCTTGTCGATCTGTTCCAGGACACTGAGCGGATCCCTGCCGCCGGTCGGTGCGGATTTCCCGACCAGCAGACTGAAGCCTTCCGCCAGGTCCCAGGCGATGCAGCTCCGCTCCGTGCTGCGGCACAGCGACTTCAGGTCTTCCGTGACCCGTTCTTCTTCCGCTGAGACCACCAGGATCAGCGTCGCCTTGCTGCGTAAACTGAGATCGATTTCCTGTATAAATTCCATATTTTCCTTAACCGCCGTCAGCTTTCTATTCCCGATAATTGTTTTCCAGCATCAGTTCTTCGCCCGCTTCCCCCTCTTCGGTCCCTTCCGGCATCGGCGTATCGGTGGGAACAGCGACGAGGACGATGTCAAAATCGCCGTCCTTACAGACTTCCGTCATGTATTCCGCGTTCAGGATCGCGGTGGCATCCTCCGGGACACCCTGCGTCAGCAGCCGCACCACCTCCGCCGCTTCCTGACACTGTCCGGAACGGGCAAGGATCAGCCCATACATGTAATAAAGCTCCGGCACCCGGTTGTCATAGGAGAGCGGAATGCCGCGCACAACTGCACCGTCTTTGCCGATGCCGCCCTGAATGGAGATGCGGAAATATTCCAGCGCCCGGGAATAGTCACCGGAGCGGTAATACTGCGTGCCGAGATTCCAGTAAAACTGTGTTTCGGTCGGGTCAAGTTCAATGGCATCCTCACCCATCTGGATCGACTTGGTATATTCACCGTTGCTGGCATAGGTACGGGAGATGTAATAGGGCGCCCAGGGGTCATAAGGGTTGAGCGTTGCTGCCCGTTCAAAGGCGGTGATGGCTTCCGTATCCATGCCGTTGGCACGGTAGGCACGGCCCAGCGCGAGATAGAGGTCAGCGATGTTGGGGTTGATGGCGATGGCGATCTGGAATTCCGTGACCGCTTCTTCATAGTTCCCGGTGATCTCCAGCAGCAAGCCGCGGGCCCGGTGAGACTCCATCAGGGTGTTGCCGAGGCTGATCGCCTGACGGGAGTTTTCCGTCGCCTGGGTGAGGGTGTCGAGCCGGTCTTCCCCGGCGTTGATCTGTTCCACCAGCACTTCGGTCTGATAGGCATAAGCCAGCGCCAGGTTCGGGTTCAGCTCCTTGGCCCGGTTGAAGGCGGTCTGCGCGTCCAGATAGTTGCCCTGCATGCCGATCGCCCAGCCGCGCACCGCGTGAGCCTCCGCATTGTTGGGGTTCAGCAGGATCGCGTTTTCCGCGTTGGTCAGGGCTTCAGCATACTGACCGTTGAACACCTGCAGCTTTGCGAGGGCGATATAGGTGTTGATGTTCTTCGGGTCGGAGTTAATGGCCTGCTGGTACATACCGATGGCACGCTCGATCCGGCCTTCCGAATAAAGCTGTTCGGCCTGGTTCAGGTAGGCTTCCGGGGCAGTAGTCGGGGTCGCTGTCGGGATGAAAAGCGGATCCGTGTTCGGGACGATGTTAATGGCATAATACAGCCCCGCTCCGACCAGGATCAGCAGGATCAGGATCCGGATCGGACTGGAACGCTTGCGTTTCGAGCTGTAATTGTACGAAGAGCCTTTTAAATACATTATACAAAAGAACCCTGATATTCGATCCTATGCAAATACAGGTTTTTTTTCCTCATTTGCACATTGTGTCAGAAACATACTCATTAATTCCTGAAAAGGGATTCCCGTATCGGCAGACAATCTTTTATAGTAGCTGACAATGTCCACATTGATGTTGATAGTGACTGACTGTTTTTCTCTATCGTACCATGGACGAAATTGATTCAATTCAGACTGACTCATTTCCGGGCAATCGTCTGTCGGCAGCGGTTTAGCATTTTCTATTACATGCATATCTTCCTCTGTAAGTGGAGGTAAATTTCTGATATCATCGAAACTCATAACCGTCATAATATTCGTTTTCCTCCTCTTTTGTAGCTCTCCGTGCGGAAATAATCCTGATTTTCTCAGACCTTTCAGTATATACGACAAAGATTACACGCCCTACCATTCCAATCGCATTTCACCTGTCTTCTGTCAGCGTAGAATGTTTGGCATCATACATTTCAATTCTTTTCTCATCAAGAAAGACACGAACTGCATATTCGAAACTGATGCCATCATGTTTTTCCTTGTTGATTCTGTTTTTTCCCTCATCCCATTCGAACAGCATAATTACATTTTAGCACAAATTAATTTACTCCTGCTGCAAGCCGGATATTCGTGGAAGACTCCTCCAGACGCTGCATGGCACGGCGGAGGTCGGCAAGGTCAGCTTCCGTCATTTTTTCCGGCTTCAGTTTCGAGGCCAGTTTGCGCAGTTCGTCCAGGTCGGATTTAACCCGCTTCTTTTCATCTTTATCGAAATCTTTCGGAGCATTATGCAGCGCATTGTCAACCTTGCCAATCAACGTTCCGGCCTCCGAAAGGGCCGTAAAAGTATCCCTGCGGAACTGATCCTGAGCGGCATAAGCTTCCGCATCGTGAATGGCAGCATTGATTTCCGCATCGGACATGCGGTCGTTGGCTGTGATGGTGATGGACTGCTGCTTCCCGGTGTCCAGATCCCGCGCGGAGACTGTCAGGATGCCGTTCGCGTCGATATCAAAAGTCACCTCGATCTGCGGCACACCGGCAGGCGCCCGTTTGATGCCGTTCAGACGGAATTTCCCGATGGTCTTGTTGTCCGCGGCCATCGGACGCTCACCCTGAAGCACGTGAATGTCTACAGAGCTCTGATACGGAGCAACCGTGGAAAACACCTGAGAGTAGTGAATCGGCAGAGTGGAGTTTCGCTCCACCAGCCGGGTCGCCACACCGCCGACTGTCTCAATGGAAAGGCTCAGCGGAGTCACGTCCAGCAGCAGGATGCCGCCGGTGGTTCCGGCCAGTTCCATCTTGCCGCCGGAGAGAGTATCGCCCTGAATGGCCGCGCCCTGCGCCACACATTCATCCGGGTTGATGTTCTTGGAAGGTTCGATGCCGGTCATCATGCGCACCCGGTCCTGAACTGCCGGAATGCGGGTAGAGCCGCCCACCAGCAGAACCTTGCCCAGCTCCGAGGGAGCGATGCCCGCGTCATCCAGCGCGTTCTGCACCGGGACAGCGGTCCGCTCAATCAGGTCATGGATCAGCTCCTCAAATTTCGCCCGGGACAGCGTGGTCTCATAATGGATCATCTGTCCACGATTTTCCGCCAGATAGGGCAGGTTGATGGAGGTGGTCACCGCGGAAGAAAGCTCCTTTTTCGCTTGTTCCGCGGCTTCCTTGATGCGCTGCATGGCAGTCATGTTTTTGCTCAGATCAGCGCCGAATTTTGTTTTAATGTCATTCAGGACATATTTCATGATCCGCTCATCGAAGTCATCACCGCCCAGGTGATTGTCGCCGTTGGTCGCCAGCACCTCGATCACTCCGTCACCGATCTCGATGATGGAAACGTCAAAGGTTCCACCACCCAGGTCATAGACCATGATCTTCTGGGCAGCGCCGTTATCCAGTCCGTACGCGAGGGCGGCGCTGGTCGGCTCATTGATGATGCGTTTGACGTTGAACCCGGCGATCTTCCCGGCGTCTTTGGTCGCCTGACGCTGGATATCGTTGAAATAGGCAGGGACTGTAATGACCGCATCCGTCACCGGCTCACCAAGATAAGCCTCTGCGTCCACGCGCAGCTTGCGCAGGATCATGGCGCTGATCTCCTGAGCGGAGAATTTTTTTCCGTCAACGCTGATGTGCCAGTTCGTGCCCATTTGTCGTTTGACGGAGGTCACAGTCCGGTCGGAGTTGACAGCCGCCTGACGAGCAGCGCTGACACCTACCAACCGTTCGCCGTCTTTGGTGAATGCCACCACGCTGGGCGTGGTCCGGGTCCCTTTGTCGTTCGGGATGATGATCGGACGTCCGTTTTCCACAACGGACATGCAGGAATTTGTCGTGCCAAGGTCAATGCCAATTGTTTTGCCCATGAGGTTATGATCCTTTCTTTTGAGTCAAAAGGGACAGTTATCGCCGGTTTTGAGTCAATGCAACCTGTTCTGTTGACTCGTGACTGAGTCAACGAAAAAGGTTACTTTGACTCAATCTGGTTAAATCAGTGTTATCTTAGAAATAGAATCCGAAGCCGAGGAAAAGGCGCAGCAGCATGAAAAGGAACTGGATCGCCATATACCCCAGAAATATCTTGCTGATGATGCCGAGTCCGCTGCTGCCGCTGCTGCTCTGTCCCGTTCGGTAGCTATAGGACCGGTAAGGGCTCTGGGAGCTTCCATTGCGGTATTGCCGGAGCAGGCTGTGATAGAGGCTGTTGTTCGGATCCAGCTGAACCGCACGCTGCATCATGTCCACATCGCGGGGACTGTTGCCCATGCCATGATTGGCCAGACCACTGAGGTAATGCCAGCGGGCGTCACGGGCCGTGGATGGAATCTTCGTCAGTATCACGACAGCTTCACGGTAATTCCCGGCATTGATATAGCTGATGGCATTGCGGATCTCAACAGAATCTCCGGGTTCGGCTGTCGGTTTACTGTTCACCCTTGTGCTCTGGTAGGCATTGGTTCCGCCGAAGAAAATATCTTCCCAATTGAAGAAGTCACCCGTCCATCCGTAATCCCCGTCATAGGTCCGGCGGTACTGGCTGTAACCGGACTGCTGCGAGCTGCCGTATGAGCTGCTGCCATAGGAGCTGCTGCCGGCGGAGGACGAGCGGGAATAGGCGCTCTCCCTGGCCCGCTGGGCCTGGTATTTGTCCGGGTTCATCAGCATATCGTAGGCCGTATTCACGTCGTTCATCTTTTTGTTGGCTTCGGGATCGTCCGGATGCAGGTCCGGGTGATACAGTTTGGCCATCTTGCGATATGCTTTTTTTATTTCGTCTTGAGAAGCGTCACGGGATACCCCTAACACTTTATACGGATCGTCTATCATTTCTTTTCCTGTTGCTCCGGAACCCATCCGAATAATGAAGAATTAAGAATGAAGAATGAAGAATTTTTACCTGTTATGGTCCCGAAGCAGCATCATTCTTCATTGATTTGATTTCGTTTTTTTTACATTCTTAACTATAACCTGAAAAACAGGACTGCTATTATTTTTAATTTATTTCTAACATTTTTTTGACGAAGCTACGCTACAATTATTACAGGAGATAGGGAATAGGTTTTAGGTTTTAGGTTTTAGGTGTCGGGTATCAGGTATCAGGTTTTAGGTTTTAGGTGTCAGGTTTCAGGTGTCTGGTGTCGGGTGTCAGATTTCAGAAATTCGGAGCACCTTTCACCTTTCACCTTTCACCTTTCACCCTTCACCTTTCACCCTTCACCTCTCAAATTTGATTATTGGAGATAAAGATGAGAAATTTTTTGGAAAATATAAAGAATAAATTCAATTACTGGATGCAGGGGCGGTACGGCTATGATGAACTGAACAGCGCGCTCGCCATTGCGTTTCTTGTGCTCTGGGTCATCTCGCTGATCACAAAGAGCTCGGTGTTTTACTATGTCGGGCTGATCGGCCTTGTCTACTCCCTTTACCGATCCCTGTCACGGGACCACCTCAAACGCTCCAACGAACGGCTGTGGTTTTTGAAGAAAGTTGACCAGATCAAACGTCTGCCAAAACAGTGGAAACAGCGCTGGGAGCAGCGAAAGACACACAAATTCTACCGCTGCAAACAATGCGGGGTGACGATCCGCGTGCCGAAGGGCAAAGGCCAGATCGAGATCACCTGCCCGAAGTGCGGGAACAAATTTATCGAACGTACATGAACGAAAGAACAGCCGGGTCTCCGGCTGTTCTTTCGTTCGTCTTTATGGGATTCTGCGGAACACACAGGTTTCCCGCATTTCGAACCCGCAGCGCTTGTAAAGGCGGTGAGCCTCCTCACGGGTCGGACGCGAGGTGAGGTCGATGGTCTTGGCTCCTTCGGCTCTGGCCCGTTCAATAGAGGTGCGGATCAGCTTTTCACCGATCCCCTTCCCGCGGGCTTCCCTGTCCACCACGACATCTTCCACCCAGGCACGCACACCGGTCGGGATGCGGAAGACCACCAGCGTCATCGTCCCGAGGATGGTCCCTTCCGGGTCCTCATCATCAGCCGCAGCCAGGACAATGCTTGCTTTGGAGCCGATCAGATCCTCCAGTTCATCCCAGGTTGGGGTCTTCGCGGAAGAGGAAAGCTGCGGCAGCAGCCGTTCAAAGGCGTCATAGACCTTTTGCGACATTTCAGTGATTTCAAAAATTTTGATCATAATACCTCTTTACAGGGAATAGGAAATAGGGAATAGGGAATAGGGGATATGAAGCCATTGCACGGCATTTATCATAAAAAGTGTGAAACACACTATTTTTTTTCTCTATCCTCAATTCTCGAACCTTTTTCACGAAGAAATAAACAAATTGCGGCGGTCACGGCTGTGATCGCCATCACCGTCTGGTTGACATTGATGCCGCCGAGCTGTGCAGTGTCGAGGCGCAGAAACTCGAGGAAGAAACGGCCCACCGGATAGGCGATCAGGTAGATCAGGAACAGGCTGCCCTGCTTCAGTTTCACCTTTTCCGAGCGGTCCAGCTTCCACAGGCACAGGCACAGGAGCAGGTTATAAAGCGATTCATAAAGGAACAATGGGTGATAGGTGGCTTTGTCCGCGTATTCCGGGATGCGGTGGGCAGGATCAATGGTGATGGCCCAGGGCAGCGTCGACGGACGGCCGTAGAGCTCCTGATTGACGAAGTTCCCCCAGCGTCCGATGGCCTGTCCCATCGGCAAGCCGATGGCGATGGTGTCCATAAAATCGCCGTAGGAGAAGCCTTTGCGCCGGCAGAACAGCCAAATCCCGAAGGCACCGCCCAGCACACCGCCCGGGATGCCGAGCCCGCCGTTCCAGACGGCCAAAATCTCACCCGGATGCTGCAGGTACCAGGAAAAGGAAAGCCCGGAAGAAACAGAGGGCATCAGCACGTGCCAGAGCCGTGCCCCCAGAATGCCCGGGATGAGCATCCAGGGGACCATGTCCCAATAGTCATCCGGTTTGTATCCGCGCTTTTTCCCCGCCTGCATGGCCAGCCATACCCCGGCAAGCACGCCGAGCATGATGATGAGGCCATAATAATGCAGGAACAGCGGCCCGATGATGATCCCTTCGCGAACAAATTGCATACCAATCTCCAAAATAAAATGTCAGATATAACTTTTCAGAGCCGGAAGACGCATCACTGCATACAATCCCGCCATATCAGTTTCAAGACAGTGAAACTCCTGCTACGAGCGGAGCAGGCTAAGAGCAGTCTCCGTGTGCTTCGTTCTGAATAATTACTATCAGACCAGCAAATTGATATAATCTTCCTTCAATGAAGCAAAAACTTCGATCACCACAAGGCGCTCTTTCTCATAGACCTTGTAAAAGACGGCATGATTCCCAATGAGCAGGGCCCTGAAACCCTTTTTCCTGATTGAGTGATCTCTCGGGAGAATGCCCCGATTCGGCATTTCATCCAGTTTTTCAGTGGCTTCCCTGACCCTGTCAACGAAAGAAATCGCTTCTTTCGTGTCTCCGGTGTTCAAAGCAATATATAACGCGTCTTCAAACAGCTGGCTTTCCGCGGTTTCAGTCCATTCGATACTGTATTTCATTCTTTATTTACATCCGCCAAACGGGCATACAGTCTTTCGAAAACATCCTTTTCCGGAGAAGTTCTGCCTTCCAGGTAATCACGTTCACCATCATCAAGCATTTCCAGCAATTCAAGCCTGGCTTTCATATTTTTATATTGCTGATACCCGATCGAAACAGTATCTCCCCTGCCATTCACCGTTATAATGACCGCAGTACGGTTTTCCCTGCACTCACGGGATATTTCGCTGTAATGATTGCGCAGGTCTGCCGACGGTCTGATTTCCTCTTGCAATTGTGTTATCATATTTCTCCAATATAGGCATATTATACCCTATTTTGCATATATTAATCAAGATTCTTCTTCATATAAAGCAGACGCTGGATGGCAGTGATGTTGGCAAAGACCGCGATGACGGCCATGGCGATGTTCGGGAAACCGATGAGCAAGCAGACCACCAGGACGATGTAGCGCTCCAACCGGGACATGATGCCGAGACGCATGTCCAGACCGTAGATCTCACCCTTCGCCCGGGTGTAGGGAACCAGGAAAGCGCCCATCATGGCAGCCACACAAACCGCGACCCAAAGGATCTTGTCATGGTCGGCATTCCAGAGCAGGATCCCGCCAAAAATCAGGAATTCGGCATAACGATCGGTGGTGGAATCCAGCACCGCGCCGAACTTCGTTCCTTTTCCGCCGGTTGCCATGCGCGCCATGGTGCCGTCGAAGAAATCCATGACGGCAAACAGGATCAGCAACACACCGGCCCAGGTGAAATGACCTTTAAAAGCCAGCCAGCAGGCGCCGATATGTCCCAGGCAGCCGATGACGGTCACAGCGTTGGCGGTCAGACCGATTTTCAGCAGGAAGGACGCAGCCGCGTCGCCAAACCCTTTGAACCACTTCCGGGCTCTTTCGGTAAACGTGATTTTTCGCTCTTCGCTCATAATACCTCCTTGAGCAGACTTTAGAC
>CAYWKZ010000022.1:0-15194 GCA_964459115.1 uncultured Leptolinea sp. | reverse complement strand
GTAAACGTGATTTTTCGCTCTTCGCTCATAATACCTCCTTGAGCAGACTTTAGACGTTAGACTTTAGACTTTAGACGTTAGACTTTAGACTTTAGACGTTAGACTTTAGACGTTAGACATTAGACGCTATTCCCTGACACCTAAAACCTAACACCTAATACCTGACACCTGACACCTGACACCTGACACCTGACACCTGACACCTGACACCTGACACCTAATACCTAAAACCTAAAATTAAAACAGATCAAAATCCTCTTCCTCATCTTCAAAGCTCTTCTTATTCGATTTCAGGCTTTGGACAAAGTCCTCAGCCTCGGCCTCATCCCAGAGCACTTCGCGGGCCTTGCCGCCCAGCTGCATGGGGCCGACCACACCGAGCTCCTCCATGCGGTTCAGCAGACGGGAAGCCGTCGGGAAGCTGACATTGAGTTTGCCGGAGATATATGCCGCGCTGGCCTTTTTCGTCCGGCACACCAGACGGATGGCATCCTTGAGCTTTTTCTCATCCTTCGTGTTTTCGTTCTGCTTGCTGTTCTCCGCGATCTCATCCCACGGGGTGGTGTTCAGCTCCGCGGTCGGTTTCGGGGAAAGCTTTTTCCACAGGTCGACGACCTTGTCGATCTCGTTGTCCGTCAGCAAAGCGCCCTGCACCCGGGTCGGCACATTCAGCGAGGGGTCGATGAAGTACATGTCACCGCGGCCCAGCAGCTTTTCCGCGCCCTGCTTGCCCATGATCACGCGGGAGTCAATCGCCGAGGCCACATTCAGCGCGATTCGCGCCGGGATATTGGTCTTGATCTTCCCGGTCACGATGGAAGTATCCGGACGCTGGGTGGCACAGATCAGGTGCATGCCGGTGGCACGAGCCAGGGAAGTGAGCTTGTCGATGCAGACCTGCCCCTGCTTGTCCGCGCCCTTCATGATCTCCGCCATCTCATCGATGATGATGACGATATAAGGCAGCGGCTTCTGCCCGTGATCTTTGGCATATTCGTTATAGACCTCGAGCTTGCGGACGCCGACGGTCTCAAAGAGCCGGTAGCGGCTCTGCATCTCCTGCACGGCCCATTCCAGCACCGCGATGGAGCGCTCATATTCTGTCTCGACTTTCCCGAGCAGGTGCGGCAAACCGTTGAAATGGTAAAATTCCACACGTTTCGGATCGATCATCACGAAGCGCAGCTGCTCCGGCGAATTGTTCATCGCCAGACAGATCGCCATCGCCCGCAGGCAGATGGATTTACCGGAGTTCGTGGTCCCTGCCACCAGCAGATGGGGCATGGAGCCCAGGTCCACCACCACCGGGTCGCCGGTGATGTCCCGCCCCAACGCCACGGAAAGCGGAGAATTTTTGCGCTGGAATTCCGGGCTTTCAATGAGCGGACGCAGCCGAACCTTCATCGCCTGCGGGTTGGGGATATCGATGCCGATATAAGATTCACCCGGCACCGGCGCCTGGATGGAAAGGTTGCTGACGCCCAGCCGCACGGCCAGGTCCCGTTCCGTCTGGGCGACCTGCGTCACGCGGATGTTTTTGGCGCTGACCTTGCCGGCTTTGGCAATGTTCCCCGGAACCACCTGGTACTGCACCACGCTCGGTCCCACCGAGCAGCCGATGACCTTCACCGGCGCACCGAACTCATCCATCGCCTCTTCGATCTGAGCGATGAACTCCGAATGATCAGCGTTCTGTCCGTAAAACCCGAGTTCCGTGTCGAGCAGGTTCAGGGGCGGCAGCCGGTTCGACCGGACGGTCGGGTTGGCTGCCGATATTGAAATTTTCTTTGTATTCGTGTTTGTGTTTGTTACCGGTTTGATGTTGATTTTTTCGTTTTCCATTGTCTTTTTCTTCGTAAAGAAAGCCGGGATCGGGTCCACGATCTTCTTTACGGGAGCCGGGATCTTCACCGGCTCAGGAACAGTTTCCTTTCCCTCCATGTTCTCTGCAATTTTTTGTGCTTCCGCTGTTTCGGTCACGGCCTTATACTCCGTGCGCCAGTCAAAATCCGTCGGCTTTTCCACAGCCGGACGCTCTTTGACGACCCGGACCCCATCCATGAACAGTTCTTTGACCTCGTTCCAAAAGGCACGGAAGAGTTTCGGCATCCATCTGGTCCCGCCGGTCAGCAGGCACAACCCAACGATCAAAAAAACCCACAAAAGAAAACTGACCTGACCGGCATTTCTTCCGGAGGTCAGGGCACGGACAATGGTCATCCCGAGTCCGCCGCCCGCCTCAGCGCCGCCATAAAGAGCGCTGAGCGTGATGCCATCCAAAACCATCAGGAAGACCAGCACGGCATAAAAAATCTGTTTTCCCCGGCTGAGCCGGATGTGAGGCAGCACCCAGCGGAAGAGAAGCACCGCAATGCCGGCCAGCACCATCGACACTGAAAGGATCACGGCCCAGACCCCGAACCAGGAGCGCAGAAGGTCGCAGAACGGGACGATCAACGAGCCCGGACTGGAGCTGAAAAAGCCGGCCGAAAGCAGCATGCCGATGAAGATCAGGACCACACAGATGATGTCCGTGCTGTGTCCCGCTTTATAGATCGGCAGCGGCGGCTGGCTCAGAATTTCCTGTTTCTCATTTGTCATTTTGTAAACCATCACCTGTCTCATCCTGCAAAGAATGTTCCATCCGGATGATCACTTTCGAAAGCGCTTCCACGGCTACCTTCTGTTTCCGGTAGAAATCAGCTTCCGACATGGAAAGCCTGCGGACGATATCTTTGACCTTTTGCTTTTCAAAAAACTTCAGATCGATCAGGTTATACAGCGTCCACTCGCCGCTGATGGAACGCTCCCCTTC
The DNA here is from genome assembly GCA_964459115.1 of uncultured Leptolinea sp. Classification (GTDB taxonomy): domain Bacteria; phylum Chloroflexota; class Anaerolineae; order Anaerolineales; family Anaerolineaceae; genus Flexilinea. The sequence goes on along the minus strand of CAYWKZ010000022.1, from coordinate 12,379 downwards.
CGGACGGAGCTCCTCCAGCGCCTGTTTCAGCACACTGCGCAGGCTGTTCACCTCATTTTCACCGTTGGCAGCGGCTTTTTCACGGACGACACGCCAGCCCAGCAGCGGGTTCTCCGAAAGCTTCGGGCCGCCCCAATAATGTGTGAGCGCGTCCTTGGCCCAGACGATGACCCGGTCCAGCTCTGCGGTATTCGCGTTGTCCAGCAGCGCATCCTGGTCCAGAACGCTGCCGCTGTGGAAACTGTTCGCACCGGCCTCTTTCGTCTTTGTCCGCAGCACCTGGTAGGCGCTGGTCAGGTAGCGCCGCTGCCACAGCACCGTGCGGGCCTTGTCCAGCGCGTCTTCAAGCACATTGACGTTCCCGTTCGGGAAAAGGTCCGGGGAGACATCCGCCAGCCCCAGCACACCCAGGAACGTATCCAGATCCTCATCATGGTTGAAAAGCGGAATGAGAACCCCGATGCCATCCCAGTAAAAAGCGTCGCCATGCTCCGCGAAATAAGCCGGTGTTTTCGCGAGCAGCTCCGGCAGGTCCGGCCAGCTGCTCTCCCCGGTTTTAACGATCGGGTCAAAGGTGCCGGACTCGTCCATCACCGCAAAAAATCCGTCCCGCGCCTGAAAACGGTCGCACAAAGCTCCGGTCAGCGCCTCCAGATAGGTTTCCAGTTCCGGCTTGAAGACCATCATGCCCTGGAACTCCCGGTAGATCGCGTAATCTTCCCGGCCGAGACCGACGAGAGCGCCCCGCTCAATGCGCGGCATCAGCACCGTGACCAGATATTCCATCAAAATGATCGAAACCACCGTCGCCAGGGTGTTCACCCCGGAAATGTCCAGCCCGAGCGCGTCCCCGGAGCGGTTGATCATGGTCACCAGCCAGAGTGTGAAGCTGGCTGTGACCGGTCCGCGCAGCATCCACTCGATCATGCGCAGACGGGTAAAGCGGTCAGACCAGGAGACGGAAAAGGTAGCAGAGGCGTAGCCCAGCAGAACCACCATCACCGTCACCATCGCGTTGCCCAGCACGCTCAGCGTCCAAAAGATCACCGGGTACTGAGAAATGAGCAGACCGGAGCCGAACAGCAGCAGCGGGAAAGTGCCGATGATGATGCCGATGAGGCCGAAAATGAGGTAAAGCATTCGGCGTCGGCTGGCCTGTGTGCGCGTCCTTCTGTAAGCGGTCGACAGGACAATGAGTATCCCGATAAAATTGAGCGCAAAATAGACCCAGAACAGCGCAGTCAGTTCGGTATGGACCATGGTGGTTCCGATGTCGGAGATCACATGAATACCGTCAAACAGTTTCCCGTTCCACAGCAGCCAGACAAAGACAAAGGAAAGCAGGTAATCGAGGACCGACCCGACGGTCACAGCCTTACCGATTTCCCTGCCGGTCATTTCCAGGATCACCAGAGAGAAAGAGAGAGCCGCCGCGGGCAGGACCACAAACCCGGTCCAGTGGATCAGCTGCCACATCAGCTTGGCCGACGCGCCCACCGCCATGGTCTCCAGCGCGTCCGCACTGTAGATCACCGTGACACACAGCAGCACCGGCACCAGGGCAGCCGCCAATTTTTGTCTTCGCCGCAGAAACTGCAGGGAAAAAAGCAGTACCGAAAAAGCGGTCATGGCAACAGCCGCCGTCAGCACCTCGCTCAGTGCCCGCAGTCCGTGAATAAAATAGTTCATTATTGACACTACCGGATGTTTTTCGAGAAAAACAGACCGATCTCCATATTCCGAAAGAAAAATTCCTGGTACCCGCAGAACACAAAACCCCGTGCCATCAGGAAATGGATCGCCGGGTCATTTTTCGCCTGGACCATGCACACCAGGCTGCGAATGTTGTTGGAGCGCGCGATCTCGCTCACCCGTTCCAGCAGCACGGTACCGACACCCTTGTTCCGGTATTCGGGCATGACACCGCCGGTCTTCAGCACCAGCCGGTTCACCGTTTCGTCCTGCTCCAGGCGCAGATAACCGATCACTTTGTCCTCATACCGGACGGAAAGGACCTGGTGCTGGCGGATCAGCGCTTCCATGTTGGCCGTACTATAGGCCTGAAAAGATACACGAATTGTTTTCGGGAGCCTGATGCGCTGGAAGCTGGCTTCAAAACTGCCAAGCCCTTCCAGCATCTGGGTCTTCCAGACGTAATCACTCTCAAAACTCAGGTCCATTTTCGCGATCTGAGGAAACTCATCTAACGCAGCCGCGCCAATTTCAATTTCTGCCATGATTCTATTGTACTTGAATTTATGCAAGTTTTCAATTTTTTCATAATTCTTCGGATGATTGAACTGCAATACGGGGTCGGATCCCTCCAACTCATGCTGCACACGAGTCTACGAAATCCGACCCCGCCTTCCCGGCCGATGTTGACTTTTCCCGCCGCCCGGTGTATAATTTAATAAGGATGGTTCCACTTACCGAAAAGCAAGGTGAACATATGAGTGATGAAGAATTGAAAAAACTGATCGCACAGATCGAAAGCGAACTTACCGGGGACCCCGAGCATGACGCGGACGTTTTGGACGAATGGGCGGAGCGCTACCGCGGCGACCCCGATGCCGGAAGACTGATGGAAGCCATCGCCCACCGGCTGGTCGAAATCATCATGGAGGAAGAGGGAGAGCTGCCGCAGCAGATCTTCAATGACATGGTCGAAACCGCTGAGGATGATTACAAGGATGCCTGCGAGCTGATCGAAGAAAAGCAGTATGAGGAGGCGCTGGGCAAGCTGCTGGTCCTCACGGAGGTCATCCGCCACTACCCCCTCCCGGAAGGCACGGTCTGGAAAGATTTCAGCAGCTACCTGGAAAGCCTCGTTTATCAGGACTATTACAGCGAAGAGATCGGCGACCGGGAGATCGGACGTCACCCCATGCACCCGGCGCCCATCCTTTACACCTGCGGTAATCTGCTGATCGAAATGAACCGTGCCGAAGAGGCCCGGGAGGTGCTGGAGCTGCTCTGCGATCTGGACCCGGTCAGCCCCAAATACCTGTTCGAGCTGGCGGAAGCCTACAAGCGCACCGGCCAGCTTCAGGAAGCCTATGACACCTCAGTATGGGCGCTCAAGTGTGCCTCGGACAGGAGCGAACTCGCCCGCGGCTACCGGGACCTGGCCTACTGCCTGACAGAGAGCAGACAATTTGAGGACGCGGTCATGCTTTACCTGCTGAGCCAGCGCTATCAGGCCAGCCGGCAGGCAGAGGCGGAGATCGTCTGGATCAAGAAAAACACCGGCCTTACTATCGACGGTTATAACGAACAGGCCATCACAGAGCGCTGTCAGGAACTGAACATCCCCGTCGGCATCAGTGAGACCGTGCGCATGAACATGGATTTTTTGGAAATGATGAATGGGATTTAGACATTAGACTTTAGACATTAGACATTAGACATTAGACATTAGACATTAGACTTTAGACATTAGGCATTAGACCTTTGGACAAAATAACCGTTATAATTTAGGAAATCGGAGCGGATGATTGAACGGAGTCATATCATGAAAAGACAATTTTTATTTTTCAGCCTTGTAATCGTTTTACTGCTGAGCTTCTTTGCCGTTTCAGCAAATGTCTCCGCCCAGGCCGGAGACGAAGATCTCTACGATCAGGCAAACCAACTTTACAAAAACAAAAAATACTACAAAGCTCACGAACTTTTCATCGAAAGCCAATACGGCGACTGGGAGCAGATGGCGAAAAAATGTGTCCGCAGATGGCCGAAAAACGGTGAGACCTGGCATGACACCACTCAGTGGCTGCGCGATACTCAGGTAACCTTTCAGGTAGATCAGCCAAAAGAAAGCGCCATTTTCATCCGTATCTATAAAGATGATAACCCCGTTTCCTACGTTTTCATCGGCGGTCCCGATGAAGTGACCGTAGGGCTGCCCGGCAACGGAAAATACACCTTCAAAGACGGTGTGGGCTCAGCGTGGTACGACACGACCGACACCTTCGGTGCCGACGGCGCTTACGAAACCATGACTTTCGGGAAATATGATGATAATTTTATCTACATGGAAGCCCGCTATGAATACACCATCCTGATCAATGTGGAGGACGCGACCGGTGATGACATCGGCTCCAGCAAGGAAGCCTGGGAGAACTTTACAAAATAAGATTTAAAACAGTACGGGTTCGCAAATCAAGCCCGTACTGTTTTATATTTTTATCCATATCCGCAGCCGCAATGACGCCAACCATATATATCGGTATAACAAGAGTATGTAGCGCCCGGAGGGCAGTTGTGTTCTTCTTCCGGCGTTTTCGGATTTTCCGGTGCAGATTCATCTTCCCCGCCGCCTCCGCCTACCGGCTTCCGGATGAACATTGAATCCGGCATTCGACCGATAACCAGCTTTTTATTTTCGTAAACCTGATATTTTTTTACCCCACCGGCCTGTGGCATCTGTTTTTCAGACAAGTCTGAAGGTTCCTCTTGAAGAGCGGGATCATTGCTCACAGTTCCTTTCTCTTCTTCCGAATCAGCCGTATCAGAGGGAGCGAAGACTTCCGTGTCCGGCATTTCTCCCTGCCCGAGTTTTTCCGTCAGCGCCTGCAGCAACGCATTGAGCTGCTCACTGCTCATATTGTCCAAATCGATCTCCTGTGCAGAAGCCACAGCGGTCAACCCGATGACAGCCGCCAACAGCGCCAAAAACAGACATAATCTGAAGTGTTTCTTCATTTTCACCTCCCTTTCCCATCGACACAAACTTATCAGCCTTTTCTCCATTTTACCGCGGATTTATTTTCGTGTGTGTGAAAATTCATCTCTTGTCAGTTTCGCGTCTCATAGTATAATCTTTGATAATAAAAGAACTTTTCAGTCTTATCCGTTTATCAGGGAGTATAGTTATGAGAAAGACAAAAATCATCTGCACGATCGGTCCCTCCAGCTCCGATCCTGAAATCTTCAAAGCAATGTGCCAGGCCGGACTTAATGTTGCGCGGCTCAATTTTTCACACGGTACCCATGAGGAGCACCAGCAAAAAATCGACATGATCAAAAAGGTCCGTGAAAAGATGGACCTGCCCATTGCGATCATGCTGGACACAAAAGGTCCCGAATACCGGATCAAGACCTTCAAAGACGGCAAGATCACCCTGAAGGATGGTGACAACTTCACTTTTACCACCCGGGATATCGTCGGGGACAGCAAAATTGTCGCCGTGAGTTACGCCGGACTGATCGACGACCTTTCGGTCGGTGACCGCATTCTGGTCAACAACGGCCTGGTGGTGTTCGAAGTCAAAGAACTGGACGGGGATGAGGCCCGCTGCAAGGTGATCACCGGCGGTGCGCTTTCCGACCGTAAGTCCATGTCCTTCCCCGGCAAGGTGATGCGCCAGAAATACCTTTCCGACCAGGACAAATCCGACCTGCTCTTTGGTATTCGCAACGGAGTTGATTTTGTCGCGGCCTCCTTCGTTTCCTGCAAACAGGACCTGGTCGACCTGCGGACCTTCCTGAATGAAAACGGCGGAGACGACATCGACGTTATCGCCAAAATCGAAAACCAGTCAGGCGTGGATAACATCGATGAGATCTGCTCGGTCTGCGAGGGCGTGATGGTCGCCCGCGGTGATTTGGGCGTGGAAGTAGCCTTCACCGAACTGCCGGCCATCCAGAAACACCTCATCACCAAGTGCCGTCTGCTGGGAAAACGTGTGATCACCGCCACGGAAATGCTGGAAAGCATGATCACCAATCCCCGACCGACCCGTGCGGAGATCAGCGATGTGGCGAACGCAGTCTATGACGGCACCAGTGCCATCATGCTCTCCGGGGAATCCGCTGCGGGGAAATATCCGGTGGAAGCTGTCAAGGTGATGAGCGAGATCGCGGAACGGACGGAAGAGCACATCGACTACAAGGGTGACTTCCAGAAACACACCTTCGAGATCCGTTCTTCCGTGGATGCCATCAGTCACGCGGCCTGCACCATGGCCATCGACCTGAATGCCAAAGGCATCGTGGTCAGCTCTCACTCCGGGCTGACGGTGCGCATGGTCTCCCGCTTCCGCCCGCCGATCGCCATTCTGGGCCTGGCAACCTCCAAGCGCACCTGGTACAAGCTGGCGCTCTCATGGGGTGTGCAGCCGATCCAGACAGAGCACTTCCCGAACATGGAAGTGCTGAACTTCTTCTCACTGCGCCTGGCCAAGGATGCACTAAAACTGCAAAAAGGTGACACCGTGGTCATGACCGGCGGTGACACCAGCGGGCAGTCAGGCAACACGAACGTGATCCGGATCGAGACGGTGAAGAGTTAGTTGTTAGTTGATAGTTTTTAGTTGCTGGTTGCTGGTTGCCGGTAACCAGCAATTTTTTTTATTATTTTCCCTGAAACTTCAAGTCCATGCGGGATGCGTAGGTTTCCGTGTAGCTGCCGGGGACGCCGATGAGCGTCACATTGCTTCCGTAATCAAAGGCATCCCTGTCGATCATCACCGTTTCCGCGGCGATGGTGACAGCGGTCAGCTTTGGTGTCTCCCGAAATGCATCATTCCTGATCAGGGTGATACCCGCCGGGAGATTGACGCTTTCGAGATTTTCGCAGCCATAAAAGATACCGGCGCCGATTTCTTTTGAAGACGCAGGGAAACTTACGTTCACCAAACCACTCTCAGCGAAGGCGCTGTCATTAACCTCCAGCGGGGAGTCTGAAAAAATGATTTCCCGCAGGCTCGTGCAGCCGGCAAAGGCTCCAACGCCGACATAGTCAACAATATCCGAGAAGGTCACTTTTTCGATTTCCGTATTATCGGCAAAGCAGGAATCACCGATCTCTGTCACCGGCAGGCCATCAATCATCTCGGGTATGACGACCTCTGCCGCCCCTTCACCGTAGTATCCGCTCAGCTGGACTGTATGGTCATCATACACCGTGTAAAGAAAATCCTGTGCCCCCGGGGAATTCAGTTCGGGAGAAAAATAATAAACTTTGTTGTTTACGATCGTCGCCCTGATGAATGACCCAAAATCAACAGTGCGGAAATCCTCACCGGAAGCAAGCACAAGTTCACCTTTTTGAAAAGCATCGTACAATTCAGCATCAGTATAAATATCGCTGCTGTTGTCGACCCGGACGCTCACCGCTGGTTTTTCGGTGAAAGAACCGCGCTTATAGAAATAATAGACCAGACCGGCGTTGATCAAAAGGATCGCCGCGATCAACACCAGCAGGATCTTTTTGGTAATGACAAGATTTCCTTTTTTTCCGGACGGGCTGACAGAAGCATCGCCCTTTCCCGCAGGTTTCCCCGGCGCCTCAGCACGATCTTCTGATGAGCGGTTTGAGTTCCCTCCGGAAAGGCTATTCCGGGTCAATTTCAGCAGCTCATCCAGCGCCTCTTCATGATCCCCCGACATTTCCATCCACTGAAGAGTGGACAGGTAATACTGCATGCTGCCGGAAGGGAGCGTTTCATCACACCGGCAGGGGAGAATGGTCTTTTTAAGGTCCACTGCCACCCCCACCTCACGGAGAACCTGATTTGAGGCATTTGAGGCTTCAGAAAAAAGCAGGATCACGACGGAGCAATTTTTCAATCCGCTGATGATCGAATCCGCCCATTCCTCTCCGGGTTGAATATCCCGGGGCGCATACCAACAGCGGATCCCGGCGGATTCCAGCTTTTCAACAACTTCTGTCCGGACCGCCGCGTCTAAGTGAGAATAACTGATGAAAACATCATGCATAAAATGTCAGCTCACTCCCCGGTTATTTCGAAAGCCGGTAAATGCGAACCCCGTCAAACTTTTTGATCAGGCTCAGCATGCTGTTAAAAGGCTGGATATCCTTTTGCTGCTCGGCTTCCGGCAGGGCAAGGTAGTGTTCCCGGGCTGCCTCAGCGCTGATATAACCGGACATCGCCAGTTCGTGCATGCGGAACTGTTCCCGCAGCATTTTCCGCAAGTCCCGTTCCCCGACCAACCCCGCAAAGGGAACACGCTCCGCTGGGATCGTCTGATAAGCATCTCCGTACTGCCAGCCCATGGACCTTTTCTCACGGAGCCAGCGCTCATGCTCCATCGGTGCGATGGTTTCCGCCTGTTCAGCCGTGAAGACGCTGAGCAGGTCAAAATCCACAGGTTTGTCCGTATAAAAGCAATCCACGGCGTTGAGAAATTCAGCAAAACTTCTTGCCTGATCAAGATTGGAAAGCTGATATTCCAGGGAAAGGCCCTCAAACTCATCTTCAATGAGCTGCTGCGGGATATCCTTTTCCTTTCCCTGCCAGGAATAACGGGCGTTCAGCGCCACGGCAAAATCGTATAAATGCAAAAAACTGCTGGAGGAAAGGTAGACCCGTTTGCTCCCGCGGTCCGGCTTTTTGAGATCCGCACTGACCCGCAGCGGAATGTGAGACGTGTCAACAATAGACTCGATCTCCCGGGCAAAACGCTGTTCTTTCATTGCCATGTCGCTATATTCTTTCAGGCGCGGCGGCTTTTCCTCTTCACCGCTTGCTTCCCAGTCACGATAAACGGACAGGAAATCATTGACCTTTTCCTGTTCATCAATGTCAAAATTGTAGGTGATGCGCAGGGCGCTGCCGCTGAAATCGATATCGGCAGAAAGCGGATGCATTTCCAGCCGGGTATTGCGTCCGTAGGCAGTACGGTCCCAGCACTGCAGTTCATCACAAAGGAACAGCAGGAAGGCCAGCGGGAAGGTCTCCATCTTCAGCGGAGCTTTCCGGACCTCCGGGTCCTCCGATTTCAAACGGGCAATCGATAATTTGAAAATATTATTGTGGAGAAGAATCGCCGCAAGCGCGTCCACATGTTCGCCGGTGATGGCAGAAATGTTCTCCGGTTCCCTCACCAGCTCCCGGTAGAGCCGTATCGCGCTGAAGTAGGCATGGTCCATTTTAAAATCAAATTCTTCCGGATGGGTCGGCTTTCTGTGGAGCACATCGGACATATAAGCTTCGGAAAGGTCATATTCTTTCCCGAGATATTTCGTGATGACATGGGCAAAGAGCTGCTCGAAATTTGTGAAAAGTCTGCCATATAGTTTCTTGAAGTGCCTTTGTTCCTCATCACTGAAGTCCAGCATCGGTGTCATATTCCGATAAACCAGAGAGGGGTTTTCACTCTTACAGTTATAGCCGGCTATCTCAAAATAAGACTTCACCTGTTCAAAGGGAAGCTCAAAGGGGTAACCGATATCATGGAACAGGGAAGTCATGCCCCACAGTGCAAGGAATTTGTGTGCCGCTTTCCGGTCTGCTTCGCTGTCCTCTTCATCAGCGCTGAAGTGATAAAATTCTTTGAAGGCTTTGCGGAAATGTACATTGGTCTCGTAAATCGCCAGCCCCAGCGTGAACACATAAACGGAGTGGGAGTAGTGGTCACGGTGTTTCATCAGCAGAGCGGAGGCATTGGATTCGAACTCTGAAAGCAGGTCGAGCATTTTCTTCGATCTGCCGTATTGCCTCAGCATCATTTCCAGATAGCAGTAATAGACCATGTAGGCATCTTCCACATTTCCGGATCCGATAAATGAAGCGAGTTTCCGGGCCAGGCAGAGCCTGTTGATATCCATTTCCATGTTATAGGGGATCTGTCCGGCTTTGAGACTTTTCCCGCAAAAGATTTTTTCGATTTCTTCTTTTTTGCTGATCTCATCACTGAAAAGCAGCCCTTCGCAGCGTTCATGCAGAAATCGCATTGCGGCGCTTTTCAGGTCATTGCCTGTTTCACCGGCTGTTTCCGGCTGCAGCGGTCCCACGTCCATGCCATAGGTTTCCTGATTCTTCAGCCTCATTTTCTCAATTGCCGTATATGCCATAGTTCTCCGTTAAAACGTTTTTCATAGAATATCAGTTTCCGTTGGAAACCGATTTAACTCCATTATAATATATATATTTAGAAATAAAGAGACGCTGATGTAATGATATTGCATTACAATATCATTAATCAAGGAGGCAAATCAAATGGCAACTACAAATGTAAATATACGCATGGACTCCGAACTTAAAAAACAATTCAGCTCATTTTGTGAAGATATGGGTATGAACATGACTACCGCTTTCAACATTTTTGCAAAAAAAGCAGTCAGAGAATACCGGATTCCCTTTGAAATCGGCGCAGAGATCCCAAATACTGAAACATTGGAAGCCTTCAGACAGGCTGATGAAATTGCAAAAAATCCGGATTCCGTAAAAGGCTATACCGATATTCATGAAATGATGGAAGAATTGTTGTCATGAAATATGTCGCAAAACCAACCGCACAATTCAAAAAAGATCTCAAACGGGCAAAAAAACGAGGCTGCAATATGGATCTCATTGAAGAGATCATTATTAAGCTTTCAAATGGCGGGAAACTGGATGAAAAGTATAAAGATCATTCTCTGACCGGTAACTATATCGGGCGAAGAGAATGTCATATCACTCCGGACTGGTTGCTGATATATCAAATTATTGAAAAAAACCTGATTCTGATTCTAACAAGAACAGGTTCTCACAGCGACTTATTCTAATTTTCTTTTTAATGAAATATGACAACTAAAAGGGAGAGAAACTGATGAAAAAAAGACAATTTTTGTTATTTTTCTGTGTGTTGATGATCACAATGTTCGGTATGGATTTTTTTCCCGTGTATGCCGTGCCCGCACGACAGACAGAAAGAGCGGAAGAGAATACGACTGCTGTTGAAGGTGAAAGCGAGATCGCATTGATCACCCGGGAAGAAAGCGCAATAAACGAGGCAAAAATCCCTGCCGAACTTACAACAGACGGGGATGCAGCAGCCGAAAACGGAGAAGCAACAGAAGCTGAGCAGACTGAAACCCCGGAGCCCGCGGTCGAAGCCCCGGAGGCACCGGTCCCCGAAGCGCCGAAAGACAGCGTTCCCTCCAAAGAAGTCGGTTTCTATTGGACCCCTTCGGCAAATGCGGAACATTACGAAATCACCTACGCGAATGATCGCGGGTATGAAGGGATCGTGCTGGAGTTACCGGCCGACGACTGGACCTGTCAGGCAGGCCGCTGCATCCTCTTCGACGAGCTGCCCTCTGACGGCAACTACACCTGGAGCGTGACAGCCGTCAATGAAGCGGGATCAGCCGCATCCGAAGAAGTCAGCTTTGCCGTGAACGCTTTTATCCCTGCTTCAGAGGCTTACCTGCCGGGGTCCGTGCTTTCCAACAGCAAAGCACTGTCCTTCCAGTGGACAGATACCGGATACAATGCCACCGACTATCATATCCAGATCATGGATCAGGAATCCGGACAGATCTGCCTGGACAAATGGTATGGCACTGAACTGGTCGGCAAGATGAACGGAGTCTGCCAGCTGGATTCCGACGATTATCTTGCCAGCGGCAGCTATGCCTGGCGTGTGCAAGGCCGGAACAGCGCTTCCACCTCCAACTGGTCCGCGTGGAAAGGGTTCAGCATCGTTTGTCAGGAATGCAATCTCGGCACCTACCTGAACACAGAAAGCTGCATCATCGCCCCTAACGGCACCATCACAGACCCGAAAATGCCCTTTGCATGGAAGACCGTGATGGGCGCTTCGAAATATCAGATAGAGATCAAACATTCTGACGGGACCGAACTGCTGCTAACGGACGTGACGCCTGAGATCTGCGGGGTCGAGCTGTGTACCTATGAGCCTGAACTTGAGCTGAAGGCCGGTGAAAGCTATGAGTGGTCGCTGCTCACCTACGGCTGGAATGACATCTTCTGGGGCTCTGACAACCGCACTTTTTCTGTAGCGAACCTTTCTGAGACGGCAGAAGTGAACATCGATTTTGTCGGAGTGACGGAAAACCTTTCTCTGGACCCGGACAACCAGCAGATCATCTGGACAGACCCGGGGAAGGATGTGGTCTCCTTCCGTGTGGGCGTCAGCGACAGTGACGGTGCGTGGCTCTTCGTAGGCGACCTGACCCGCGATGAAGCCTGGTGTGACGGCCTCACCTGCTCCGTCCAGTTCCAGACCATTCCCGAAGGAGAAGGCTATCAGTTCACCCTGGTCCCCTATTCGGAGTTCAACATCCCGGGTGAGCCGCTGGCCATTAGCTTCAGCAATAAGGGAGAATAGGTTTTAGGTTTTAGGTTTTAGGTGTCAGGTTTCAGGTTTCAGGTTTCAGGTATCAGGTATCAGGTGTTAGGTGTCAGGTTTTAGGTTTTAGGTATTAGGTTTTAGTTGTCAGGTGTCAGGAAATTTGGGATAGCATCTAACGTCCAACGTCTAAAGTCTAACGTCTAAAGTCTAATGTCTAATGTCTAACGTCTAACGTCTAATGTCCAACGTCTAACGTCCAACGTCTAAAGTCTAACGTCTAAAGTCTAATGTCTAACGTCTAATGTCTAATGTCTAACGTCTAATGTCTAATGTCTAA
>CAYWKZ010000021.1:0-30798 GCA_964459115.1 uncultured Leptolinea sp. | reverse complement strand
CCTCGCCCCTGGCCTGGGATGCGACGTGGGAGATCTCATGACCCAGCAGCGCCTGGCCGCGGGTACTGGAAAAGTCCAGCTTGCCCGGCGCAAAGGCGATCTTGCTGCCCTGCGCAACGGCTTCAGCGCCGGCCTCACCCACCGCGCGATTCTCATAGAGCTTCACGTCGGAAAGATCCATGCCGAAGGCACCTTCCATCTTCTCGCGCATCACCACCGGCATATCAACCTGATGGCCCATTTCCGCCACCTGCGCGCTGTTGGGGAAGGAGGCTTCCTTCCCGCTGCTGCTGAACGGCTCCACACCGTTCTTTTTACTTGTCTGTTTTTTTAATTGTGCGTAAGTGTAACTCATCTATCACCTCATTGCCATTCGCCCTTAAGCTTATCCTGCATGAACGCATCGAAACTGGGCAGATCCCTGTTATCTCTTTTCAATTTTTTCCTCTTCCTCTTTCCGCTTCTTGCCTGCATCGGGCCTGACGCAGATGCGGCAGAGGCGTTCGAGAGCGGTGCGGAGGCACCGCCGTAGTTCCCTGAAACGCTCTCTCCATGGGCGGCCATCATGCCTTCCCGGTCGGCACGGGCTTCCAGTGCGGAATCATTCACAAGACCGCTGCCCTTCACCTCGCCCCTGGCCTGGGATGCGACGTGGGAGATCTCATGACCCAGCAGCGCCTGTCCGCGGGTGCTGGAAAAGTCCAGCTTGCCCGGGGCGAAGGCGATCTTGCTGCCCTGCGCGACGGCTTCGGCACCGGCCTCGCCCACCGCGCGGTTCTCATAGAGCTTCACACCGGAGAGGTCCATGCCGAAGGCCCCTTCCATCTTCTCGCGCATCACCACAGGCATATCAACCTGATGGCCCAGGTTCTCCACCTGTGCGCTGTTGGGGAGGGAAGTTTCCTTTCCATCTCCGCTGAACGGCTCCGCGCCGTTCTTTTTGTTGCTCTGTTTTTTCAACTGTGCGTAAGTAAAGCTCATCAGTCAGCTCCTCATTATAACGCTTCAGCTATTCCCGCATCGGGAACATCCGTTAACCATAGAATCATAGACACCTGAATCCTTTTTTCAAACTTCAACATCCGGAGTGAGCACCGTGTAGTGCTGAATACATAGAATCCTTTACCATATATATTATACAGGATTTTATGATGAAGTATATAAGGGTGTTCCAGAATGTCACACCCTTTTTGGAAATTCGCATTACGGATTGCCCGTATGACAGACGGTACCCACACGTTCACATTAAAGCCCGTTTCAGGCAGTTTGCATAGCAAAAGATGTTAGAATAAGGTCAGGGGATCGCTGTATCCCCGGGTTCTCATTCCATTTAAAGCGGAAGAGAAGGAGCAAACATGAACGAAAACGAACAAAATATGTTGGGAAACATTTTCCTGTCCCACCGGGCGATCAGCACGATCGTTTCCCATGCCGCCCAGCAGTCGTATGGGATCGTAGGGCTTGCGCCGAAAAACCTGGCAGCCGGGCTGGCTGCGGCGATCGTGAAAGATTCATCGCAGGGGGTCAACGTAAAATTTGACGGGAAAGATGTGACGATCGACCTTTACATCACGGTCGAATATGGAACGCGCATCACTTCCGTTGCCCACAGTGTCGCCGACAGCGTGAAATATCAGGTCGAAAAAATGACCGGTCTGCATGTCGAAAGCGTCAATGTCCATGTCAAGGGTCTGCGTGTCAGCAACCCCGATAAATAAGCAGATCCAGGAGACCAATGACTGAAAAAAGCAAAAATAATGCGTCCGAAGGTCAGGGCGCTTTGAAAACCCTGAACGGGAAGCAATGGAAATCGATGTTTGAAGCCGGGATGCTCTGGCTCAAAACCAATCAGAACATCGTCAATGCACTGAACGTGTTCCCGGTGCCGGACGGTGACACCGGTACAAACATGCTGCTGACCATGCAGACAGCCTGGTCGGACATCGTGCTGATGGACACCAATCACGCCGGCCAGATCATGCGGGCTGCCGCACAGGGAGCGCTGATGGGCGCCCGCGGCAACAGCGGCGTGATCCTTTCCCAGCTGTGGCGCGGTTTTTCCCGCGTGATGACCGATTATAAGACCTTCACCCCGGAGATCTTTTCCCGGGCGCTGACCGAAGCGAAGAACACCGCCTACAAAGGCGTGGTCCGTCCGGTCGAAGGGACGATCCTGACCGTGCTGAAGGATACCGCCAACGCGGTGGAAGCGGCGCTGCCGGAATGTGACGACTTCCTCAAGCTGCTGACCATCACGGTAGATGCGGCTGACCGGTCCGTTGCCAACACCCCAAACCTGCTGCCGGTACTGAAGCAGGCAGGCGTGGTCGACTCCGGCGGACGGGGGCTCTTTTACATTTTCGAAGGCTTTCTGCGCTGGCTCACCGGCGAACCGCTGGATGTCAACACGGATGTTCCCCCGATGGTTTCCCTGGCACAGCTGGAAGCCATGAATGAGGAAGAGACCATCGAACCGGGCCAGGACTATGAAGTCGTCGTCGACTTCCATCCCCGCAAGGAGCTGGAACTGGCCGCGTTTTATGACCGGCTGAGCGAGATGGGCACCTCCATCCAGGTAGGCGAAGGCGATGAGATGTACCGCATGCACATCCACGTCCCCACCGAAAACCTCTACGCCCCGATCGATTACATCATGGAACTGGGAACCGTCACCAAAGTGGCGATCGAAAACCTCATGGCCCAGATGGAAGACATCCGCAAGGCGAAGGAATCCGAATACACGCTGGCAGAAGTCCAGCCGGGGCAGATCGGCATCATCGCCGTTTCCCCGGGCGAGGGCATTTCCCGGGTTTTGGCCAGCCTGGGCGTGAACGCCATCATTTCCGGCGGCCAGACCATGAACCCCAGCACGGAACAGATCCTGAAGGCGGTGGAAGACCTGCCGACCGACAAGGTGATCGTCCTGCCGAACAACAAGAACATCATCCTTTCGGCCAACAATGCCATCACCGAATCCAAAAAGCAAGTGGCGGTGATCCGTTCCAAGAACATCGCGCAGGGGATCGCCTCGATGCTGATGCTCGACCCGGAAGGTGACTTTGATGAGACGGTGGAAGCGATGAACGAATCCCTGCTGCAGGTGGAATCCGGTGAACTGACCCGGGCGACCCGCTCTGTGGAGCTGAACGGTGTCAACGTCACCGAAGGACAGGTGATCGGGATCCATAACGGTGACCTGGTGATCTCCGCCGACAGCATCGAAGATGGTTTGATAAAATTGCTGGACGAGATCGGTGCGGATGACTACGAGCAGATCACGCTGTTTTACGGGAACGGCATGTCGGATGCCGACGCGGAAAAATATCTGGCGCTGGTACGGACAGCTTATCCTGACCTTGAAATCGAATGTCACTACGGAGGGCAGCCTCACTATTACTTCTCGATTTCGGTTGAGTAAAGAACGAAACAACGGGGACTGCTGCCGTCAGGCGGCTGTCGCCACTTTTTTGACGGCAACAGTCCCCCTGATTCTGAAAGGAAGCGCCGAATGAGAAACAAAACCTGTGCGATCCGGATCCTGTTCATTCTGATTCTGGGATTGTCCATCGCAGGCTTTCATCAACCCAAAGCCGCACTTGCGGACGAAGCAGATGCCCTGAAGGCTGCGCTGAATTACATCAGTACGAATCATTATTCCCGGAACAACCTGATCGAAAAACTGAAGTTCGACGGTTTCACGAATGAAGAAGCCGAATATGCGGTCTCTAACATCTATGTGGACTGGTATCAGATGGCGGCAGATACCGCGGCGGATTATCTGGCGGCCTCAGATTACTCTTACAACGGCCTGATCCGCCGCCTGGAATCGTCAACGGACGGGTTTACCCATGAAGAAGCGGTTTTTGGCGCTGACACGGCGGGGAAAGACGTGGACTGGACCGCCATGGCAGCCAGAAGGGCCGCTTTTTACCTGAAATCCTCTTCATTTTCCGAAACCGGGCTGATCAAACAGCTGGAATCCGAAATCGTCGGTTTCACCCATGAGCAGGCAGTGAAAGGCGTGGAGATCGCCGCTGCCGACATTGACTGGAACGAGATCGCGGTCAAACGGGCGGAAGCGCTGCTGATCACCGGGGCTTATTCGGAAGAGGGACTGGTTAGGCAGCTTGAATCGGACTCGGTCGGGTTCACCCATGACCAGGCTCTTTACGCGGTGAGCGTCGTCGGGGAGGACAAAGACTGGAACAAGGTCGCTGTTGATAGAGCGAAAGCCTACCTGCAGGTAACTGCCGTGACAAGGCTGCAATTGATCGAATACCTGGAATCAGAAGGGTTCACCAGTGACCAGGCCATTTTCGGCGCGGATAACTGCGGCGCATCCTGGAGCGATATGATCGAGGTGTTTTCCAACAACCTGGACAATCTGTTCCCGATCCGTGCGCTGGAAGATAAATTCACCACCCCGATGCAGTCGCTTTATTCCGACATCGGCAGCTCGACCGCGATCCAAACCAGTAACCAGGACGGGATCCGCACCCTTTCGCTTTTCGCGAATTCGGACAAAATTCACGACAACAATCTGGTCACCAGAATCAGCTCCGGGCAGATGCAAAACTTCATGTTCACCATGGATGTCACGGTGAAGGATGTGTTCCCTGCCGGATCGGCCGGCTGCTATGTCGGATACATCAATGACCTGGCTGCGGCAAAACAGGAAGAGGAATCCACCCTTGTCCTGCTGATGGCAGACGGGAAAGGCGTCGGTTTTTACAAGAAGGCCCAAAGCGAAGACTCCGGTACGTTTACCAGGATCTGGGACGGGATCAACGACAAATATTCACTGTCTATCGTCCGGTTCACGGGGCAGACTTATGCCTATGTCGATGGCGTCTATGCCGGACAATTTCAGGACACCAACACGGGACCGTTCCAGCTGATCTACGGGAATTCCGTCATGACGAACGGTGACGATGCGGTCTGTTCCTTTGATAACCTGGCGGTGAAGAAGGTGAATAATTAGGGGTGTCAGGTGTCAGGTATTAGGTGTTAGGTGTTAGGTTTTAGGAGATTGGAAGTTTGAAGCGGGGTTTTTTATTTCAGGTGGTTCCGTTCAGGATCTTTGACGCAGCACGGGGGAGAGTCCCCGTGTGCTCAATTCGAAACCGTTATTTCAGGGCGCTGCTGACAGCCGTTCTGATGATTTTTGCTTTTTCATGTCTTTCCGTTTTCGGACAGGACGAGGGTGAAGAAGGTGATCTGACCAACCCGCAGCGCCTGCTGGAAACTGCCGACACCGAAATTTTTGTCAGAGACGCCTTCAAACAGGATTTTTCAGAAATCCAGGGATATGTCAACGAATTTCCCAACCCCGTGACCGTGCATCAGTACTATATCATGAGCGGAGAAGGCTCCGACGTGCTGATGACCATGCAGCCCTCGGAAGTCACCGTCCGTACCTCAAACAAACGCCTGAATTTTGAACAGATCCGCAAAAATGAGTTTCATGTCACCTATTCTGTCGCCCGAAAGGAAGATATCCCCACCGGAGCGAGCGGACTGTGCTGGATGGGATACACCAATCGGATCTCCCGCGGCATCGGCAAGGAGAGCGGCGTGATCCTTTATCCGGGAGATCAGGCCTATTATTTCACGCCCGTCGATGGAGAAATGACCTATGAAAGCATTGCCGATCTCTCTGACCTGAACCCGGATGATTACACAAAATTTGATTTTATCCGACTGGACGGGATCATGTATTTTTACATCAACGGACAATTCCGCTTCAGCTATGACGACGGCATCAAAGATATCGTCACGTTTGAAGCCGGGGCTGAATTGCACCAATACGGAAACCGGATACGCTGTACCTTCGACGATTTTTCTATGCGAATTAAGTAAAGAGGATGCCTGAACTGATGAAAAAATTCCTGTTACTCCTGCTGCTGATGGTGACTGCGATCATGGTCGTAAGCCCCTGCCATGCCGCCGAAATCGACCCGATCCTGCTGAATGAACCGAATCCCTATGTGTTTGGCTGCAGAAATGATGTCTTCATCGAACTCACACAGCAGCCCTTTCTCAGCAAAGTTGCCAGCGGCCGGACCGCGGCTGATTATTTCATCTATTTCCGGGTGAAAATACTCTTCCTGGTCGAAGGTTCCTGGAACGGGATCGACAAAAGCAGCTTCGTGATGAAACAGACAACAGCAGACGGGCACCACACTTTCTACCCGCTTGATTATGCGGTCACGATGATAGCGAACCTGAAAGACGGCTGGCACACCTTTGCCGAGCCTTATGATTTCACGGACCTGCGCAGCACCAACCTGATTTTTGACGTCGTTCCCTACTCCTATGAAGGCTGGTCTTTCGTTTTCCGTCCCACGGAACGCGGTTCGGCCACCCCCTACTGTGAAATCGAAATCCCGCTGAAGGTCAGATGAAAGGAGGCCGGTCCCGATGAAAAAAAAGGTACTGCTGATTTTGGTAATGTTCATGCTGGTTTGTTCCTTTGCAAATGCTCCGGCACAAAGCACGGAAGAGGGAGAGCTTTCCCTGACGCAGCGTTTTCCGACCCTGTCGATCCGGGAAAAATATAACCAGTATGAAAAGCCCGCTTTTTATCGTTTTTCTCCGGACACCCTGTTCTTTGAACCGCTGGATCTCTCTTACTTCCCTCATGAAAAATGGAACAAGGAAGAGTGGGCGCTGCTGGGACGCTGGACAGACCAGACCACCTATAACCAGATCATTTACCTCGATAAACCGGCAGCCCACCAGATCATGCACGGGACTGCCACGGGCGAGACACGCGGGTACCTCAGAGATTTTTATCTTTATATCACCCTGTTCGTCGAAGACAATTACCCGCAGGACACCGGTTCCTGTTATGTTTACTTTTCCGACTCTCTCATGATCGGGTTCAATGAAAGCAAAGGGATCCTGATCGACCCGGAGTCCGGCATTTATGAAGCGACCAACTCCTACGGCGGTTCACGTCACGCCACCTACACCCCCGGCACCATCAAACACAGCCTGGAACTGATCCAGGAGCTTGACCCGGCGGAGTTTGAAATCACGCCCGAAGATGCGGGAGAGTCCTCCATCGGCGCAGACGTACTGACTCAGGAAAAGCTGAACGATCAGTTTTCACAGGATTGGGAAACGATCAACAGCTCCTTCCGGATGAAAGCGGCCTCCCCGGTGAAGGCCTACCGCATTGAGGTGATCCGGCAAAACGGGACAGACGAGATCTTCATCAACGGGAAAAAGGCAGCATCGATCAGCGACCCGATCAAGACCATCAATGGTGACGGTGAGATCGTCCCGGAAAGGGTTTCCTGGAGCTTTGGTCCCATCCTCAATGAAGGCGGCCTGACAGTCACCTGCGCCGCCGGTGATTTTTACATCTACAGTACCGGACAGCGGGAGAATTGACACCATGAAAAAGATAAGACATTTCATCGCGTTTCCCTTCCTTTTGCTCTTTCTGCTTCCCCTCATGTCAGCGCACGGTTTTGACATTGTACCAAGCAACGAGTATCCCTTTCCGGATGGCAGTGAACTGCCGCCGGTGCTGAACGTGGGAGTCCCCATGGAATGCGGAGACTACAAGATCCAGCTGATCGCCCAGCCTGTCGTCTCCAAATCCATGCACGCGATCGTTGCCGATGATGACATGAAATATCTGATCCTGCGGGTCGGCATCACCAATAACAGTGAAGAAGCGGTCGGCTGGCTGACACCGGATTCCTTTGAACTGCGGGAAGTTTATCGAAACAGGCTTTACGGAAAAACGCAGCTCAATTCACTGATGAGCGCACGAATTTCAGCCGGGTATTCGCTGAAAACCTTTTATGCGGGCATCGACCCTGGACAGATGCTGCTCACCCCGCTCGTGTTTGATGTGTTCCCGGAAGCTGAAGGCTGGATATTGACTTTTTCGCCTCATGTCTTCGGAGAAGAGGCGACCGATTCGGTCAACTTCCGTCTGCCGAAGGCCCTGATCCAGTGAAGAGAGGAATCTCATGAAAAAACACCTGATCTTTGTTTTGTTTGTCCTGCTCCTTTCGGTCAGCGCCGCGGCAGCGGATGAAGCCACCGTCCTTGTCATACAGTATGAAAACTATATGTGCGGCGATCAGTTTGAGATCTCCTTTCCGGAAGTGATCGTCACCTCCAGCCAGGTTTCCAATGCCTCCAGGATCCACGCCAACGCCGAAAAGGATGAACGTCTGCTTTCCGTGCGCATGAAGCTGCGCAACATGACCTCGGAGGTCCTGCGCGGCATGAGCAAAGAAAGTTTTCAGATGGTGGGGCATGTTCGCGACCGCTCCATCACCTATTATCCGGAAGTGATCACCCATACGGACTATTTCGGCTCGGGAAATTATTACACCTATGACAACATTCCGCCCCTGCGGATGGTCGATATCATGCTGATTTACCGGGTCAACCCGATCCTGATCAACTGGGAAATGCGCTTTGCGCCGCAGGTCGGTGGTGGTGATTCCAATTACACGCTGAAAACTGTCAGCTACGAATCGATGGCCTGGGAACCCTGCGAAGGCCTTTTTCAGTTCCCGCTCATCCGCACCGGCGAGACGGGAGACCTGACAAGGTTTGTCAGGTAGGTGTTAGGTGTTAGGTGTTAGGGAATAGGATATAGGATATAGGGGATAGGATATAGGGTATAGGAGCACACGGGGACTGGCTCTTGCTGCGGCGAAGCCCGCAAAAGTGCCTGTCCCCCGTGCTGCGAGGCAGAATTTACGTCATTAGATTATGACACGCTGGTAGCGAACTGTTCCCCGTGCTGCCAGGCAGAATTCCCTGCAATTTTCCTGTCACATCTTCCCGTCCGTCTCCGCAAATCATGGTATCATATTGGACGGTAAATTGAACTGGACGGGAACGTCCGCGATTCACTGATGACAGCCGGTGCCGAAAGGCTTAATATCCTGCCGAGGCGAATGAAAAAAAGTCAAATACCTTTATTTGATCTTTTGTCTTTGTCTGTGCATCCGGCGGCAAAGATTTTTTATTTTTAACGGGAAGGAGGAATTTACATTGGCCTTTACAAAAGATGAGAAATCAAAGATGATGGCACAGTATGGCGAATGGCTCGACAAAAGCCAGGCCATGTTCATGCTGACTTATGACAAGATGAACATGCCCACCATCGACGCGATCCGTGACAAGGTTCGTGAAGCAGGCGGTGAAGCTCACGTCGTGAAAAACACGCTGATCACCAGAACCCTTGCTGAAAAAGAATACCCCGCCGGTGAAGAACTGACCGGAACCACACTGGTCAACTTCGCGTTCACAGACGCTGCTGCCGTTGCAAAAGCTGTCAGCGGTATCGTCAAAGACTACGGGATGAAGATCAAGTACGGTTACCTGGATAAAGGTCTTCTCAACAAAGAAGAAGTTGCAAAACTCGGTACCCTGCCGTCTCTTCCGGAAATGCGCGCCAAGCTGCTCGGGACCATTATGGCTCCTGCATCCCAGCTCGTTCGTACCATCAACGAACCCGGACGCGGCCTTGCAGCCGTTATCCAGGCAAACGTTGACAAACAGAATGCACCTGCCGAATAATTTGATTCGGTATTTTCGCCGGGGATACACCCGGAAACAAAATCTAATTAAAAATATACTATTTAGGAGTTTATAATGGCAGATATTGCTAAACTTGTTGAAGATCTGAGCGCCCTGAGCGTGTTGGAAGCCGCTGACCTCGTCAAGGCTCTGGAAGAAAAATGGGGCGTTTCCGCCGCTGCCCCGGTCGCTGTCGCCGCTGCCGGCCCGGCTGCCGCTGCTGCCCCGGTTGATGAACCGACTGAATTCGATGTCATCCTGCAGGATGCCGGTGCCAAGAAGATCGACACCATTAAAGTGATCCGCACCCTGACCTCCGCCGGCCTCGTGGAAGCCAAACAGATGGCTGAAACCGCCGGTACCAAGATCCTCTCCGCCGTTGCCAAGGAAGCTGCTGAAGACGCCAAGTCCAAGCTCGAAGCCGCCGGCGCCAAGGTCGAAGTCAAGGCCGCTGCTTAATTTTTCAAAAGCGACTGATAAAAACCGGGAGATTGATTCTCCCGGTTTTTTCGTTAACGGAGCACACGGGGACTGGCTCTTTGCTGTGGCGAAGCCCGCACAAACTGCCTGTCCCCTGTGCTGCGTCACCTGATTCTGAACAGTAACTTTTGTCAAATATCACCCCCTGACAGGAAAAAAAGCATATTGACGCTTTATCCACTCATCTGGTATTGTAGTAAAGTAAGATTCTCATTTTATCCGAGAGGTTACCCAAAAAGCAGGAGGTTCGGATGAAAAAATATCTCATATTCTGTGTTTTCGTTCTGATGCTGACAGCCGCGGTTTCTGTCTATGCCCAGGGGAATGGCTTCGTCAATCCCGAATATTCAGCTGAATATAAAGCACAGCAGGAGCAGCGGCTCGGCACTGTCGAACAGACCTTCCCCCGCATCCTCCTGTGGAACACCTATGACGGCACCGAAAAGCCGAAGACATCCACACCTGAAAGCGGATATTACTATTACAAGGCAAACCGGGCCGGGAAGCGAGAAATGATGCTGGCCTCCGTGGATCCGGCAGCAAAAGACATGGGCTGGGGGGAACATTATTTCAACGTCACCGGCTCTTATACGGAGTTTTACCTGTCTGCCGACATTCAGATCATCGAGCAGGACGAGAGTGGAAACGGCTACATCTGGATCCAATACACCGACGGAGACCTGGTCGGGAATGAAGCACGGACTGCCGCGGAGATCGATTTCCCTTACGCTATCCGAAAATATGAGACGGGGGCGAACGGCCGGGAATATACGACATACTATGACCTCAGCGCATTCCGGGAGGATTACGCGCCTCACAAAATCGAAATGATCCGGCAGAACGGGCTCACCAGTGTCTTCATTGACGGCAGCTTCATCACCGAATTTGCAGACAGACTCGGCGGGAGGTTTTACACCCTTTACGGAGTCGCGCTGAAAACCGGCGGCAGCTATGTGACCGGACAAATTGACAATTTCATCGTCCGTTTCCAATCTTATTGATCGGTATGGCAGGAGGTCCCCAATGAAAAAAAACTTATTGATCGTCACTTTCCTTTTTCTGCTGACCGCATACACCGTTTCAGCCCAAAGCAGCATCTTCGCGCCGGAAAAAACTGATTCAGATTTAAATGCAAAAGGTGCAAGCGAACTGATTCAAAATTCTGCCAAAAAACCGACTGAAGAGCCGACCAAAAGCTTTTTCGATCTTTTCAAGCAGGATCCTGCGCCCGGAAATCCCGAACCGACAGCCATTCCGCTTCCCACCGCCACGCCTGAACCTACTGCCATCCCTGACCCCTTTGCCGATGTCCCGACCCAACAGGGAGTGGTCTGGCGCACGTATCCCTGCGGGCGGGACCTCAACTTTACCATCATCTACCAGCCGATCATGACAACAGTGCAAAGCAACCTGAAGGCCTCCGGAAAGTTCATCCTCTTCCGCGTCCAGATCCAGAACATGAAAGATTGGGAGATACGCGGTCTGAAATTCGAATCTTTCACGCTATCGAAAACGTTAAAAGGAACGGAAACCACCTATCCGCTCTCCGCCTTTTTCTCCAATGCGACCAGCATGCTTTGGGACATAGGCCTGATGCGGAACACCATTCCGGCAAAAGGAATGCTGGATACCTACCTGGTGTTTGATGTGGAAGGAGCAGCAACAGATTCCTGGGTGCTGAATTTCCTGCCGATGGAGCGCTTTTCAGACGAACAATATGCCCCGATCCGCATCACGCTCCCGGCGATATCCGTGCAGTAAAAAAAAGCTGTATGTTTATGAGGAGTTACTCCCGGCTGAGCTGCCGGTAAAAGGCTGCCAGCGAAGCGGAAACGACGGATTTCTCAGCGCGGGTGAGGATCAGCTGACGGTTCTGTTCGGCCGCCTTGCGCCGAAGCGCCTCATTGCCCATGGCACAAAGGATGGCATTGGCCAGCTGTTCCGGGGAACCCGGATCGATCAGGATGCCGTTTTCTCCGGGCGTGATCCATTCCCGGACAGATTCGATATCCCCGGCAATCGGGAAACAGCCCAGCGCCATAGCCTCCAGCAGCGAGTTTGGCGTACCGTCATGCTGCGAGACACTGACAGAGGCCTCTGCCCGTCCGAAAAGCGGCCAGAGGTCCGTTTGTTTTAAGGTCGGGAGTAAAACAACGTTTTTTTCAATTTTCAGCCGGGTGATCCACTCCAGCGCCTCCGGCTGTCCCGCCATGGAACAGCACAGGAAGAGCGTGTTCGGGACTTTAGAGAGCACCAGCGGGATGCTTCTGAAAAAGGTATCGTTGCGCACGGACCCCGGACGGAAGCCGCGGGGATTGATGATGATGTGATAGTCCTGCGGCAGCCAACTGAGCGCAGCCTGGCCTTCATCAGAGATCAACCGGATGTCGCTGAGTGAAATGCCGCCGTTCCCGGGGATCACCAGTGTCTGTTTGTCCGGATCGAATCCCCACAGTTTTCCCAGCCGGATGTCCCTTGCGGCGTCCGCGGCCAGCGCGTCTGCCCGGCGCAATGCAGCAGTAGTCAGAGCGCCCATCAACCGGGATCCTTTCGCGTGCAGGGTCAGGTCATTTCCCCAGATGCTGACAGCCAGCGGATAACGCCGGGAAAGCTGCGCACCAAGCATCCCCTCAAAGGGAATGCGCAGCGCATGGACAGCATCCGGGTGGATCTTGTTGGCGACCCGATTCAGTTTGAAACCATAATAAGGTACCGTCAACGGACCGAGCAGATAGCGCATACGCATGAACAGCCCGCGAAAGCGGAAAACCAGCCCCTTCTGCCCGGTAGGCGGCTGGACGGCGGTGGTTGGGCCTGCCGGCGCCGGACGGCTGTTTTTGTGGGAAAAGTTCGCGAAAGCGACCGGCATCAGGTAATAACCGGCAATGTTCTCCGGACGGGCGCAGGGATAGGTCGAGGCCAGATAGACCTCAATGTTATCCTCCCGCATGCTTGCGATCCAGCTGCGGGTGATCGGACTGCGTCCGTCGGCAATCAGCAGCACCTTCACCGCAGGCCTTCTTTCTGAACAAAGCTGACAGCCTTCCCGAACACATCGGCCATCGCTTCCAGGTTGATCTCATTCCGGACAATGCGGAAGGATTCCGCCCCCATTTTCCGAAGCCGGACAGGGTTCCCTAACATCGTGGTCAGCGCAGCAGAGAGCTCCGCCAGGTCGCCCGGCGCCACCTGAATGCCATTGCCCGGTCGGACAAGATCCGCCTGCGTACCGTCAGCCTCCGCCGCGATCAGCGGAAGGGCAGAGGCCATCGCCTGCTGCAGCGCCAGTCCGCCGGTACCGGGAAGACAGAACAGATCCGCCCGGTCAAAATGAGCTGTCAGTTCGTCCCCGTAAAGGGAACCGAAAAATTCTGTCTCCGGATATTCCTGTACCGCTGTGGTTTCCAGCTCGGCACGGATGGGACCGTCCCCGATGATCCAAAGCCGCGGACGCAGGGCTTCCGGCTGGGCCGAACAGGCCCGCATCAGCAGATCCAGACGCTTGCGCTTCTGCAGACGCCCGACATAAAGGACGACCGGAGCGCCGTCATAACGGTCCGAGGGCCGCACCGGCATGGGACGAGTCGGACGGGGCGCTGCCGCATTGCAGGCCACAAAGACCCGCTCCGCAGGGAACCCGGCACGGCAATAGCTCTCTTTGCCCGCGCTGGAATAGGTGACCATGGCGTCAAACATGCTCAGGAAGCGCTTCCGGAGCACACCACCCATGCTGCCGGTACCGAGTCCCCAGCCGATCACCGGACGGTTCTTCCGGTGCATCCAGGCCGCAGCATCCCTGTTCCGCAGATAACGCATGTTCGCTTCCATGATCAAAGCCTCAGGATCGGTCTGCCTGAGCCAGGCCAAAACATCTCTTTGGACACACAGGTAAAATTTACCGGAAAACAAATGGACATTGTCGGCATGCCAAAAGGCAGCCTTTTCCGGCCTGCGCGACTGGTCGATCATCTCATCCGGACGCGGATCACCGGCATAAAGCGCCAATCCACCCGGGAGCGTATCCGCCAGCATGTCAAAAAGCGGCACCCGGTACCCGGCACAGACCCGCTGCATCAGCCCAATGCTCACGGGATCACCTCGATATGGGAGCCGCTGAGGGTCTTTTCCACTTCGATCCGGGAGGGGAAGGCTTCCTTCAGTTCGGAAAGGTGGGTAATGACGAGGATCTTTTCAAAATCGTTCTGTACCGCGGTGATCGCTTCCGCCAAACGGGCACGGCCTTCCTCATCCTGACTGCCAAATCCCTCATCGATCACCAGCGTCTGCAGCCGGGAACCGGCCCGCTGGGCCAGGATGCGGGAAAGCGCCAGCCGGATCGAGAAATTGATACGGAAAGCCTCACCGCCGGAAAACATTTCATATTCCCGGATCCCGTAGGGGTCCTGGATCAGGATCTCCAGCGTCTCCTTGATCTCGTCTTTTTTGCTCTTGTAGCTGCCCTGGGTGTTCAGCTGCAGCGACATGGTGCCGTTGGAAAGCTGCTGCAGGATCTCGTTTGCCTGCTCTTCGATCTCCGGTACGGCCTGTTCAATCAGAAGCGCCGGGATGCCATCTTTACCAAAGGCTTTTTCCAGGTCCTTATAGCGGCGGATCTGCTGCAATTTTTCCTGGTACTCCGCACTGCGGGCTTCCATAACCGAACGGGCATCATCCAGGTGTTTGACACGCTGCTCAGCCTGTCCCAGCGCTTTGTTCGCTCGATCCCGCTCCTGGTTTGCGCGGTTGCGCTCATTTTCGATCACGTTCAGGTCCGGCATGCGGTTTTTCAATTCCTGAAAATCTGCCGATGCCTGTTCAAATTCCTGATGAAGAAGCTTCAGCCGCTCCGCCGATTCATTCAGGAGCTCTGTCTTTTCACCAATTTCCCGTTCCAGCGGTTCGATGCGGCTGCGGCTGGCGATCAACGCCTGGTGTTCCTTCTCCGCCCCAGCGAGCTGAGCCCTCTGCCTGTTCAGCGCTTCATGCTCGTTCCGGTCATACCCCAAAGCGGTGATTTTTTCCCGGATCGCCGCGAGGCTCTCCCGCTCACTGCCGCAGAAGCTCGCATTCCGCAGGGTCGCTTCAAGCTCATCCAGGCGTTTCTGTTTGGCTTCCCATCCCTTCAGGCGTTCTTCGATCATCTGAAGCTGCTGTTCCGCTTTGCTGAGCAGGAGCCTCGAATTGTTCAGCTCTTTTTCCTGTTCCTCCAGCTTCTGGATCTGTGCCTTGAGCTGGACATATTTCTGACGCTCAGCGGCCTGTACCGTCTCCATTCGGGATTGTTCCTGACAAATTTCAGCGATCTCCTCTTTCAGCTCAGCGCTGTGGATACGGGTGTGCTCCTCATCCATTTCCCTGCCGCAGGTCGGGCAGATCCCACCCCGATTGGCGAGAAAACGCTCCAGTTTCGCGTTGATTTCCTTCTCTTTTTCTTTAAGGTTTTTGATGATCTGGTTCTTTTCCGCACCCTGTTCGGCTATTCTCTGCAGATTTTGCCGGTGATCAGCCAGGACAGCGCAGCTTGCTGTAAGCGTTTTAACTTTTTCCGATTCCGTATCACGGACGGCAGTGTATTTCTGACTTTCGGGGAGCAGCCGGTCCAGTTCCGCTTTTTCACGGGCTAACTGACCATGCTCATAACGCAGTTTGTTTTCAGCGGTCTGGATGGCCGCTTCCAGACGGGTACGCTCATTTTCCAGCCTTCCGAATTCAGCCGCTGCCGCAGAGAGCTGTCCAAGCTTTTCCTGAACAGCCAACAGAGAGGCATATTTTTCTTCGATGAGCGCCGCATTGGCAATCCCGGCTTTCAATGCCTGCAATTCACGGCTGCGAACATCAAGCGCTGCCTGCTGCTCACGGACGGACCGGGCCTGACGGGTTTCCTCAGCCTGCTTGCGCTCCGTATTTTCCTTCAGCATTTTCAGCGAAGCTTCACCGGCTTTTGCCAGCTGCCATTTTTCATCAGCGTCTTTATAAGCCTTTTCGCTCTCCGCCGCCTTTTCCTGAGCAGCGGAAAGCGCTGAAAGCAGCTGTTCTTCCTGCCGCAGCTCGGCTTCCGCCTCATCGATCAGCCCCCTGACATATTGGGCGCTGCTTTCAGCCAGTTTGCGCTTCTCAGCAGTTTTGGCTTTATAGGCTTCCCAGACGTCCAGGTTCAGGATCGTGCTGAGGATCTTCTTCCGCTCGGTGGCATTTTGCCCGGTGAACTGATCCGCCTTCCCCTGCAGGAAGAACGAAGCGTTGATGAAGGTCTTGTAATCCATGTGCAGGGTGGAGCAGATGCGTTTGTTGGTATCGGACACCTTTTTTTCGGTCAGCGCCTTCCAGGTCTCACCGTCCGCCGCACGGATGAAAAATTCCGCAACGGTGGATTTTCCTTTGGTCTTCTGCCGCCTCACCAGATAGTCAGCGTCTTCATAGCGGAATTCAAAATCCACCCTGGCCGTGTTTTCCGGAGCAGCGTTGTTGATGACGCTGTCATCGCTCTTGCGGGCCTCACCAAACAAGGCCCAGGTGATGGCATCCAGCATGGCAGATTTTCCCGCACCGTTCCGTCCGGAAATACAAGCTACATGGATCCCGCTGAAATCCAGCTCCGCTGCCTCCTGATAGGAGAGAAAACCGCTGATGGTGAGTCTGACCGGGATCATGCGCCTTGCTCTTCTTTCTTCACGTCTGCTGCTTCCTTTTCCTCATCCGAAGGCTCTTCCGACTGAGGCTCGATGCGGTTCACAAACACACGGTCGATGCGAAGCCCGTCCATGTCAACGATCTCAAAATGGAAATCATTCCAGTCAAAACTGTAACCGGCCGCCGGGATAGAGCCGGTCTGGCTCAGGATGAAGCCGGCCAGCGTCTGGTAACCGATACGGCTCTCATCCGGCAGTTCCCTGACCCCGATGGTCTCTTTAAACTCCTCAATGTCGATCATGCCGTCAAAGCTCCAGGAGCCGTCATCACGGACGAGAACATCATCCACTTCATTCGGTTCCTCACCGATGTTGGTCACATCACCCACCAGCTCGTTCAGCAGGTCATAAGGCGTGATCATCCCGGAAAAGCCGCCGTATTCGTCCAAAACAACCGCAAAATTGCTCTCAGAGGCCTTCAGGTCATCCAGCAGACTGAGTGCGGGTTTGCTTTCCGGCACAAAGAGCGGCGATTCGGCAATTTTTTCCAGATCGATTTTTTCCTGACGAATATAAGCATCCAGCAGCGCTTTGGAAGAGATCACCCCCACGACATTGTCGGGATTGCCGCGGACCAGCGGAAAATAGTGATAGGTCGAATCAGCGATCTCTTTGAGCGATTCCTCTACCGGCGCTTCCAGGTCGATCCAGTCCAGTTCCGTCCGGGGCGTCATGAGGGCATCGACGGTCTGGTCGCTGAGACGGAAGACCGACTCCACGATGTCCTGTTCGTTTTCCTCAAACACACCGTCCTGTTTCCCCTGTTCGATCATCACCTTGATCTCATCCTCCGAAACGGCTGCTTCTTCCGTTTCTTTGACGCCGATGAGCTTCAGCCCGGCTTCGGTGGAGAAGCTGAGAATGCGGACCACCGGGCGGAAGATCTTGGAAAGGACTTTGATCGGGCCGCACATGGTCATGGCGATTTTTTCAGGATTATTGGTGGCGATCCGCTTCGGGATCAGTTCACCGATGACCAGGCTGAAATAGGTGATGAGTCCGGAAATCAGCAGCACGGAAAGGGGCTGTGCGATGCCCTTCAGGAAGGATACCTTGACAAGGACATCCACCAGATAGGGCGAAAATGTCTGGGCACCGATGGCGCCGGTGATGACCCCGATCAGCGTGATGGCGATTTGGATGGTGGAAAAAAAGTCATTCGGGTTGTCCAACAGGTCCAACACCGTCTGAGCCCGCCGGTCACCATCCTCAAGGCTGGCCTGCAGCCTCGCCCGGCGGGAGGAAACAACGGCTGTTTCCGTCATGGAAAACAAACCGTTGATCATGATCAAAACAAAAAGCAGAATGATTTCTGTTACAACTTCTGACATCTAAAAATCCTTTTGAAGCGCTGTCTCGGTTTCCCGGAAGATCTCCTCCGCGAGGGTGCAGAGGGCTTCTGTTTCCGTTTCGCTCGTTTTTGTGACCTGACAGTAGGTCGTCAGCAGGTCTTTCGGTGTAAGACTGCTGATGTTTTTTGACTGGATACGCATGCGGTTTTCATAAAGCGGCTTGCGCTTCAGCTGAAAATCCAGCGCTCCTTCCACCTGTTTCCGCAGTTCCCGTTCGATGATTTTTGACTCAAATTCATGCGGATACGTGATGGTGAGCCGGATCATGGCATCCTGTGCCTCTTCCGACGAGGGCAGCAAAGCCAGCAGATCCTCCTGGATGGTCTCCGCGTCTTTGGCCTCATACTGAAGGTTATACATCCGGCGCGTGTGCAGTTCCCGGAAGCTGTATTCCGTGTGATGGTTTTCAACTTCCGCGATGATGAAACCCTTCTTCTCTTTCGCTTCTCCATAGTCGACCCGTTCGATGGAGCCGGGATAAACCACAGGGGGCTGCTGGCCTTCGTTCAGGTTCTGGAACAGGTGGATGTGTCCAAGGGCTGTATAGGAAAAGGCCGGATCGCAGACCAGCGCACGGGACAGGGTGACATCCCGGCCAAGCTCGGCCGTCTGACCGGAGGGATATTTGCTGCCCTGCACGGAATAATGCGTGAGCAAAATGAGCGGCAGGCCCTGGTCTGCCTGTTCGATCCCCCGCTGGATCCGTCTGACGATCTCATCCTCCATCTCCTGGGCTCTTTCTTCCGGGGTCTTTTTGTTTTCTTTATCCCGGGCGGCGAGCAGCGAAAGGGGCAGCCAGGGAACGGCAAGTACCTGCAGCGGTACGCCATCCAGCTCCTCCGGTGTATAGAGGTGGACGCCCCTTGCAGCCAGATGCAGATAAGGGACCTGCAGCGTATCCAGTTCCTGCAGCGCACTGGCCTTGAACATGCTGTTGGAAATGTCATGGTTCCCGGGGATCATCAGCATCGGGATCTTTGACTGAGATAGGCGGATGAGCCGCCGCTGCCATTCCCGCTGAAAAGTAGGGACCGGTGAGGCATTCCGGTAGGCATCCCCGGCAAAAAGCACCAGCTGCACCTGTTCGGCGACAGCGGTATCAACGATCTCATCCAGCGCTTTCAGAAAATCGTTGGTGTGCAGGGAGAACCCGTTTGAGGGGTCAAGCCTTCCGCCGGTGTAAGCGTCAATATGGGCATCCGCAAAATGGAGAATCTTGATAGGCATAATATTATCGATCTTTTTTTCCGTCAATGAGTAATGAGGAATGAAAAATGAGAAATAAAGGTAACCGCTTCGCGATATTCCCTGAAGCAGCAATGACCTTTAAATCTACATTTCTCATTTCACATTCCTCACTTATTATTCAATAGCCCAGTTCATAAAGCAGGCTTTCACAGGCGGTGAAGCCGGGATGCAGCTGAACGCAGGTCTCCAGGTCATCGTGAGCCTTTTCGATCTCCCCCAGCGCATTATAAGCCATCGCCCGCCAGTAATGGGATTCTTCCAGATAGGGTTCGGACGTAGAGGCCAGGGTCGTTTCCGCCAGCTGGATCACGTCATAGTAACGTCCGCAGTAGTAGTAGGCGTAATAAGGGCCCGTCTGGTACCAGACAATGCGGTAGGGCCGACGGTTTTGTTCAATATCCGGGTAATAGGTATAAGCCATGTCATAGGACTGTGCCGCCCCGTAGAAATCGCTGAGTTCGACCTGGGAGCTGCCGCGGTTGAAATAGGCATAAAAATATTCTTCCGGTGTTTCCGCCGCTTCGATCCGGGCATCCGCCATGCGCAGGGCATGATTGACCGCCCAGCCGCTGTTGGTATAAGGCCCGAGAATGCTGTAAACGTCCCCTTCGCGGTCGCCCGGATAAACCACCATGAACTGATGGTTGAAGCTCTGCCACTCCTCCTCCAGCGTCTCATAGGAGACCTTATAGTCGGCATTGTAATAGGAATCCTGCACGGTCCATTCCTGTGCCACATCATCGTAGCCGGTGACCACGTTATAGTGGCCCATCCAGGAATAGCGTCCGCTCACTTCCTGCATGAAAGAGCCTTTTTCGATCAGCACCGGATAGTCTTTGACGATCAGACGCTTCAGCAGCTCCGCGTCCCCGCCCGGACGGACGACGGAACGCAGGTCAGAAAAGTCCGACACATATTCTTCCAGTTCATAAAACATCACGTTTTTGTCTTTATTGAAGGGTTTGACCTTCGGCCCGATATCGGTCCGCTGCCCGCGCCATCCCCAATAGGTCATCGCCATGGAAAGATTGGTCGGGGCACAATAGTTCCAGATGCCGTGCTGAGTCTCATATTTCACACCGCTGATAGCATAACGCTCCGGCAGCGGTTCAGGCGTTGCGGTCGGTTCCGGTGTGCTGGTGGGAATTTCGGTCGCTGTCGGTTCAGCGGTAGCCGCTTCAACGATTTCCGTAGGAGTAGGGGGAACGTCTGTTGCCGTCGGTGCTGGCTCGGTAATGAACTGCGAGATCGTCGCTTCGATGGCCAGCGGGTCGGCTGTCGGCCCGTTCGACTGTCCCGGGACAAACAGCGAGGCAGAAGGATCATTTTTCATGTAAAACAGACGCGATTTCAAATCGTCGAGATGATAACTGATCCTGTCACGCAGGGGGGTAAACAGTCCGGCACAAACAATGATGAGTGCAATGAGGAGAAACAGTAGGAAAGGACGCAGGTCCCTGTCAGGTTCCATAGGGTGTAAAAAGCTTAATCCTCGTCGTAATCGTCATCATCATAATCGTCGGATTGGATGTAAACGTGTCTTCTGTTCGCAGGCGGCATGATGACCCAGAGGATCAGCTTCTGGCCTTCCTCGGTTTCCATGATCTCGGCTGCGATGATCGGGACACGTTCTTCCAGGCCGATCGTGTTGCGGTAATGAAGATACATCGTGTCACATTGTGACCATGTGTGGTGACAGCGCTCCATCAAAGATTCACCGTTCATGGTGCGCAGGTTGGTCACCATGATGCTTTCGGGGTTCGGTGTTTCACAGATGCTTTCCACCCAGTTAGCATTGACACCTTCAAAAGTCGGTGTCGGTCCTTCAATGATCGTAATTTTATTATCCATAACTTACCTATCTATATCATACCACAAATATCAAAGAGAAGGCAGCGGGAGTGAAAAAAGCCTCTGTTTCCCGGTCTTTAATTTTAGGGTAAAATTAATTATAATATTCTAAGAAATCAATGGGGGAAGCATGACTGAACGCAATTTGAATGACATTTGCATCATCGCCAAACAGGCAGGGCTGATTTTACGGGAAGGTTTCGAAAAATCACACGACATCAAGCAGAAAACCCGGCAGGATGACCTGGTGACCGAAATGGACAAAAAATCGGAAGATTTCATCCTCGACCGTCTGAGCAAACTTTATCCGGGCGACATGATCGTCACCGAAGAAACCGGCACGCACACCGGCGACGCGGAGCATGTCTGGTACATCGACCCCTGCGACGGGACAATGAACTATGCGCATGGCGTACCGCTCTTCGCCGTTTCCATCGGTTATGCCTGCAACGGCGAACTGACCATGGGCGTTGTTTATGACCCGATGCGGGACGAATGCTTTTATGCCGAAAAGGGCAAAGGAGCCTGGCTCAACGGCAAACCGATCCATGCCTCGGCTCACACCGAGCTGAAGGATGCGCTCCTGGTCACCGGGTTCAGCATCAGCACAATGGACAAGAAGGGCATCAACAATTTCCCCGTCTTTGAGCATTTCATGCGCATCACCGCGGGTGTCCGCCGCATCGGGGTCGCCGCGCTGGAAATCGCCTATGTAGCCTGCGGACGGCTGGACGGCGACTGGTCGATAAAGCTCTGCGCCTGGGACGTGGCAGCCGGGTTCGTGATCGCGAAAGAAGCCGGCATCAAAATCACCGCCCTCGACGGTGAATCCAATGCCTTCAAAGCGCCTTATTACGATTTCATCATCGCCAACCCCCAGCTTCACGAAAAACTGACCGCGGAGCTGAAACCGTTCAAGCTTGTTTTGTAAATCGTCACATAGCCTTCATATGACGCAGCCGGTAACGCATACGAGATACAGCCCTGCTGTGCCGGCTGCGCGTCATCAGCAGAGCAGTCTCTGTGTGCTCTGTTTAACCAAAAACAGCGTCGGGAAATCCGGCGCTGTTTTCAGTTTATTGATCAATTACCGTCAAAATCAGCCGAGCAGGGAGAGGATGAAATCTTCCATGTCCAGAACTTCGACGTAAACGAATTCAGGATCATTCGGCCAGAGCGGGATCTCAGAGAGCGGAGTCGAACCCTCTTCCGGGGTCACATCATTCGGGAGGTACCAGCCGCCGAGCGTGTTGAACTGTTCGGTACCGCGGCCCTTACCGTCATCGCCGCCTTCCAGATAGCGTTCCAGCAGCTTCGCGGCATTCGGATGTTCACAGCTGTCAACGATGTAAAGGAAGTTCGGCTTCGGGACACCCACCTTCGGGGTCATGGTCAGCGCATGCAGGTGCCAGCCCTTGTTGACGTTGTTGCGGATCTTGGAGGACGGGCCCCAGGCCAGTTTGACCTCGGTCACGCCATCAGCGCCGACGGATTCAACCGCTTCATCGGAAGACTGGGTGAAGACCACATCGTTGGAGAGCAGGCGGTAAACCAATTCATAAGCGGCGTTTTCCTTGCCAGCAGAATTGGTGTAGGTGATCTTTTCGCCAAATTCGCGTTCGTAATCGGCTTCGATCTCGTCGGCAAATTCAACGAAAGCGGCGAACTGGGCGATGTAGTCATGGTTGGTCAGCAGGTTGTTGATGATGAGCTTGCCGTTCCATTCCGGTTTGGTCAGGTCCCACCAGGAGTCCACACCCGGGCCATCCGGCAGCAGCTGGTCGTTATAAAACCACTGGGTCAATTCCCAGTAGAGCGGGAAGCCGGCAGCCAGGGAATAGGTGTCGGTGTCGATCTTGGCGACGATGTCATCCGGGTAGTAAGGATACATGATGCCCGCCAGCACATATTCATTGTAAACCATACCGTCAAGGTCGGAAACATGAACCAGGTCAGCGCCCTTGATGCCGCTCTTATATTCGGTCATGACCTTTTCCTTGACGACGTCAGTCTTCATGTTGACGACTTCGGCTTCGATGCCGGGGAAATCTTCCATGAATGCGGCCAGAGCTTTGTCCATGCGGCTGGAAATGGAATAGACAACGACTTTCCCTTCCTGTTTGGCAAGCTCATAGAGCTCTTCGGTGGTCTGGGAACCATCATCGATATTGGCGGCCTTCCAGGCTTCGTCAGCCTGGACTGTCACTGCGGCGAGCATGCTGAGGAGCATGGCCAAAACAACAAGAACTGTCAATTTTTTCATTTTTCCTCCGTTTTTTAGTTTATCTCGTTCTCGCGAACGTTGAGCACTGTTTCAGGTGTCAGGTTTCAGGTATCAGGTTTTAGGTTTCAGCAAGATCTCCTATTCCCTATCTCCTACACCCTACTCCTTACTCCTTACTCCTTACTATTTACTATTTAATTAAGGTCTTCTTCCGTTTCAATGGCATACTTGATCAGCCGGCCGGTTTGCTTGTTATAAACCGTCATCAGATGGGTATGGACGGTCAGGGAGACCTTTTGATCCTCCTGATAACGCTTCAGCCCGATCTCCTTGACCAGCAGGATCTCATCATTCACCCTCACCTGGACCAGGGTTTCCGAGCCGGAAGGCTGGACACTGTAGATGTGCCCTTCCGCATGTCCGCTGTTGTCCTCATAAAGCACGATCTGTTCCGGGCGGACGCCCAGCACCACCTCAAATTTCCCGGACGGGATCTCCTCACCTGTGAAATATTTCGAATTGAAATCGAACTTCCCGATGGGTGATTCCACATACAATCTGCCGTCCTTCACCTCACCGACCGCGTTAATGAAGTTGGTCTTCGGGTTGCCGATGAAGTCCGCCACCTTCAGGCTGACAGGGTTGGTGTAAAGATGGATCGGGGTGTCGACCTGTTCCAGAATGCCGTTGAAGAAGATGGCGATGCGGGTGCTCATGGTCAGCGCTTCCGTCTGGTCATGGGTCACATAAACGACCGTGGTGCCCAGCTCCTTGTGCAGACGTTTGATCTCGGTGCGCATGTCCATCCGCAGCTTGGCATCCAGGTTGGAAAGCGGCTCATCCAGCAGCAGCAGTTTCGGTTCGGAAACGATGGCACGGGCAATTGCCACACGCTGCTGCTGACCGCCGGAAAGCTCGGATGGGTAGCGCTGGATAAATTCACCGATCTGCATGCGGTCCAGCGCATCCTGGACCCGCTTTTTGATCTCATCCTTGGGCAGCTTCTTCAGAGATAGCCCGAAAGCGACATTTTCAAAAACGGTCATGTGCGGCCACAGGGCATAAGACTGGAAAACCAGGTTCAGACCGCGCTTGGAAGGTGCCATGAAAAACAGGTCATCCGCGTTGACGACCTCGGTGCCGTCCATCAGGATCACGCCGTGCTGCGGGTTTTCCAGGCCGGAGAGCACACGCAGTGTCGTCGTCTTGCCGCAGCCCGAGGGGCCCAGCAGGGTCATGAATTCACCATCCTCGATGGTGAGGTTCAGGTTTTTCAAAACATGGTTGCCGCCATAGTACTTATCAATATTTTTCAATTCAATTCTGCTCATAAATCCCCCTTATTATCCACCAAGACTGCCTGCCAGATCAACTTTGCCGATTTTACCGGCGATCCAGTAACAGAAGTATGTCAAAATGAAAATGACCACAGCCACACCGTACTCATACGGCTCTTTGTTATCGTTGTTATAGGAAAAAGCCAGATAAGAGAGCGTCGCCATCTTCGGCGTCAGCAGCAGGATGTGCAGATCCAGCTCTTTCATCACACCGATAAAGATCAGGATGAAACCGGAGAAGAATCCGCCTTTGGAAAGCGGGGTGATGATGCGCGCGAAGCGGGTCACAAAGCTTGCCCCTTCGATTTGTGCGGCTTCCTCCAGCTCCGTACCGATCTGCATCATGGAAGAGGTGCCGGAACGGGCGGCAAAGGGCAGGTTCTTGACCGTACTGATGAGGATCAGCAGGGCAAAGGTCCCGTAAAGGGCCGGCATAATGCCGCGCCTCACCGCAAACATCGACATATAGACCGCACCAAAAGCGATGGACGGGATCAGGTAAGGGATAAAAACCAGCTGTTCCACCAGTTTCCCGGAAAATTTTCCGCGTCCGCGGGAAGTGATATAGCCGATGAGCTGCCCGATGAGGGTGGCGATCACGGAAACGGAAAGCACCAGCTTGATCGTGTTCCACAGGCTGCTCCAGAACAGTTTGTTCCGTAAGATGCCGGCTTCGCCTTCATAGACCGTCGGTTTGGAGAATTCTTCACCCAGCCAGTAATGGAGCGTGAAATTGTCAAGGGAGAATTTGCCCTGCTCCATCATGAAGGTCTGCAGGATCAGGATGATCAGCGGCAGGATCACGACGACCGTCAGGAACACCATGACAAGGATGAAGATCGGCATCCGCCAGGAGCCGAGCTTCAGCGGTGTACTGCGTCCGCCCTTGCCGCCGATCGTGGCATAGCTCTTCCGAGCCCCGATGGCGCGCTGGTTGAGGAAAATGTTGACCGAGGCAATAGCGATCAGGATCATCGCGATGGCATAGGCGATCGCCTTGTTGTTGGAAGTCGACTGGGAATAGATCATGGTCGAGATCGTGTTGTAGTTCACCTTGAAGCCCAGATAGGCCGGTACGGAAAAGGTACCGATCGCCTTGGAAAAAGTCAGGATAAAAGCGGAGAGCAGCGCCGGAAGCACCAGCGGGAAGGTGATCCGCATCAGGATCTTCACCTTGCTCGCGCCCTGGATCTCCCCCATTTCTTCCAGCTCACTGTTGATGGACTGCAGTGCGGAGGACCCGAGGAGATAGGCATAGGCATAATAGTGGATGGTCAGCACCATGATGATGGGGAACGGACCGTATGCCAGCCAGTCCGGGGTGTTGATGCCAAGCCCGCCCAAAAAGCCGGGAACACCGCCAACCCGCGCGTTTTTGAAGACCGCCGTCCATGCCATGGATTTGCTCCAGGAAGGCAGAATGTAGGGGATGATGATCAGCAACGAAAGGCCCCGTTTCCAGGGAAGGTCCGAACGTACCACCAGCCACGCCAACACACCGCCGATCAGGATGCTCAGAACCGAAACCGAGATACCGATCAAAAGCGAATGAGAGAGCGGCTTCCACAGCAGCGAAGCGCTGACATCACTGAACAGCAGACGATTCCAGTAATACAAGGTGAAATCCCCTTCAGCACTGCCGGGAATGCGGCGGACATCCCTGGCCTGCACCTTGAAGGTGGTGGCAATGATGTCTCCCAGAGGGACAACGATGAAATACACCAGCACGACCAGCGAAACCAGTACAATGATGTTGTATGGGTTCGTGAAGGCGTTTATCAGTGCATTTTTGATTCGCTTCCAGCGAAATGGTGACTTTTGCGTGTCATTCTGCATTGGCTGCCTCCGATAAGTTTAGTAGACTGATAACAAAGCTATACTGCAAGACACATAAAACAAATAATAAACACAACACGTCGTGCTGTTTAAATTATATGTTCATTTAAGTATACCTGATAACTTCAGAAAACGTTTTCGATGTCCGGTTCATGAGAATATGAAGTTACGTTTTGCCTGAATTTTCTGCCATATGTCATGAATCAAGATATGACAAAAGCATTAAGGAAACGCTGATTAATGCCTGTTTCATGGCAATTGAGTCAATACAACCTGTTCTGTTGACTCAATTCTGAGTCAACGAAAACAGGTCACTTTGACTCAAGCCGATTAAATCAGTGTTCCATTAAACATAAAAATGGTAACAGCGGTTTTGTGTACAGATTTTTTACGATAAAGGAATCTAAATATATATAAACTTCCGATAGCGCAGCCAGACGGCCAGATTCCCGATGAACAGGGAGGGTAGCACGTCCCAGGCGAAGATGTAAAGAAAAGATGCGCGGGCAGCCGCATCATTGCGAAGCGCGATCAAAACAGCAGCCCCCAGCAGCAGCGCAAAAAATGCCAGCCACAAATAGGCCGATGGCAGCACGCGTTTATCACGAAAAATCGGCCAGGTCAGCATGACGGCCCCGGTTCCCACCAGAGCCGGAACCAGGGATTCCACCAAATCAGCCGGGAGAACCGGCCAACTGCCGACGATCCGGTCCAGCAGCGGCATCAGGAGCACATAGGAAACGATATAAACAAACAGAATGGCGAAGCTCAGCATCAGGGAACTCAGCGAGAGCAGCCGCTTCAGATCTCCGCTGTCCATGATCAGCAAATTTTGCCAGAACTTCCGTTTCGGCGGTTTTTCACTCGTTCGGTCAGACATGTTGTTTGCGCTCATTTTTATAATTATACCAAAATAAAAATGTCATGATTTAATGAAATTTCGTTTGTTTTCGAAAAATCGTTTATAATTGTCGTGTGCCCGGGGAGGTGCCGGAGTGGTTGAACGGGACCGCCTGCTAAGTGGTTAATGGGGTAATACTCATTCGGGGGTTCGAATCCCCCCCTCTCCGCTGGACAAGGCTGATGCAAATGTGGATGAAAACACAGGGTATCAGCTTTTTTTATCCACATATTCTCAAATCGCTGTTCCGGTTTTGGGAATTTTCGCAGTAAAATAAGCATATGGAAAAACAATATATTTACGACACTCACATTCATACCATTGAAACCAGTCCCTGCGGGAAGATCCCGGCAGCGGAAACGGTCGATTATTATGCCGCCCACGGCTATGCGGGATTGGTGATCACGGACCATCTTCACCCGGAATTCTTGGCCAGGGTGGACGAAGACCATGACTGGAATCATGTTGTCGACCTCTATATGGCCGGCTACCGCGCCGCAAAAAAGCGCGGCGATGAGATCGGCTTCGATGTCATTTTCGGATCCGAAATGCGTTTCCCGGAAAACAACAATGATTACCTTGTCTATGACATTGACGAAACCTGGCTGCGCACTCACCCTTATGTCATCTGTCAAAGCGCCCGGGAATTCTTTGAAAAATATCACGACGAAGTGCTGGTGATGCATGCTCATCCCTACCGCGACGGCAATCTGACCGTCTTTGAGGATGCGGTTCACGGAATCGAATTGATCAACACCAATCCGAGACATAACAACTGGCCGGATCGTGCACTGGCGCTGTGGCAGCGTCACCCGGAATATTACATTCAGGCTGGATCCGACATGCACCAGGTGACGGATCGCTGTCTGGCCGGGATCATCACCGACCACAGGATCACAAACTCCCATGAATATGCCGAACTCATCCGTTCGCGAGCCAACGACCTCTATGCGCCGGGTTACCCGGAATACGTGGATGCATTTCACGAGATGAGAAAATAAAGGGACAGGTACGCAAACGCCGGTCCCCGTGTGCTCCGTATTGAATCAGATTTTCTTTCCGTTCAGGTAGCGGTGCGTGATGTTGCGGTCATCTCCGGCATAACAAAAGCGCTCAAGACGCTGAGCGGGAGTCATCGGATGCCCTGCGTCCTCGATGTTGTCGATCACGAGCGCATTGAAAACATAGCCCGGTTCAAAGACACCGACTTTTCCGAACACCTGTCCGCCCGCTTTTGTCGCCAGATAGAAGGCATGGGTAATATCGATGGTCTTTCCCTGCTCCGGCTCATAAAATTCCTTCAGCTTCGAAAGTTTAATGGACGCGGCACACTGACGGTAGATACCGTTTTTGACACCCGCGCCGATATCAGACCCGAGGGCGATGTTTATTCCCCGATCCTGCTGCCATTTGACAGCCATGATGCCGGCAATAACGTTGTTGGTCGCTTCCGGACAGTGGACTGCCACGCAGTTATATTCCGTCATCACCCGGATATCGTCTTCGGTCGGGAAGATCACGTGGGCAAAGATCGAGGGACCGTTGCCGAGCAGCCCGGCCTTTTCATAGATCTGTGAGTCAGAAGCACAGTCCGGGAAGAGCCTCAGGGATTCACCGGCTTCCCAACGGGATTCGACCACATGGGTCTGGACACCCACACCATATTTCTTTCCGAGCTTTCCCAGACCCCAAATCAGTTCCCGGCTGCAGCTGGGAGCAAATCTTGGGGTCAGGATCGGCTTGACGGTTCCAGATCCACTGTGCTCTTCGAGGAAGATTTCCGTCTCCCGCAAGGATTCTTCCGTAGTTTCACATAAATATTCAGGTGATTGGAAATCCATGTTGACCTTGCCGACATAAGCCCACAGCCCCTTTTCCTCCAGTTTTTTGAAGAGAATGTTTGTCGCGTCCCGATGGATGGTCGCGAAGATGCCGGCATGAAACGTCCCGTTCCGGATCATATCCTCCACATAGGCCTCATAGATCGGCCCGGCATATTCCGGATCGGCGAAATGGGATTCCTGCGGGAAGGTGTAGATGTTCAGCCAGTCATTCAGCAGCAGGTCCATGCCGATCCCGCGCTGGATATACTGCGATGCGTGGACATGCAGGTCGGAAAACGCCGGAATGATCAGCCCTCTCCCGTGATCGGTCACCGGAACGTTGATAAATTTTTCAGGAACTTCCTTATAAATTCCTTCCACTTTCCCGTCTTCGACGGCAAGATAGCTGTCCTCAAAAACATTCAGTTTTTCGCTGCTCTCCGAATATACAATATCGCCGTGATAAAGTTCCATCGGTACACTCCCTTCTCATCTGAAAGAGATGATCTGTGATCTCTGATCAGTAATTTTATCAG
Organism: uncultured Leptolinea sp.; assembly: GCA_964459115.1. GTDB lineage: Bacteria > Chloroflexota > Anaerolineae > Anaerolineales > Anaerolineaceae > Flexilinea. The sequence goes on along the minus strand of CAYWKZ010000021.1, from coordinate 963 downwards.
GAATGGAGTGAAAAATCAATATCAGCGAAGCACAGCCGCACAGACAGGTTTATAATGAACTCATGATCTTATACTTTACACGGCACGGCGAAAGCGAATGGAACCTGGCTCACCGCATCCAGGGGCAGCATGATTCTCCACTGACAGAGCGGGGTGTGAAGATGGCACAGCAGCTGAAAAAGCGGCTCAAAGGGTTGGAATTCAGCCGCTGTTATGTCAGCCCGCTGGGACGGGCAATGCAGACCGCGGAGATCCTGACCGAAGGAACCGGAGTAAGACCCGAAGCGGACGAACGGATCCGGGAGGTCAACCTCGGGCAGACAGAAGGGCTGATCATGGAGGAGCTGCCGCCGGATCTGCTGCATGCTTTTTACCATGAGCCTCAGAATTTTCACCCACAGGGCGGAGAAAGTTATGAAAACGCGTTTCTCCGGGTCTCGAAGCTGATGAAGGATCTCGAAACGGAAGACGGCTGCGTGCTGATCGTCGCTCACGCTCTGATTCTGCGCCTGATTCGGCTTTATCTGCTGGGATTACCCATCAGCGAACTGATGAAGGTTCATACCCCGGGCTGCTGTTTCTGTGAAGCTCAATTCACCAATGGAACATGGAAACTGAAGGCTTTCGCGGATGACCGCTGCCAGGCTCCGGATTATGACCCCGAACGCTGGGCTTATTTCGGTTCTCCGGTGCCGGTTTCCGGGATCCCGGAAGGTGCCGTTCTGACGCCGTACAGCGAGCTTGCCGCTGCCTATGCGCATGTTCCATCACAGATAAGCGTTGGATTGAACGGTATTGTCAGTCATGACGGCACTGCGGAGGGGCTCCTTTACCGGGTCGATCTTTCCGACCGCAGCGTTACGCTCATCGGTCCCGCTCCCGTCATGCGGGTCGATGGCCCGGCCTATTTATATTATTGACATATTTAAACAGCAACAAAAAACAAGAAGTTGGGATTATAGG